>DATMSZ010000275.1:0-44146 GCA_035565175.1 Pseudosphingobacterium sp.
TTGCTTCACTCTGAATAAACTAAGAAAATAGTTGC
Source organism: Pseudosphingobacterium sp. (assembly GCA_035565175.1). Classification (GTDB taxonomy): domain Bacteria; phylum Bacteroidota; class Bacteroidia; order Sphingobacteriales; family Sphingobacteriaceae; genus Olivibacter. Next base: position 36 of record DATMSZ010000275.1, read on the forward strand.
AAAACTAATTTTTTAGTTTTAAGTTTGTATTATTGAGTACTCAACGTAATGAAAATTATTTAAAATAATAATTATGAACATTAAAGAATTAACGAGAGCCGAAGAGCAGGTTATGCAAGAGTTGTGGAAGCTAGGAAAAGCTTTTGTGAAAGAGATTATTGAGCAAATGGACGAACCGAAACCGGCTTATAATACGGTATCCACGATCATCCGTATTTTGGAAACCAAAGGCTTTGTCGGGCATGAAAGTTTTGGTAAAAGTCATCGCTATTTTTCAAAAATCAGTAAAAACGATTACAAAGAATTTGCTACTGGAAAGCTATTGTCGGGATATTTTGACAATTCTGCTCAAAAAATGCTGTCATTTTTCCTGGAGGAAAAAAAGCTGAATATGAAAGACACGGATGAACTTCTTCAACTATTGGAAAAAGCCAAAAAGAAATGAGTTATTCACAATTATGAACCATTAAATCGAACGATTATGAATTACCTAATTATTGCCAATACATACTTATTTCTATTTTATATACTCTACTATTTTCTTTTATCAAAAGAAACCTTTTTTCAATGGAATAGAATCTATCTTGTAGGTAGCACAGGGCTTTCTTTTTTATTGCCAATAATACATTTAGACTGGTTACAAGACTTGTTTAAAACGTCCACTGTTATGATTGCACGAACAAATTTGGATACAGTAACAATTTATGGCAACCCTGCTCAAGCCGAAGTAACGGAAAGTGGAATATTGAACCTGCCAGTTTGGATATATTTTTATGCAACGGGCTGTCTGGTAAGCACAATATTACTAATAAGGAGAGCGATTTATTGAAAAAGCGGTTGAGGATTAATGAGGCAGGAGAGGCTTACTCTTTTATGCATATCATTCATGTAGATAAAGCTCAAGAAGGGAGCGATGCTATATTAAACCACGAGCAAGTCCATGCTAATCAATACCATACATTAGATGTATTGTTTTTTGAGCTCGTTAAAATTTTTAACTGGTTTAACCCTGTTGTGTATTACTTAAGTAAATCTGCCAAACTAACCCATGAATATATTGCAGACGAAGCTGTTAATAAGAGCAATGATGAAAAAATAGCTTACGCGGAATTACTAATCAGTCGTACGTTCTCTACTTCTTCTAAATTATTGGCCAATAATTTTTTAGATCACTCCTTTGTTAAAAGTAGGGTAAAAATGTTGTTTAAAGATAAATCGAGAAGAATAGCATCACTTAAGTATTTGTTGATAGTACCCTTGTTTTTTTGCATGTTGATTTTTTCGTCAGCAAAAGTAAGTCGCGTGGAGGACTTGGGAGGAGCTCTTTCTTTTAATGCGGAAGGGAATAGTGCATTTTATAAGCTTGTAGGCAAAAATGTTTTGTACATGAAAGCAGCGAAGGAAAAAAATATACAAGGTGCAGTAGATATAGCCTTTGAAAAACGAGGAAATGATTTGATCAGAACGAAAGTACTAAATACCATTGGTTATAAGCAAGAAGAAGAGGTAGAACGGGTACTGCATTTATCGGAAGTTAAAGACGAAATGCCGGAAGGAAAGCATATATTAAGGATAAAATTCGTTATGATGGATCCCGAGAAGAGCGAAAATTTTGAAGAGAAAACAACAGCTCTTACCGAGTTATCGGGATATAAAAATCTAGAAGACATCGTGATTGTTGGCTATATGCCAAATAAAGATTCAAAGAAGGGACGCGACGTGATATCTTCTGTTCAGATAATGGCACAGCAAGATACGGTAATGGATAAAAAAATACAAAGCTTCAACGATGTGGAGGTTCAGCCTGCCTTTCCGGGCGGAATGCGCGCTTTCTACAAATGGGTAGGTGAAAATTATAAATATCCAGCTGAGGCCAAAAAGAACAAGGTTTCAGGTAGCTTGCATTTGAGTTTTATTGTAGAACGGGACGGATCATTGAGCGAACCCAAGCTTTTGAAAGATCTGGGTTATGGAACAGGTGAAGCCGCCTTAGAGTTGTTGAGGACATCGCCTAAATGGGCACCGGGTTTAGTCGATGGTAAACCTGTGCGTGTATCTTATTCTCTTCCTATAAAGCTTAATCTGGCGGACAAGGATGGTGAGACAAATAAAGAAAACAACGCGATATAAATAAGTGATTACACCAAAAAAACAAAAGCGGCTATCAATATGATAAGCCGCTTTATATAGTTAGTTAGTGTAAAGCAATTTATGAATGAATAGTTTTTTCTTTAAAGAACTTTGCATTTAAATACTCTCTATTCATGCGAGCAATGTTTGTTAATTTAATGCCTACAGGGCATTCCGCTTCGCAAGCCTTTGTAACAGTACAAGCACCGAAACCTTCTTTGTCCATTTGTTCTACCATTGCCTGTGCACGGTCATAGCGCTCGGCCTGTCCTTGAGGAAGTAGAGCGTACTGCGAGATTTTCGCCGAAACAAATAACATCGCAGAAGCATTTTTACATGCAGCAACGCATGCTCCACAACCGATACAAGTAGCAGATTCGAACGCCTCATCGGCTTTAATCTTTGGAATAGGGATGGCATTGCCATCGGGTACCCCGCCTGTATTGACTGAGACATAACCTCCTGCTTGTTGAATGCGCTCAAATGCGGTACGATCAACTGCCAAATCTTTAATTACAGGAAAAGCTGCTGCTCTCCAAGGTTCGATTACAATGGTCTGGCCGTCATGGAAACTACGCATGTGCAATTGGCAGGTAGTAGTTCCTTGTTTAGGCCCATGTGGTTGCCCGTTGATATGTAATGAGCACATACCGCAAATTCCTTCGCGGCAATCATGATCAAAATATATAGGATCTTCTCCTTTTCTAGTAAGGTCTTCATTTACTACATCCAGCATTTCTAAGAAAGACATATCAGGAGATATACCATTTGCCTGTATAGTAACGAATTTACCTTTTGTGTTCTCGTTTTTTTGACGCCAAACTTTCAGCGTTAAATTCATTGTTTTTTCACTCATGATTTCTATTTATTTATTGAGTGGTTAAATTATTTATAACTCCTTTGGGTTAGCTTCACGTTCTCAAACACCAATTCTTCTTTATGAAGCGTTTCCGGTTGATTATCGCCATTATATTGCCAAGCAGAGACATAAGCAAAATGCTCATCATCACGTTTAGCTTCTCCTTCAGGGGTAGCGCTTTCTTCACGGAAATGGCCACCACAAGATTCGGAACGATTCAAGGCATCATCAACCATTAATTCTCCCAGTTCGAGGAAGTCCGCAACACGACCGGCTTTTTCAAGAGATAAATTTAACTCTTCATTTTCGCCTAGTACGGTTACATCCGACCAGAACTCTTTGCGTAAATCCTGAATTAATCCTTTCGCTTTCTTTAAGCCCTCTTCGTTTCTTGCCATTCCACAGTACTCCCACATAATGTGTCCGAGTTTTTTGTGGATATCATCAACCGTTTTTGAACCTTTTAAGCTAAGAAGGGTTTTTACTTTTGCTTCTACCTCTTTACGCGTTGCCTCAAATGCAGGGTGGTTCTTATCTACAGGTGCAAAACTTCCTAGGTTCGTCAAATAATCTCCTACAGTATAAGGAATTACAAAATAACCATCGGCAAGGCCTTGCATCAATGCAGATGCCCCTAGTCTATTTGCTCCGTGGTCAGAGAAGTTACACTCTCCTAATGCATATAATCCCGGGATGGAGGTCATTAAGTTATAGTCAACCCATAAACCGCCCATGGTATAGTGAACTGCCGGATAAATACGCATTGGTTGTTTATATGGATTTTCGTCTGTTATTTGATAATACATATCAAACAGGTTACCATATTTTGCTCTTACCGTATCCTCACCCATCCGTTGAATCGCTTCAGCGAAATCTAAGTATACTGCCAAGCCTGTTGTACCTACACCTCTTCCTTCATCACACATCATTTTCGCATTACGTGAGGCAACATCACGAGGAACTAGGTTACCAAAAGATGGATATTTGCGTTCTAAGAAATAATCTCTATCGTCTTCTTTTATATCTGAAGCTTTGATTTGTCCCTTACGTATTTTTTCAGCCAGCTCCACTGTTTTTGGTACCCAAACTCTACCATCGTTACGTAACGATTCGGACATTAAAGTTAATTTCGATTGGTGGTCGCCCGTTACCGGGATACAAGTTGGGTGAATTTGTGTATAGCAGGGGTTTGCAAAATAAGCGCCTCTTTTGTGTGCCCGCCAAGCTGCGGTGACGTTACAACCCATTGCATTTGTAGAAAGGAAGAATACGTTTCCATATCCACCGGTACAAAGTAGCACGGCATGCCCCTCATGCGCTTCTATTTCGCCTGTTTTTAAGTCGCGTGTAACAATACCTTTGGCGTGACCATCCACCATCACCACGTCTAACATCTCGTGTCTGGTATAGGATGTTACCTTACCGGTATGAATTTGGCGGTTAAGGGCAGAATATGCGCCTAATAATAGCTGCTGTCCTGTTTGTCCACGTGCATAAAAGGTACGTGACACTTGCGCGCCACCAAACGAACGGTTATCTAGCAAACCGCCATATTCGCGAGCAAAGGGAACACCCTGTGCAACACATTGATCAATGATGTTTACAGATACTTCTGCCAAGCGGTATACATTGGCTTCGCGTGCACGATAATCTCCTCCTTTTATGGTATCATAAAATAAGCGGTATACGCTGTCACCATCATTCTGATAGTTTTTAGCTGCATTTATTCCTCCTTGTGCCGCAATAGAGTGCGCACGGCGAGGGCTATCCTGATAGCAAAAAGTCTTCACATTATAGCCTAGTTCAGCCAGTGAAGCAGCTGCAGAAGCTCCGGCTAATCCAGTACCAACCACAATAATCGTAAATTTACGTTTATTGGCAGGGTTAACCAATTTAAGGTTGAATTTATGTTTTGACCATTTTTCGGCCAATGGGCCTTCTGGTATTTTAGAATCTAACATAATCTTTATTCTATTTTTAGCAAAGGTTTAGAAAACTAAATCTTTTAAAGCTTATTTACAAAAGAAGAAATACAATGGCATTGCCGCAAAGGCTATAGGAATAATAATTCCGAAGAACCAAACAGCTAAGAACCGAACAATCGGGATATATTTTTTGTGATCAAATCCCAGCGATTGAAAAGCACTTTTGAATCCATGAATCAAGTGAAAAGATAGAGCAGCCATTGCTAACACATAAAAGGCTACCAATATAGGGTTCTGAAAAGCATACGAAACCTGTTTGTAAAGATCGCGTGCTTTGGTTATTTCTTCACCATCTTGGGTAAATTTCTGATAATCTGTAAAGTCTTCTGCCCCAATCTCTGTTGCCTGTGTCTCCAATGTATTCAAATCAGTTCTGTATTCAATATATGGAACTTCATCATTGTGAAATTTCCACCAGAAATTTGCCATATGTGTTGCAATGAAAACTAGGAGAACAGTACCTAAAATACCCATGTTCCTAGAGTTCCAAGTACTATTTTTGTTGCCGGCATAGCTAGCATAAGCTATCGGGCGGGCCTTCTTATTATAGATGGTTAATACTAAGGCATAAATAGCATGGATGATAATGGATGCATATAAAAGGTAAGATACGGCTTTAATAGGCGGGAAATGGGTCATGAAATAGGCATAGTCATTAAAGGCCTTACCTGCATCATCCTTAAATAATTGGAGATTACCAATCAAATGTACAATCAGGAATGTGCATAGAAACAAACCCGTTAAACTCATGATCAGCTTCTTTCCTAATGTGGAAGTTAATGCTCGATTAAAACTACTCATTTTTGTGTTATTTTTTAATAATGGTAGGCAAAGCTATTTATTTGATTTTATAATGACATAAAATATTGTGCTAATTAATCAATTTAGAATGGTTCTAATCTCGAGCTATAAAGAGGCGTGCTATAGCAATAAAGTGAATATTTACCTAACAAAAAAAGGATTCCTAAGTATTAGGAACCCTCTTTCGTTTAAAGGTTATTATAAGGATTTTTATTTTAAAGGGAAAGCAGATTTATATCGTACACCATCTTGCGTAATACCGCTTATTTGCACCATATCATTTTTACTACCTCCTAAAGCACTTTCCACATCATCAACATTGTTAACCGGACGCCCATTGATAGAGGTGATAATAGATCCCTTTGGAACGTCATACGCAGCAAACAATCCATCTTTGCGTACATCAGAGACTACTACACCAGAAGAAATGTTAAATTTCTTTTTAAGTTGGGCATTAGCAGGGATAAATCCTGCACCAAGTTTATTATAAAGTTCTGCGGTGCTTCGATTATTTGCATTCCCTTCTTTATTAGACTTGATAGACTCGTCGCCTTTTAAGGTTACGGTAACTTCTTTCTCTTTACCGTCACGCTTATAGGTTAATTTAACTTTATCACCGGGACGCAATCTAGCCACGCGTTCTTGCAAATCGGGACTTGAATAAATTACATTGCCATCAATTTTAGTAATGACATCACCCTTTTTCAGACCTGCGGCAGCGCCTCCTCCGTTTGGTACTACACTGTTAACATACAAACCATTGATGTCACTTACGTTTAATTCTTTCGCAACTTCTGCGTTTAGCTCTTGGAAAGTAACACCTACATAGCCTCGTTTAACACTGCCGAATTTTACAAAGTCATCAGATATCTTCTTGACTAGATTCACCGGGATAGCAAATCCATAGCCAGCATAATAACCACTTTGTGACATAATTGCTGCATTGATACCAATCAGTTCTCCATTCGCATTTACAAGCGCTCCACCACTATTGCCTTTATTTATTACGGCATCTGTTTGGATAAAAGATTCTACAGCAGAGCTTGCCGGAACATTATTGGGGTCTCCGCCATTTTGTCTCCATTCTTGGTAAAGCTCTTGGCGTTGCTGATCAGCCAAAATACCGATAGCACGTCCTTTTGCACTTACAATACCAGCTGTTACGGTCGATTGTAAACCTAAAGGGTAACCAACCGCCAATACCCATTCGCCAATATTTACATTGTCTGAATTACCTAATTTCACAATTGGCAAGCCTGTTGCATTCACCTTTATCAGCGCTAAATCTGTATTTGGGTCTCTTCCAATGATTTTAGCGTCATATACTTTTTTATTCGTTAATTCCACAGAAATTTTATCAGCACCTTCAACTACATGGTTATTCGTTACAATATAGCCATCGTTTGAAATGATTACACCAGACCCAGAGGCCTGTGCTGGCGGTGCTTGTTGTCTCTGACGTCCACGTGGTGCACCAAAGAACTCTTCAAACATATCTTGGAAAGGATCTTGTCCCCCCGAATTTGCCGATCGCTCATAAGTAGTTTTAATGTGTACCACCGCCGGCGCGACAGCAGCAGCAGCTTGTGTAAAATCTAAATTTCCGGTAGATGCGCTAATATTGCTAGGGTTACTCGCATAGTGAAGTTGCTGCCTTTCTTCAAAGGACAACTGAGCGCTTTGTTTTTTTTCCAACAATTTATAACCTCCAACAGCCACCGCTCCACCAATTAGGGCTGTTAGTAATGTTAATCCAATCTTCTTCATTTTTTTATTTTAAATTTAGCGGTTTGTTTAATTTACTCGAGTGTCGTTTATAATACCTCATCAAGTCCTATATGCTGTAATTTTTCTTCCGAAAAGAATGTTCTTCAAAAGAAAATGTCAAGTCTTGAAAACTGTTTATAAACGTGCTCTCATTTGTTCTAATCTAAATCTGCAAACGTTGATTTGACTATTTCAAAAGTAATACCATTTGTAGGTCAAAGCCAAATTTTTAGCTTGTCATTTCTGTTAAAAAATGTTAAAGAAAACTTAAAAAACAGGATTTATATGAAAATATTACACAAGGCTTATATACTGGATGTTTTAACTGACTCTTCCAGTTCTTTGTACCAGTCTTCTCCGTATTTTCTTATCAATGGATCTTTTAAAAAGCTATAAACGGGCACTTTCAGCTCTCTGCCTAAGGTACAGGCGTCATGACAGATATGCCACCTGTCATAATTTAATACATCAAATTCTGGATATTTGGTAATTCTTATTGGATAAAGGTGGCATGAAATAGGCTTCTTCCAAGCAATCTTTCCCTGCTCATAAGCTATTTCAATAGCACATTTTGTTATATCGTTTTCCCAGGTTACATAAGCGCACTCTTTATTTCCATCCACACAAGGCGTAGTTAAATCACCATCTTCATCTATTACATGTGTACCTACCCGCTCAATAGTTTCTATACCCTTTTCGGTCATATAAGGCTTTACGCTCGGATATATTTCTGCTAGCACAGCTAATTCATCGCGATCGAGCGGTGCACCTGAGTCACCCTCAATGCAGCACGCTCCTTTACATCTGTTAAGATTACAAACGAAGTTTTCTTTAGTTATTTCCTCATTAACCAGCACCTCACCTATTTCTATCATCATGGCTTTATTTTTTAACTCTTGCGACAAGTTGTCTTTTTTATGACAAGTTGTCGTTCTTTATTTTACTTTCTTTAAAGGGTATTTTAATCCCTTGGCGCCTGTTAACTCCAGCGTTACTGCTCCAATAAGAATATCTACCTGTGCCTTGACTGGGATTCTATTCTCATCATCCGTTACCCATAAATGGAGTTTGCTATCCTTTTTAAATACTCTACCAGGTTCAAGTGATGGACTGAATCGAAGGCATCGTAATGTTCCAAGGGGTGTTTTTATGTTTTCCTTTCCCAGATAGGTTATATATAAATAAGAGAGCGTATCTTTAAGAAAATAAGATAGTTTAAATGCCTCACCTTCTTTAACTCCTGAAAGGTCTAATGTTCTGGAAAAGTAGTAAGCCGATAACAGGTCAAAGGTTTGTGATTCCTTAGCATTAAAGTTGCCCCTTGTGGCCTCAATCTTTTTCTTTTCCTGATAAAAACGGATTTTATCATTTCGCCGATATTTTCCCTCTTTTATATTTTCACTAAAAAAATAAGGTAAATAGGTTTTTTGATCTATATATGAATCGTATTGATCTCTGATATTATAAAATACACTGAACGCCTTGGAAGTCTTTCCAACGGCATTCAAATGATAAGTTGGGTTATTGTCAAAAACAAGATCGGATGGCAATACCTTCAATACACCTTCAGCGGCTGAAATAAATCCATATTTTAATTTATAGGTAAGCTCCTCGCCGGGTTGGAAGACGCCGTTTTTTAAATAAGGTACCGTTTGTGAAAAAGCAGCATACTGCTGAATGATTAATAGGAAGATAAAAGCTATTTTCTTCATGCTGTTATGTTGCCGTAAGCTACCGTTGGTAAACAAAGCCGGTAAATTACGTTTTGCGTTTAAAAATTGGCACGGTAGAGCACGGTTCACCATACATGATACTCTTCGCAACCTTCGATAATTTATAGGTGAAATTCACAAAAGCGGATGTCGGAATGCTTACATCTCCACAGCCTTTGACAACCACACGTTGATCTCGGAATTTTTCCATATCCAACTTTGCCAAAGCTCTTTCAAAAAGAATATCTTCAAAAGTCTCCTCGTCTCCAAAAAATATTTCGTTCGCAAAAGCTTCTAACTTGTTTGCAAGTAGCATATAAGCCCAAGTTGGCACAATAGCATCCGCGCTGCAGGTAATTAATACGTTCTTTCCCTGATAACTCGACCAATCTTTTTCTTTAATAAAGTCTCTGAAATCTTTTTCACGTAATATTAATCCATGAAAGAGATTATCCTTTATGTCGTAGATTGTTATTGCTGCATTAGATTTCAATGTTGCCAAATCAAAGGTTAACAAACCACTGTTGGCTACTTTATTTATAATGTTTTCTTGGATTTCCATACCTCGATCCTTATCCTATTTAACAAAAAAATCCGGATAGAGTTTAAACCCTATCCGGATACAAAGGTATGAATAAATAATTTTAATAAAATCTCACCCGATTGTCAGTAATTTCTGCCTTATCTAGTAAAGCTTGGAACGCCTGATTAGCGGCACGTTGTTTCACCTGTTGTGAAACCTGTTGCTTCTGGCGATTAATGTCCGTTAGCGCAGGCGGATTCACAAAGTCAGTCGCCTCCACTACATATACACCTTGGTTTCCTTCAATCGGTTTAGAAAGCTGTTTCGGCTGTAAGCCAAAAACGGTACCTACTACTTTATTCTCTTGTGCTACCCCAGGTAGAACTGGATTAGCAAAAACAATGTTTTGTTCAGCTTTGGCTGTTTTTCCGACTTTCTGAGCCACCTCATTTATTGTTTTTGCTCCTTTTAAAGCATCGTTCAGTTTTTGCTCTAATTTTGCCGCCTTCACTTTATTTAATACAGCGGGTTCAATTTCTTTCTTTACATCTTCCAAAGACAATTGTCCTTTTGGACGTATACCAGTTAATTTAGCAACAACATACTGATTATCTAATTCGTAAACTTTATCAGTTAAGTCTCCCTTATCTGCTTTGAAAGCCCATTTAATTAATTCTCTTGGTGACTCCAAATTTTGAATGGACGGTTGCATAGGCGCTATATTTTCTGCATGCTCCACCGTTAGGCCCGCTTTTTTCGCTTCTTCATTAAAATCTTTACCATTGGCGTTTCCAAAGAAATCAGAGGCCTTGCTGTATGCCGCTCTCAATGTTTCATTGCTACTAGTAACGCTCTTATCTATTACAGCAGCTTTTACCACCTTTGACATTCCTTTTTGAGCATCAACCTTGATGATGTGTACGCCGTACTGCGTATTTAAAACAAATACATCGCCAGGTTTAGCATTAAAAACGGCGTCTTCGAAAGCAGGAATCATACTTCCTCGGGCAAAGGTTCCTAGTTCTCCACCATTGTCTTTTGTTCCATCTGTACCAAATTCAACCGCTAATGCAGCGAAGTTTCCACCATTTACAATAAGATTTTTTATGGAATCAGCTTTAGCTTTAGCCTTATCAATACCGCCTTCTGTGGCTGGGTTGAGTAGTATATGACGAGCGGTTACAGAATCAGGGCTGTTACGTACATCGAGTACTTTAGCAGATTCATATACGCCATTCGTATAAACAGGGCCCACAGTAGTTCCCGCTGCGGCGCTGAAGACTAATGAATCTAAAGCCGGACTCAGCGTGCCTTTCTTAATGTAGGCTACCGGGCGTTTTTGTTCAGAGTTGGAGGCTGCGAACAAAGAATCGTTCGTCGTTGTAGCCAACTCTTTTGTAAGTTTAGTGATGGTTTCCTTGGCTAAAGCGGTATCTTGTGCCGTAGGTTTTGCATTAAATACCACGTATTCAAATGAACGGGTCTCCATCTCATTTTTAAAGGAAGCTTTATGTTCATCATAGAAGGCCTTATAATCGGCATCACTTGGCTTCACGTCTTTATCAGGGACAGACGCATAATCCAATAAAACATAGCTGAAATTAGCAATTTTGTTTCGTTGACTGTAATCCTCATTGGCTTCCAGCGCAGTAACATACACGCTGTTCTGTATAAGGTTGTTGTATTTTTGCTGAAGTTTACCATCTTTCATAGCCTGTAAGAAACCATTCCATTGGCGGCTAAGTTCACTATTTGCAGGTTCTTTAGCTACATTAGCTAAAAACTGATTCAACTGGGTCATATCCACTTGGCCAGTTTGTGGATTACCAAAGTTTTGTACAATCATGGGCGAAGGGTTTTTGCCGGTCACCATATCTTGCAATTCATTTTTTCCAACGCTTAAGCCAATGCGTTCCAATTCTTTGTTCAATAACAGACGTCTTAAATTTTGATTCCAGGCATCTTCTACTGCATAGGCGCTCATTTGAGGGCTCATATTACCTCCCATTTGCTGGCGCATATTGTTTGTGCTTTGTTCTACTTGATTGTTAAAATCCTGATAGGATATAGATTCGCCATCTATACTCCCTACTTCATTTTGATGTGAAGCCCAAAAAGGTGTTCCAAAACGAATAACATCTCCTAACAAAAATGCTACAATTGCTAAACCGATAATTACTATTATGATTATTCCCGCACGGTTCCGCAAAAAGGTCATTAATCCCATATGCTCTTTATACTAATTGATTGAAGGTTTTAAGTTCTATATTTATTTGCTTCTTAAGTATTTAAAAAAAAATTAACAAATTTTTTAAATGAGGGCGCAAGATACAATTTTTACTGATAAAAAAGATATTTATGGTAGCAAACTAAAATACATCTTCATCCGTCGGATTATATACCCCTCTTAAGCCATTTATTTTTCTATTTTCAAAGCTTTCATCTGATTCGAAGAAGTTTCCTTGAAATATATCTTTGTTAGGTGTGGTAATGGTTAGGGGCATAGTATTATAAAAAATACGTTTATCATTGTCCCAAAACAGCTCTTCTGACTTAAAGATGGTGCCATCGGCCATCGTAACTACGACATCATGTCTTAGTTCTACTAAATTTTTTTTTTCATAATACAAGCCGTACTTGGCCGTCACCCGTCTTTCTTCTTTTTTATTTTTATCAAAGAAAATCAATAGAATGTCTTTCGGGAACTCATAAAACGGGCTATCAACATTATGTTTAATCATCTTTGTGGAGATGAGTTTTGCTTTCACCACGGCAGAGTCGCTGTAGATAACCGTAACTCCATAAGAGATGTCTACAGGTTCTTCTGCATTTATATTGGCTATACGTTCAACGTCTTTTAAATCATTTTCGCATGCACTCAATAAAAATAAGGCACAAAACAATCCAACCATAACCTCTTTAAAGGTTATGGTTGGAATTTTAGTTAAAATATGCGTGATAATATTACCCGCCATTTAATTAATACTAATCATATCTATACCGCATAAACCAGCGGTCGTTTAACATGAAAGAAACCGTAAAATTGATATAATTTTCTTTCACTAAAGAATTAGATAGTGTACCTCGTTGTCCGTACTCGGCAGTAAGATTTATTTTATAATAAGCATTAATACCCGGTTGTGCACGGATCGGAAGGCCAAGTCCTACGCTAACGGCCATATCTTTTATATTTTGATTGTTGATATTCAGATACGTTTTATCATATCGTAAACCAAAACGATAATCCACTAAATTCAAATAATTCAAAGAGGTAATATCTGGCGTCCATTGCCCCCCAATGCTCGCCCCGTAGCTATTATCAAATTTATATTCAGCAGTGTTGATAGCGGCGTTACCACTTGACTTGAAATCAGACCAGGTGGCATAACGGACATCGGCCCCTAAAAGCCATTTATTTGCTTTATTAATACTAACGCCAAAGCTATGGCGCATAGGAAGCGTTAATTTTTCTTCATTTCCTTCATAGGAATATACTGAATCGAGTATCGAATTGATGGTTCCGTCGCTAACATTGCTGGAAATACGCGTAACAACCTGCGATTCGATGGAGTTTAGTTTTGTTCCTAAGCTATTGGTATAACCGATAGTTAACAAAGTCTTATCGTTCAAGGCAGTGTGATATTGCACACCTAAGTCATAATTGAAACCGTATACGTCACGTTTATTTTCAATCCGGGTATTCGCTGCCCCTAACTGATTTGGAAATTCAATACCGCTGATATTGTTCAATTTTCCAAACAAGTAAGAGATGTTCGCTCCAACGCTAAAATTCTTGGCGACTTGAATACCATATCCAATATATGCTTTGCTGATGCCTCCTTCACCTGCAAAGGCTCTATTTGCTTTCGCTGTGTCTGCAGCACCGAACGACATGGGCGTAGAGTAGCTATATCCCATGTCCGAAAAAGGCATTAAGCCAAAGCTAAAGGCTGATTTTGGCGTAATTGGAATGGCAAAATTTATATGGTTTAATGAAAAATTACCACTTGCTTCACTTCTTCCATCTCGTTTCAAAATGGTCCTATTCATATAAGCACCCACATCGAAAGTGGTTAAATGTATGTTAGAGTAAGATGCAGGGTTTGCAATATTAATATTGCTATATCCTCCTAAACCTCGCACGCCGGTAGAGATTCCTCCCATTGATTTAAATTGTGGGAGCTGGTCTCCTCTTAAAAGACCTAAGCCAAAAGCTGAATAGGGTGAACTACTATTTGATTGTGCACTAGCTGTTGCACTAATGCAAACGCCAACGATATAAAGGTATTTCTTAATGTTCAATCTCATGCGGATGTACAATTCATGCAGTATATGCTACTTTAAGTCTGCAAAGCTATTTATTTTTTAGTTGTGAAGCGCTGTGTTTTTGTTAAAAAAGGTTAAAAGACACAGTTTTAATCGCTTAAAAGAGCTGGAAATATAAAATGGCAACGAGTAACAGCGTATAAACGCATTCATAGAACCACCGTATTCTAGCAAAGTTAAAGTAATATGCCATATATATGGATATTGGTGGGGCGCACATCAGAAAGTGAAATTCAGGCGTGTCGGTTTTTAAATAAAAAGAAACGACACCAAATATGAACATGAAAAAAAGAAGTTGAAAAGATTTTCTTACATGCACCACACTTTTATAAAAGTTCTCCCTTAAAGTATTAAGAAATAATACCAAAACTAAGGCTAAAGGAAGTAGCACCAAATAGTCGTAAATATCTATATTGAAAGAAGTGGGGAAAGGTTTTGTCAAGGGAGTCCAGATGGCATAAAATTCGTTTAGCTTATTATTCCATAAATAAATGATGCCCAAAATAAAATATATGGTAGCGAATCCCAGTAAACCCGATATCCATTCACGCCAATCAAAAGGTCTGAAGATTATCAAAGCAATCCACAATAATGGAAACATAACAATGAATGGAAAATAGAATAAAGTTCCCACAGCAACTAACATACCTAAGTCAAAAAGGGTGGATTTAACCTCCTTTCTATGATAAGTTTTTAGAAGCTTATCTATCATCCATATCAGAAAGAAGTTGCATAATAAAGTGGGTGTAAGTGCTAAAAAAGGTAAAAGCAAACTTGCTGTAGTAACGTACATTAACGCAGGCAAAAAGGTTGGCCTCCCAAGTAAGTTATGGTTGTCAACAATTCTATTTAATACTAAGGCCTGCGTAACGGTGAGCAGTAATGTGATCAGCACATTTGATAGCGGAGTGAGGGTAATAGCTTCAAAATTGCCGAGAAAAGAGGTGATAGCTGGTTCAAATAATATTGGATGGAAAGCACTTGGCAGATGAATGAATGCTCCGATACAAAGAATCAGCGCAATGGCAATCAAAAAAACCAGATTGGCCGGTGTGAACCTCCGAAATAAATTAATCATGCAAGGATGTTTTCCTCTAAACTGTTAAAAAGTACAATATTAACATAAATGGTTGGAGAATGGAAATTTGATAATAGTAGGGAACGAGATCTTTGCTGAAATTTTTACAGAGTGGTTTTAACATAGGCTGGAAGTTGTTGCTATGCCGCCAAAAGCATCCACTAAATTGTATTTTTGGTTTGTTCTCCTCAATAATTTAGGTCTCCGTTTTTAAGAGCTCCAGCAGCTTATTGATATTGAGTTTATCGTTTAGGTCTTCGTTTTCCAGCGGATCAAGGTCATCATTGTCTTCCAGAAGAGCTTCTTGGACATTGTATCTATATATGCTCCACGTATTATTGGCGTATTCTAATGCAGTTAAATTTTCTACCCAATCACCCGAGTTAAGATAAGTAACCCTCCCTTTATCTGTAATAATCTCTTTAATTTCAGGTTGGTGTATATGTCCACAAATAACATATTCATAACCTTTGTCAATGGCTAAATCGGCACAGGTAGCTTCAAAATTATTGATAAATTTAACTGCATCTTTAAAGCTAGCCTTTATTTTTTTTGAGAAACTCATCTTCCCTCTTCCGAATTTTGCCAAGCACCAATTGACAAAGCGGTTCAGTAAAATCAAAGTGTCATAACCAATGGCACCTAAGCGAGCTAGCCATTTGGAATGCTGCATCGTAATGTCAAAAATATCACCGTGAAAAATCCATGCCTTTCCCTTCGGTAAGGGAAGCACAAGTTTATTAAGGAGCTGTAAGGAACCCAGATTAAAATCAGCAAATTTTCGGAGCATTTCATCGTGATTACCTGTGAGATAATACACAGGGGTGCCCTCTGCAATAAACTTGAGCAATTTTCTTAGCACCTTCATATGGCTTTCCGGCCAATAGCGCTTGCTAAATTGCCAGATATCTATGATATCCCCATTTAAAATGATTTTTTCGGGTTTAATGCTTTTAAGATAGGTTAAGAGTTCTTTAGCGTGGCATCCGTAGGTCCCTAAGTGGACATCCGATATAACAACTAACTCTATAGGGCGTTTTGACATCAAAGTTTAAACTTTGTACACAAAGTAAACTATTTGTTGTTAACTGATTGTTAAGTAGTTGTTATTTTACTTCACCTTTTTTAATAGGAGATATGCTCTAAAATTGAAGAGCGTGTCTTTCTTAGCATGCTCTTTTTGATAGTTGTTTACGCTGATAGTTAGAAACGACAACTGCGCCTGATAATCGTCGATGATAGCAGATAATTGCATTTTTTCCTGAGATAAATAGAAGGTATTGTTAAATTCATTAGCGGGCGTTAAGGTTTTGGTGTCAAAAGCCTTTTGTATGGTGTTAAAAAGGCTATCGAGCTTGAACGTGTGTTTATAATTATCTATCTGCACGGTACAGGTTCTTGAGTCATTGCTTCTTTGAATAAATATCGAATCTTCCCCCATTTTGGCTTGTTTTAGTTGTTGATAATCATCTAATCGTATCATATAATCCCAGTTTATTACATTCACAACCTGATCATTCTGTACACTAACATTGTAATTTAAGTTGTTGCTCGGATATATCTTATTTCGATTAATCCTAAGCAAGGCATAGGCGGTATCAATCTTGTTTTCCTCTAATTGATAATATGAAATCGAATCCTGTGATGTATTCATGGATACTTCGGTAGCTATAAGATCCTTTTTGGTAAAATGTTGTAGGGAAGAAAGGCCATGATTTTTTATTAGGTATCTTATAATACTTGCTTTTTCATAATCTTTATCATTCGGATGTTGCAGATTGATTTTTTCTAATCGTGTTATTTGCGATACACGTGACCTATAAAAGGCACCTTGTGGCCCAAAGGAACAGCCTATAACCACGATGCATAAGCTCAAAGGGATAATCTTAATATTTTGTTCTTTACTCCATAGAAAATAAGAAGTTATAAAAATGAGCCACAAAGCAATGGCAATCAAAAAATAGCGTGGCTCCGTGATGCCGTAATTGCCTACCCTTACATAGATAGCTAACAATAACAAAATAAGTAGGGGAATCATCATGAGATAGAAAAAACGTGAGAAAAGCCTTATCCAAGTATTTCCCTCGATATTTCTAATGGGGTTGATTAATAAAAGCGCCAATATTCCGAAAAAAGCGTAACCAATGATAAGGTTAGACACCAAGCCCTTAGGGAGCTGCCAATCCATTATGATTTTTATCTCGTAAACCAACAAAATCATTAGATAAATACTCATCAGCGGAATAAGCACATATTGCGTAAAAATTTTTAGGCCTTTAGGGTAGTCGTTTTGCTTCTCAAGGGTTGAAATTTCAGCCGGAATGCCCGCTAAGAAGAAAACGGTATTGAAACAGATGGATATTACAAGGAAAAGGCGGAAATAGTATTTATCATCTAAATGAAGAGAAAAGAGATTGTTTACAGCAAATAGCGCTATCGCTAAACCAACAAACAAGACAACGGAATAAAGTACAGCGGTAATAAATCTTAAAAATAGCGTTTTATTAAATTGCCAGAAGCCATTAATAGCATTTTTTCTAATAAACGGAAAAAAGGCAACTAATAAATGCCCGACGATGGCCGCCAATATCAACTGATAGAGATGCGTCTGATAAATCGCGGGTTCTAAGGTGAAAAAAAGAAGCAAACCTATAATGAGCACACCCAGGCGAACGGTGTTTTTGGTAAAAGAACTTAGCTGTTCCATTTCAGCATAAAGATCAGCAGCAAGTAGAAGGGTGAATGTAATATTACAAATGGCGAGGAGCTTTGCCAATTTCGAGAACAACTCTATGTTTTTGTGCTCTACTTCTACCATCCATAAGGAGGTGGTGATTGCTATAATGACAATTACAAATTGAAGAGGAAAACGCTTAATAACAGCTAGCGTGCCTTGCCATAAGGAAATTAAAGAGGGTAATTTCATGTAAATCATTTAAAGCTTTCTATCAAAGATGCATTAAAAATTTTTATCTTTGTGCTTTTTAAGCATTAAACGCCGTTTGCAGCGGTATCAATGAAAATATGAAAGCATATCAAACATTGCTATACTATTGTTATAGCCCTATCGAAAACGCAGAAGAATTCGCTGAAAAACACTTAGAGTTTTGTAAATCATTGGGATTAGTTGGCAGAATCATCGTTGCCAATGAAGGTTTAAATGGAACCGTTTCGGGAACAATAGAAGCGTGTAGGGCTTATATGGAAGCCGTTCATGCCGATCAACGTTTTGCAAAAACCGATTTTAAGATAGATGAGGTGGACGAACCCTCTTTTATAAAAATGCATTGTCGGTATAAATCTGAGATTGTACATTCAGGCTTAAGGGATCCTGAAATTATTGATCCTAACAAGCGTACAGGAATACATTTGGAACCGAAAGAGTTTATGGAAATGAAAGATCAGGACGACGTCGTTATATTAGATGTCCGTTCTGACTATGAACATAATGTAGGGCATTTTAAGAATGCTATCCGCTTAGATATAGAAAATTTCCGCGAATTTCCGGAGAAGATTAATGAGCTCGCTCAATATAAGGATAAAAAAATACTTACCTATTGCACCGGTGGGATAAAATGTGAGAAAGCTTCTGCTCTTTTACTGCATGAAGGTTTTGAGAATGTTTATCAGCTACATGGCGGTATTATAAAATATGGCAAGGAAGCTGGAGGAAAGGATTTTGAAGGTAAATGTTATGTGTTTGATAACCGCGTTGCGGTAGAAGTTAACAACGTAAATCCTTCAGTGGTATCTACTTGTTATAACTGTGGTGCTACTACAAGCAAGATGATCAATTGCGCAAATCCCACTTGTAATGAGCACTTTACTCAATGTGATGAATGCGGTTGGAAGATGGACGGTTGTTGTTCAGAAAGCTGTAAATCGCACCCTCGTAAAAGGCCATATGATGGCACCGGTTACTATGTAAAAATTCCGCAAGCTGTTAATTTGAGCAAACGTAAGTCTAAGAAATTTACTGTCAAGAACTAGAAGGTGAGCTATGCGCAGTAAACCGATAATAATACTGGGCTTTTTTATAGCCTTGGTTTTTGCTTCGATGCCTGCGCTGGCTAAGTTTACAAGTCCATCAACTCGTCCTGCCCAAGAGGATGTTCAGTTTGCTGGAGCACCGCTGGTACAGAATTTTACCAAATCAGTATATCAAGCCGGCAATCAAAATTGGTCTGCAAGTTGCGGCTATAATGGTTCGATGTATTTTGCAAACAGTGATGGGTTACTATCATTTGACGGGCAGCATTGGCAGTTGTCTACCATGCCACGGAAAATTATTGTAAGAGCTGTTGCGGTAGGGAAAAAGGGTGAAATTTATTCAGGCGGTTTCGGAGAATTTGGTGTTTGGGATAAGAATAAATTTGGACAATTGGTATACCGATCGTTGAGTAATCAGTTGTCTGATAAAGATAAGCTTCATGATGAGATCTGGAAGATTTATGCGGATGATGAAAAAGTTTTATTCCAGTCGTTCTCTGCTATTTACACGTATCAAAATGGTAAGATAAGCGTATTAAAAACAAAAGATCCCTTTCTTTTTCTCTATCAGGTGAGTGGACGATACTTGATAGAAGTGATATCGAAAGGGCTTTTTGAGTTTAATAAAGGTAGGCTTATAAAGATAGCAGATAAAAAACAGTATGGTAGTTCTATTATACTTTCTATTTTACCTTTTAATGCTAACCGACTCCTTATAGGAACCGCTCAAAAGGGGCTCTTTATTTTAGATAATAGTGACGTAAAGCCATGGGTTAACGAAGCGAATGATGAGCTGCAGCAGTTCCAGTTAAATAATGGACTGAGAGTTTTGGGTAATAATTATGCTTTTGGTACCATCTTAAACGGCATTTATTTGCTTAATGAAGAGGGAAAGCTGGTGCAGCATCTCAATAAGAGTAATGGTTTGCAGAATAATACCGTTTTAAGTCTACAAAGTGACAAATTTCAAAATATCTGGGTAGGCCTGGATAATGGAATCGACCGCATCGAAGTTAACTCTCCAATATATTATTATGATGACAGAGCAGGGGTTTTAGGAACTGTTTACACGTCGAAAATTTATAAAGGCAATATTTATATCGGTACCAATCAGGGGTTATATTATAGCAGCTGGCCTGCGACCAATAATCGATTTAATTTTCGTTTAATTGAAGGGTCGCAAGGGCAGGTATGGGATCTATTTCAGATTGGAGATGAATTGCTTTGCGGACATAATAATGGAACTTTTAAAATTGATGGCAGCAAACTTGACTGGTTGTCAACCGTTACAGGTGGGTATTTGTTGCGCGCTATGCAAGATAGAGATGACCGTTTGGTGCAGGGAACATATACGGGCTTAGCCTTATTCAATAAGACCCAAAAGGGTTGGCAATTTTATAAAAAGATAGGTAATTTCAATGAGCCGGTGCAATATTTACAACAACTAGCCGGAAATAGACTATGGGTTAGTGGTTATAAAGGCCTTTTTTGGTTGCAACTTAACGGAGAACAAGATAGTGTTAGACAAAAAAAGAAATATACGGAAAAGGAAGGTTTACCCAATAGTCCTTATATCAACGTGTTCGACCTAGCTGGGCGAACCGTGTTTGCAACCGACTCCGGATTCTATCTACACGATGAAATTGCCGATCGTTTTCATGCCTATACACAACTCAATGAGCGCTTGGGATCCTTTGCTAATGCAAATAAAGTTGTTGAAACGGGCGATGGCAAATATTGGTTTATAAGAAAAGGACATGTTGCGCTGGTTAATTTTGGAGAAGGCGGAAAGGTGGCCATTGATTCTACCCGTTTCAAGGCCTTGAGCAATCGGATGTTAAGCTTCTACGAAAATGTAAATAGGCTAACACCCAACTTATCATTAATTAGTTTGGATGATGGCTTTGCCCTGTATCGGAAAACCGTTAAGCAGCATCAAACGAAATTAGACGGGCCTTACATTCAGCGAGTTGAAGATATAGCAGACAGCACGACCAAGTTAATTGCTTTTAACATATCTGAAGAACTAATTTTAGAGGCCAAGCAAAATAATATCCGGATCACTTATGCTTTGCCCTATTTTTCAAATAATGATGTAGCCTTTCAGTATCTACTGGAGGGTAATTCAAAGAATTGGTCGGCCTGGAGTACTGTTACACAAAAGGAATTCACCAATCTTGACCCCGGGAAATATATTTTCAAGGTGCGCGCAAGCATTAATGGATATATTACTCCTGTACGGATATTAACCTTTGAAATTGCCGCCCCTTGGTATAGAAGCGTGCTGGCCTGGATGATCTATATACTATTAGCATTGGTAGCATTATACGGCTTAAGACGGTATTACCTTTATAAATTGAAAAAGCATCGTGATGACGTTCATCAAAAAATGCTGCACGAACAAGAAGAGCGGTTACAGAAAGAAATGTTTGAGAATGAACAGCGCTTATTCAAACTGAAAAACAGCCAGTTAGAAAAAGAACTGGCAAGTAAAAATAGAGAACTGGCTAACTCTGCCATGAACATCGTGTATAAAAATGAATTACTTAATAATGTACATGATGAGCTGCTACAGCTTAAGGACAAAGATGGCCGAAAACTGTCTGGAGATCAATTGAAAAGGATAAGCAAAATCATCGATGATGCCAGAAGTGATGAACGTGATTGGAACCTCTTTGAAGAGAGTTTTAACGAGGCTCACGAGAACTTTTTTAAAAAACTAAAAAACAATCATCCTGAACTAATACCAAATGATCTCAAGCTGTGTGCATATTTAAGGATGAATATGTCTAGTAAAGAAATCGCCTCTCTACTTAATATAACCACCCGCGGTGTTGAGATCAGAAGATATAGGCTTCGGAAAAAACTAAATCTTGAACACGACCAGAATTTAACTGAGTTTTTGATCGAATTATAAGGGTGAAAAAGTCAAAAACCTTATGTGTAAACATTTACCTAATTTTGCTATGTAATTTGAAAAATAGTAACACGGTAGCTTATTTCTTCTGCGCTGGCCCAAATAGTATCTAACTTTTGGGAGCCTTTTATTTCATCCTTCCAAAAAACTTCTTTTCGAGTTAAAAAAAACCACTGCCCTTTATCAAATCTCTACCTTCTTTGTATAGTTGCGCCCCCGGTTTCTTGTTTTCTGACTGTGTAATTTCTTCCTATCAACTGAAATACACTACATCATTACCTCACTTTTCTATATGTGTACTAAGTACACACTTAATTTCGAATATGAGAGGTTGTTTTTGGTTGTAATAATTTGAAATACAGATAATTATAAATTATTTTATTTTTGATGAGCAGGCGTTTTGATAGGTGATGTATAAATGTATAGGTTCTTTTTTTCTGTTTTCTAAAACAATAGGACACCTTTGCTATGTTAACCATAACAAAGTGAGGGTGTACTCACTAACAGAAAACACAAAACACAAGTGATGTGTTAAAACTATATTAAAAATTTATAACCAATCAAACAGAATTGCTATGAAGTACAAATTTACGTACTGCCTGATGGTTTTATTTATGTTCTTCGCTGCTACATCTTTCGCGCAGCAAGACATTACCATTCAAGGTAAGGTGGTTGACTCACTCGATGGAAAAGGAATTCCAGGGGTGAGTGTTTTAATTAAAGGAACCACCAAGGGAACGCAGACGGATGCGGAGGGAAATTACCGAATTGCCGCTCCATCAAATGCCACCTTAACATTTAGCTTTATAAGCTATACTCGTCAAGAAAAACCTGTGAGCGGTCAGGCGATCATCAACGTAACCTTGGCTAGCGCTAATGAACAACTAGACCAAGTGGTGGTGGTAGGGTATGGAACGCAGAAGAGAAGCCAGATTGTGGGTTCAGTAAGTTCTGTAAAATCGGAAGAAATAACTAAACAACCGGTGTTGACAGCGGCCCAAGGTCTGCAAGGAAAAGCTTCCGGTGTGCAGATTAATGCATCCGGTCAACCAGGTTCACAACCACAGGTTCGTATCCGTGGGGTAGGCTCTGTAACAGGTAATCAGAATCCGATTTATGTAGTAGATGGCGTGATTACGGATGATATCACTAATATCAATAATTCGGATATCGAATCTGTGGAGGTTTTGAAGGACGCGTCTGCGCAAGCTATTTATGGTAGTAGGGCTGGTAATGGGGTGATCTTGGTTACAACGAAATCCGGCAAGACAGGGAAGATGAGTGTTAATGTCAATAGTTATGCGGGTTTTCGTAGCATGACTAATAGTGTAGATCTAGCAGATGGACGATCACATGCTATATATACAAATGAGGCCATTACCAATACCAATCGACTAACTGGTCAAAGTGATCCGGTGGTTTTCGACCCAAATAATCTACCTACACAAACGACCGATTGGATGGACGAGATCACACGACAAGGCCTGGTTCAAAATTATGACGTAAGTGTTAGTGGCGGATCAGAAAAGACAAACTATTACTTTAGTGGAGGTTATTTTGGAGATCAAGGAATATTAAATGGTGCCAAATACGATCGCATAACGGCAAGAATAAACAATGAGTATAAAATTGCTCCATACTTGTCTGTAGGGCATAATCTGACTGTGACTCATAATAAGAATGAGAACAAACCAACTAGCACATTCTCTTCTGCTTATCGGATGTCCCCATCAGCCCCTGTACGTAATGCGGATGGCTCATATGGTTATCTTAGTGCCCTTAACGTAGGCAACCCGGTGGCAGCCATTGATTATACGAACGATTTTTCTAATAGTACGCGTCTGCAAGGTAATGCATATGTGAATGTTAGACCACTTGAAGGCCTTACTTTACGAGGAGATTTCAATTTTGATAAAACAGATGGAAGTGGTAAAATATATGTTCCGGTATATAGTGTGTTTAGTGCGCAACAGAACAATCGTTCCTCCTTAAATGTGATTAATCAGAACCGCTTTTATTATATCATGAACATGCAGGCGACATATTCGAAAACTTTCGCTGAGAAGCACGAGCTTAACGCTACGGCAGGCTATTCGTTCGAACGAGATCGTGCGGACCGATCGAATCTCAGGATTTCGGATGTTCCTAATCAACGGAATTTGTGGTATTTAAATCAAGGAGATCCTAGTACATTAGTAATTGTTGAACCGGAAGCTAATACCGCCAATGGGGGGGATTTAATTAGAAGAGTATCGTACTTTGGTAGAATGACATATACTTATGATAACCGATATAACATAAGTGGATCGCTAAGAAGAGATGGGTCTAGTTCGTTTCCAGTGAATAATAAATGGGGTACCTTTTATTCCATTGGTGGCTCGTGGAATATAACCAACGAGCGTTTTATGAAAGATCAAAATCTATTTGACAATTTAAGGCTGCGTGTTGGTTACGGACAAGTGGGTAATGATATCTCCATTGCCAATAACAATTTGGCAGTTTTGCAGGGACTGGCCCAAACAGGCTATTATGGTTTTAGTTATCCCGATTTTCCAATTTCACTGGGTCAAACATTTAATCAAAGCCGAGATGCATTGGCATCATGGGAAACCACCAAAGGAATAGATGCCGGACTAGAGTTTGGGATGTTAGACGGTCGTTTATCCGGAAGCTTCGGTTATTATAATAAACTAACAGAGGCTTATATTCCAATCCGACTACCAGCTCTTGCAGGGGACGCAGATAATACGCTTTATTCTCAAGGAGCAAAGGTTAGGAATAAGGGCTTTGAGGCTGCGTTAAATTGGGAAGAAAGAAAGAGTGATGACTTTTCTTACCGTCTTGGCTTTAATGTGACCTTCAATAAAAATATTGTCGATGAGGTAACTGGAAACTTTCAATTAAGAGGCGGTAGCCTTGGGAATGGAGAAATTACAACACTTTCTAAAGTTGGTGAACCAATTGGAAGCTTCTGGGTGTATGAAACAGATGGATTTGATGAAAATGGTAATTTCCAATACAAAGATGTAAACGGTGATGGACAAATAACGGAAAGCGATCGTGTATTTGTCGGTTCTTATCAGCCTAAGACTTATTTCGGGTTCAATGCAGGAGTAAACTACAAAAAATTCGATTTATCGTTTGATCTTTATGGCAATCTAGGGAATAAGATTTTCAACGGAAAGCGTGCTGTTCGTTTCGGTAATGAAAACATTGAAAAAGAAGTTTTTGAAGGCAGGTGGACTCCAACTAATACAAATGCTTCACATCCAGCCGCCCTCAATACTATACCTAGACCTTCTACCTATTATGTAGAGTCTGGAAACTTCTTAAGAATAAATAACATCACACTCGGATATACATTCGATAATCAGAAGCTAGCTTTCTTAAAAGATAGTAAATTGCGGGTGTTCGCTACGGCGCAAAATCCATTTGTATTTACATCGTATACTGGATATACACCGGAAATCGCTGGTGCCGCCTCAAGCAATTCACCTCAAGGCTCAATCGCAACGTCTGGTTCAGCGATAAACTCCGGGATTGAGCTAAATGTTTATCCTATCTATTCGACCTACATGTTTGGTTTAAATTTGACATTCTAGTATCATGAAAAAAAATATTTTTGTTATTAATATAATAGCTGTTTTAGCGGTAATGATTATCGCTTCCTCCTGTAATAAGGAATGGCTAAATCCAGATCCGGAGAATATTGCTTCTGGTGAAGATTCAACCTATGCAGACCCAGCAAATGCGGCACGTTTTGTAACAGCAGCTTATACCAATTTGCTTACCTGGGAGCAAAGCTCATTCGCGTGGATCGGTACTACCAGTATCACTTCTGATGATGCCGATAAAGGTAGCTCTCCGGGTGATTTAGGAACAGATAAAGATCAATTGGATAACTTTACTTTTACTGCTACCACACCATCATTTAAGGATGGCTGGAATAGTAATTTTTTAGGGATAAGTTACTGCAACCAAGCATTGGCAAATGTGCCATTATTCACTATTGAGGATGCGCTTAAAAACAGATACTACGCTGAAGTACGATATCTAAGAGCATTTTACTACTTCAATTTAGTCAGGATGTATGGAAATGTTCCTAAACTTGATAAAGTTGTATCCGATGAGGACGCTCAATCCCCGGAGCTATTTAAACAATTGCCTCCCGACTCTATTTATGCGTTCATCAAAAGCGATCTTGAATTTGCGTTAAAAACATTACCGAAAAATACGGAATACGAACCAGGAAATATTGGGCGAGCAACGCAAGGTGCAGCGGCCGCATTGTTAGCAAAGGTTTCTATGTATCGCAAAGAGTGGGAGAGGGCTTATTCGTTGACGGACAGTATTATCAATGGAGCAGTTGGCAGTTATGCACTGGTAAATGATTACCGAACTATTTGGCGAGAAGTTGGGGAAAATTCATCGGAGTCGCTTTTCGAAATCCAAAGCACAGGGCAGCAGAATGGAAGCGTGCGGCAATATTCACAAGTACAAGGGATTAAAGAGGGGCAATTCAATGTTCCAACAAGTCAAGTGTTTCAGGGATGGGGATTTAATACACCGAGCGCTGATCTGTATAATGCTTACAGCGAGGGCGATGTGAGGCGTGATGCAACTATCATAAGTGTAGGTAATACGCTTTTTGACGGTGTAGTTATAAGGTCCGCATTTAATCCTCGATATAATTATAAAGCTTATGTGAGCATAAGACAGGAGACACAAGGGGGAAGTACAGACTTCAGTAATAAGAACATCCGGATTTTACGTATGGGTGAAATTTATCTTATCCGAGCAGAGGCTGCAAATGAACTGGGAATGTCGGGAGAAGCACTCAATTCAGTTAATGCTATTCGTGCTCGAGCCAGAGGTAGTAATTCAAACGCTGTACCAAATATAACAACTACGGATCAGGGACAGTTGAGGCAGCTCATCTGGAATGAACGCCGTTTAGAACTGGCTATGGAACATGATCGCTTTTTCGATCTTGTAAGAACAGGTCGAGCAGGGGAAGTATTGCGTGCACATGGTAAAAATTTTGTGGACGGAAAAAATGAAATTTTTCCAATTCCACAGGATGAAATTGCAGCCAGCGGAGGTGTTTTGGTGCAAAATCCAGGCTACTAAATAAACTCAAACAAGTCCTAGAGAGTCTAGATTTTTCTTTGACTTGTTTTCTCTTCATATCAGATACAATGAAACCTGCATGAGCTTCCTATTAAAAGATCCATATAGAATAGGGCTCATGCAAGCTTCATTACCGTTAAAACAACTATTCGAATGAAAATTTCTTTTTACATATTGTTATTATCTGCAGGCATATTATTCTCCTGCTCACGTTCGGCTTCTAATGGGGACAGTCAGCAAGGTGAACAACAAATAGACACGCTCTCGAATGATTCTTTACTTACGCTTGTGCAGCAACAAACTTTTCAATATTTCTGGGAGGGGGCGGAAAAAACATCGGGATTAGCTAGAGAGCGTATTCATATGGATGGTGTCTATCCAGAAAATGATCAAGATGTGGTTACCATAGGAGGAGGAGGTTTTGGCGTGATGAACATTCTGGTGGGTATCGAAAGAGGCTTTATTACCCGTCAGGAAGGGACTCAACGGCTAGAACAGATTGTTAATTATTTAGGGAAGGCCGACCGTTTTCATGGTGCCTGGCCGCATTGGTTACACGGGCCCACGGGTAAGGTGAAACCTTTTGGTACAAAAGATAATGGCGGAGATTTAGTGGAAACGGCTTTTATGGCACAAAGCTTACTTTGTGTTCGCCAGTATTTTGCCGAAGGTAACGAACAGGAAAAAGCAGTTGCGGCCAAAGCAGATAAGTTGTGGAAAGAAATCGATTGGAGCTGGTATAGGAATGGAGGACAGAACGTGTTATACTGGCATTGGAGTCCTGAGTATGGTTGGGAGATGAATTTTCCGGTAACTGGCTATAATGAATGTTTAATTATGTATGTGTTGGCCGCAGCCTCTCCCACACATGGCGTTCCTGCCGAGGTATATCATGAAGGCTGGGCGAAAAAAGGAGCCATTAAATCTAGTGCAACACAATTCGGCCATCCCGTAGTGCTAAATTTCAATGGACACGAGGGTACTGTTGGTCCGATGTTTTGGGCGCATTATTCCTACCTGGGCTTAGACCCACGTGGGTTGAAAGACCAGTATGCCGACTATTGGGAGTTGAATAAAAATCAAACATTAATTCAAAGACAGTATTGCATTGAAAACCCTAAGCATTTTAAAGGCTATGGTGAAAATGCGTGGGGTTTAACCGCCAGCTACTCGGTAAAAGGGTACGCAGGGCATAGTCCTAAGGAGGATTTAGGCGTCATCAGTCCCACAGCCGCGCTTTCATCCTATCCTTATACACCTGAATATAGCATGCAGGTAATTCATTACCTCTATAATCAATTGGGGGATAAAATATGGGGAAAATACGGGTTTTATGACGCTTATAGCGAAGCTGATAACTGGTTCCCTAAACGGTATTTAGCCATTGACCAAGGACCGATCCCCGTAATGATCGAAAATCAACGTTCGGGATTACTTTGGAATCTTTTTATGAGTGCACCCGAAATTAAAGCGGGATTAAAAAAGCTAGCCTTTAGCAGCAGCAAACATTCATTAGACTAGTAAATCATGTTACTTTAATCTTAGGATGAAACAGATACATCAAATATTGTTCGTGATGCTTTTTTTGCCTTTTAGTGTAAAAGCGCAATCACCGAACACTTATTGCAATCCATTAAATCTGGATTATACGTATATGATTTATAACGCACACGATGATATTTCCTATCGTTCTGGAGCGGATCCAGCCGTAGTTAAATTTCGTGGAGAATACTATATGTTTGTTACCCGCTCAATGGGTTATTGGCATTCAACAGATTTAACACATTGGGATTTCATAGAACCTGAAAAATGGTATTTTCAGGGATCTAATGCGCCGGCAGCGCATAATTATAAGGATTCGGTGCTCTACGTTACTGGCGACCCCTCCGGTTCCATGAGCGTACTTTATACGGATAACCCTAAGAAAGGAGATTGGAAGGCGGTGCCGGCAATATTGAATGATTTGCAGGATCCGGATTTATTTATTGATGATGATGGCCAGGCCTATATGTTTTGGGGATCTTCGAATAAGTTTCCAATAAGAGCTAAAAAGCTGGATAAGAATAAGCGATTCCGACCTTCTGAAAAGACATATGAGCTATTTAATTTAGATGCTGCCAAGCACGGTTGGGAGCGTTTCGGCGAGAACCATTCGGATACCGTCCTTGGAGGATATATCGAAGGGCCCTGGCTAACCAAGCATAAAGATAAATATTATATGCAATATGCTGCTCCAGGAACAGAGTTTAATGTATATGGTGACGGTGTCTATATAAGTGATCATCCCTTAGGCCCCTATCATTATGCCCCTAACAATCCCATTTCCTATAAACCGGGTGGCTTCGCTAACGGGGCGGGGCATGGCAGTACTTTGCAAGGTCCGGCAGATAAATTCTGGCACTTTGGCTCGATGGCTGTTTCAGTAAACGTGGGTTGGGAAAGACGCATATGTATGTTTCCGACCTGTTTTGATAAAGATGATCTAATGTATACCGATACTTATTTCGACGACTACCCGCATTACGCTCCTTCATCGAATAAAACGAGCGGTCAATTTACAGGGTGGATGCTGTTATCTTATAAAAAGCCTGTAACGGTTTCTTCTGAGATAAAAGAATACACCGCGGAAAATATTGTGGATGAAAATATTAAAACATTTTGGCTTGCCGAAGAAAATAACGATAGGCAATGGGTTACCATTGATCTGTTAAAACCGGCGGAAATACGGGCCATTCAAATTAACTATCATGATTATAAATCGGATATGTATGGGCGAATACCAGGCTTATACCATCAATATACTATTGAAGGTTCCACAGATGGGAAACAATGGAACGTATTAATTGATAAAAATAATAGTGATAAAGATACGCCAAACGATTATGTGGCCTTAGCAAACCCACAAACGGCGCGTTATGTAAGATATAAAAACAAACATGTACCTACTCCTCACCTCGCAATTTCCGGGCTTCGCATTTTCGGACTGGGATCAGGTAAGAAACCACAAAAGGTTAGGCAATTTGTGGTAAACAGAAAAGCTGATAGCCGCGATAGCCGTATATCTTGGGAAAGACAAAAAAATGCACAGGGCTATAATGTATTGTGGGGCATTGCTCCAGATAAATTGTATAGCTCATGGATGGTATACGATAAAAATGAACTGGAGTTGAAAAGCTTAACGGTAGGACAAAGATATTATTTTGCAATAGAAGCATTCAACGAAAACGGTATTTCTGAACGTACAAGAGTTCAAGAAATAAAATAAAGATATAAGATACAAGTAGCAAGACATATAAGAATAAAACGAAAAGTTTGTAAGCTACCGTACATAGTCGGCGCTGTCCGTGCCGGGATATGAAACATTTAATAGATTATCGCTCTGCTAACTTGGTTTTAGGTGACAGTACTACTAAAAATATCTTGATACCCTAATCTTGATAAAAAACATGAACAAATTAATTATAGCAACAGTGGTTGCTGCTTTCTTTTCGGTGATGCCAATGGAAATGCATGCACAAAAAAAAATTACCAAGAAGTTAAGCCTTTCTAAATCGACTGAAAAGTCCAATATGGATACTTTTATAGCCGATTTAATGGCTAAAATGACCATCGATGAGAAGATTGGTCAGTTAAATTTACCAACTGGGGGAGAGGCGACGACCGGATCGGTTGTAAGCACAGATCTGGAAGGGAAAATCAAGGCTGGCCAAGTAGGTGGTGTATTCAGCCTAACAACGCCAGATCGCGTCCGAAAAACCCAAGAAATCGCCGTCACCCAGAGCCGTTTGAAAATCCCGCTCATTTTTGGACAGGATGTTATACACGGGTACAAGACCTTATTTCCAATCCCACTCGGACTGTCTGCCACCTGGGATTTGAATTTAATTGAAAAAACGGCACGTATTGCCGCCACGGAAGCAAGTGCCGATGGGCTGAATTGGGCCTACTCACCCATGGTTGACATTTCGCGTGACCCGCGATGGGGGCGCATTTCTGAGGGAAGTGGAGAAGATACCTATCTCGGCGCCAAAATTGCTGGCGCGATGGTAAAAGGCTTGCAGGGAAATGATTTAAGTGCTAGTAATACCTTAATGGCCTGTGTAAAACACTTTGCCCTATATGGTGCAGCGGAGGCAGGTCGTGATTACAACACAACGGATATGAGCCTGCATCGCATGTATAATGAGTACCTTCCGCCCTACAAGGCTGCGGTAGATGCAGGAGCGGGGAGTATTATGACTTCTTTCAACGACATCAATGGATTGCCTGCAACAGCCAACCCGTGGTTATTGACCGATGTGTTGCGTAAACAATGGGGCTTTAAAGGAATGGTTGTGACGGATTATACAGCTATCAATGAGCTAATTGATCATGGCTTGGGTGATTTGCAGCAAGTTTCAGCTTTATCGCTCAAAGCCGGTGTCGATATGGATATGGTGGGTGAAGGCTTTTTGACTACCCTTAAAAAATCATTAGCAGAAGGAAAGGTAACGGAGGCCGATATCAATCGTGCCTGTAAAATGGTGCTGGAGGCAAAATATAAATTGGGTTTATTTGAAGATCCTTATAAATATTGCAGCGAAGAGCGAGCAAAGAAAGAGATTTTGTCGAAAGACCACCTCGCTTTTGCAAGAGAAGTTGCGGCACAATCGTTCGTTTTGCTTAAAAATGAAAGCAACACATTGCCGCTGAAAAAAACAGGGACTATTGCCCTTATTGGCCCTTTGGCCAACACAGGAAGTAATATGCCCGGAACTTGGAGTGTGAATGCCGATTTAAAAAACACCCAATCTTTATTGGATGGTATGAAAGAATTGGTGGGTGCCAAGGTTAAGATTTTACACAGTCTAGGATCTAATCTTTTAGAAGATGCTACTTATCAGGAGAGAGCCACCATGTTTGGAAGGGAGATTCCTCGCGACAATAGATCGGAAGAGGAACTGATAAAAGAAGCAGTGGCTACAGCACAACAATCAGATGTGGTGATAGCAGCATTGGGGGAAAGCTCGGAGATGACGGGCGAAAGCTCAAGCAGGACCGACCTGAATATTCCGGCAGGGCAGCAGCGTCTATTGAAAGCGTTATTGAAAACCGGTAAACCTGTGGTTTTGGTTGTTTTTGCTGGCCGACCGCTTACGCTTACATGGGAGCAGGAGCATGTTCCTGCTATCCTAAATGTTTGGTTTGGTGGCACGGAAGCGGCAAAGGCTATTACTGATGCGGTATTTGGTGATGTAAATCCTTCCGGTAAATTAACGGCAACTTTCCCTAAAAACGTGGGACAAATCCCTATTTATTACAGCCATAAAAACACTGGCCGACCGCTAGCAGAAGGCAAATGGTTTCAAAAGTTTCGCTCTAATTATTTGGATGTTGATAATAATCCATTATATCCATTTGGCTATGGCTTAAGTTATACTACTTTTAGCTACGGTGATATCTCCTTAAGTAATAATAACTTTCAAGTAGGTGACTCCATTACCGTTTCTGTTAAGGTGACAAATACCGGAAAGCTGGAAGGGAAAGAAGTCGTACAATTATACACACAAGATCTAGTGGGTAGTGTAACGCGACCAGTGAAAGAATTAAAAGGCTTTCAAAAAATTTCTTTGAAACCTGGTGAAAGCAAGGAAGTGGCGTTTGTTCTATCGGCAAAAGATCTGAAATTCTATAACACCAATTTAGAATATGTGGCCGAATCGGGCGATTTTAAAGTGTTTGTAGGAGGTAATTCGAGAGATGTGAAAGAAGCGAAGTTTACGCTTAAGTAAAAAATGAAATTAAAAAAGAAAGACTAAAGGCAGCAGTCAGCAAGGGTTGCTGCCTTTTTAGTTTTTAACTGGCCTAGAAACATCGGTGACTTACCAATCTTAAATTTACAACCAACAACCAACAACCAACAACCAACAACCAACAACCAGTAACGAGCAACGAATAACCAACAGCCAACCTGTAGCTTTTTCAAACTTATCTCCGTTAAAGTAGTTAATAAAAATACAAATAAAAGGAAGTGATATGAAAATGAAAAACTACTTTATCCTCTTGATGACCGTGCTCATTGGAGGACTAACGTTCAGTGCGTGTAATGATGATGATGATTATGTGCGTATGCCAACGGCTTATGTGAATTTTGTAAATGCATACGCAGGTGCTGATGCTTTAGGGATTAAATTAGATGCGAACAGTGTCGACCGAGGAGCCTCCCTTAAGTATGGAGATTATATCCCTTATGCTTATGGACTGGCTTATCCTGGTAAGCGTCGCTTTAGTGCCGGAATACCTAATACTACAAAAGCTATTGTTGATAGCACAATAAATTTGCGTGATAGTGCATTTTACACATCGGTTGTATACGGCTATCAAGATACGGTATCGAGTATTTTGGTAGAGGACAAAAATCCTACAAATTATGACGCTAGTAAGCCTTACATAAGATTCTTTAATCTTTCGGAAAATACACCTGCCGTGAAAGTTAATCTTATTCAGAATGGTACACCAACTTTAGTTTTTAACGATAGGGTTGTTGATAATCAAACTTCTGCAGCAGCCAATGCTGGCTTTATTGCTACAAGCCAAGGTTCATATACTATACAAATAACTGATTTGAATGGAACGCAATTAGCTATTAGAAATGAAGCCGTTACATTAAATGCGGGAAGATTGTATACGATATTAACAAGGGGAATCAGCGGTAATAGTCAAAAACCTATTGTAGTAGATATTTTTGACCATTAATTTCGCTAATTATTAATGAAACAACGCATATAACCATTCTCCCAACAAATAGCCAAATCGGAGAGAGATGGCAATAATCATTAAAATAAAAGCCAATCCAAACGCATATTTGTAGATTGGCTTTTTTAGTTCTTCTTTTAACCTTTCCGTAAATTGGTTCGCCATCCCTTTTCTCCCATTTTTTTCCTTTATCGTTTATCCACACTGTATTTTCCAGGTCCTAACAATGCTAAACCTACAAAGACGAATAAAAGCTCTATCGGGTGTCCGGCGGAGACAAAGCCTTCCATCTTATAGTGGTGCAGCGCAGCAATTAACATTACAAAAGCTAATAATAATACAGCTGGTCTAAAGGCGAGGCCTATGATTAATAAAAAACCACCCAAGGTTTCTGTAATTGCCGCGAGAAAGCCCCAAAAAGTATAACCAAAATTAATGCCAACGTGGTTCATTGAGGTTCCTACACCTTTCCACATGTCGGGTCCGCCCATAATCTTGGGATAACCATACATAATGAACATCATGCCAAGTGCTACGCGGATAATTAGTAACCCAGTATTTTTGTAATTTCCAAGAGTTGATAGTATTGCCATATATAGTTATTAGTTATTCGTTATTAGTTGTTAGTTATCAGTTGTTCGTTATTACTTATCATTGCTAGTTGTTAGCGAGTTGTTTGCCAACTGAAATCAATTCGCTGTTGACAAAGCTTCAAACTTTCTGCTTATTTATCATTCATCGTTCATAACTCATTATTCGCATTAGGCTTTCCACCGCCACTTATAACCTATAACTTATTACGTACAACTTTAATACGCCAACGTCACCTTATCCTTCGCTACTTTCAAATATACATTCTTTCCTAAAACCAATGTATAATTGTTATCAATATGCCCTGCAGGGAAGTCAAAAGCAATAGGATAACCGTATTCGCCGGCAATTTCTTTTACAAGTTCTACCACACTCATACCAAAAGGTATTTTATTATCTTTTAAATTGGTAAAACCGCCAATAATTAACCCTTTTAATTTCGATAGTTTTCCTGCTCGCTTAAGCGTCCAAAGCATTCGATCTATCGAATAATAAAACTCACCAACGTCTTCAATAAATAATATTTTGTTATCATAATTCATGTCAGATATTGAGCCCAGTACATTTACTAAAAGAGCTAAGTTTCCCCCAATGAGCACTCCGTGGGCCTCCCCTATTACCTGTTCGCTTTCTGGTTTATATTCATATAACGCCTTTTTTCCGAAAAGCGTATCCTGTAAGCTAAGGAGTGATTCTTTAGTTGCATCCGGAATGGTGATAGGCATTTGTCCGTGAATAGTGGGAATACCATATAGCGCATGAATATGGCTATGAATAACGGTTACGTCGCTGAATCCAACGATCCATTTTGGTTTAGCAGCAAAATTTGTAAAATCTACCTGATCAATCATACGTACACAACCATACCCTCCTCTCGCAGCAAAAATAGCTTTAACACTATCATCATCTAAAATACGCTGGAAGTCTTCTGCCCGCAGCTCGTCGCTTCCGGCATATTGTCGGTAACTGCTGTTAACGGTTTTACCCAGAACTACCTCCAAGCCCCAAGAGTTCAACAGGTTTACAGCATCTTGTAAGCCGTCGTCTACTTTCCAGGCCGGACATACAATTGCGACCTTATCGCCCTTTTTTAAAAACGTAGGTGTTTTCGTCATATCAATTTACTAGGAAAGCGCAAATTGATGTATCTTTGTGGGAATAACAAATCATTTTAAAAAAATTGTGAGGCTTAGTTTTTTAATGGCTAAAAGCTAACACCTAACACCTAATAAAATATATATTGAAAACAAAAGATTTTAAGCGTTACACCATTACCTCTGCTCTGCCCTATGCAAATGGGCCTTTACATATTGGACACCTTGCGGGAGCTTATATCCCAGCCGATATATTTGTGCGTTTTTTACGAATGAAGAATAAAGACGTGGCTTTCGTTTGCGGATCAGATGAACATGGGGCAGCCATCACTATCAAAGCGAAGAAAGAGGGGATCACGCCACAGGAAATTATCGACAAATACAATGCACAGATAAAAGAGAGTTTCGAGCAATTTGGTATTTCTTTTGATATTTATCACCGTACTTCTGCGAAAATTCATCATGAACTCTCGCAGGAATTCTTTTTGAATTTATACCATAAAGGCGAATTTGTTGAAAAGTTTTCTGAGCAATATTATGATGAAGAATATCATCAATTTTTAGCGGATCGTTATATTGTAGGCACCTGCCCTAATTGTCACAACGAGGGTGCCTACGGTGATCAGTGCGAAAAATGTGGAACTTCTTTAAGTCCGACAGATCTTATCAACCCGAAATCAACCTTAAGTGGTAAAACCCCTGTTTTACGTGAAACCAAACATTGGTACCTACCCTTAGATAAGTATCAGAGTTGGCTAGAAAAATGGCTGTTGGAGGGAAAGAAAGACATTCTAAAATCAAATGTTTATGGGCAATGCAGTTCCTGGTTAAAATCGGGGTTACAGGCCCGCTCTATGACGCGTGACCTAGACTGGGGAGTGGATGTTCCATTGGACGAAGCAGAAGGTAAAAAGCTATATGTGTGGCTGGATGCACCAATTGGATATATATCCGCCACCAAACAATGGGCCTTAGATACCGGAAAGGACTGGGAAAAGTATTGGAAAAAACAGGAAAATCCAGACGATGATGCCTGTTTGATTCATTTTATAGGGAAAGATAATATTGTTTTCCACTGCATTATATTTCCAGCCATCTTGCATGCGCATGGAGAATACATCTTGCCCGAAAATATACCGGCAAACGAATTCTTAAATCTCGAGGGGGATAAGCTCTCTACTTCAAGAAATCATGCGGTGTGGTTACATGAATACTTGGAAGACTTTCCTAATAAACAAGACGAGCTTCGTTATGTATTAGCCTCTATTTTGCCTGAAACCTCTGATAGCGAATTTACGTGGAAGGATTTTCAGGCAAGAGTGAACAATGAGCTAGTGGCGATTTTTGGCAACTTTATAAATCGCGTGTTAGTGCTGTCACACAAATATTTCGGTGGAATGGTGATGCCTGCATCAGCGCTTACTGAAAAAGATAAACTAGTCTTATCCGAGTTAGAACGCTACCCGAAAGCCATCAGCACTTCTTTAAATCAATACCGATTCAGAGAAGCCTTATCTCAATTTATGAATGTGGCGCGTCTCGGCAATAAGTATTTAGCAGATGAAGAGCCTTGGAAGCTCATCAAAACCGATGAAGAACGCGTAAAGACGGTCTTAAACATCGGTTTGCAGATTGCGGCCAATCTAGCGGTTTTAGGTCAGCCGTTCTTACCGCATACAGCTGCAAAGCTTTTTGATATGTTAAACTTTCAAGAACGCTCTTGGGAAGCCGCTGGAAAACCGCAATTGCTGGCCAACGGTCATCAATTAGGGGAAGCGCAACTCTTGTTCGAAAAGATAACCGACGAACAAATAGATGCACAGCTTGCAAAGCTCGTGGAAGCAAAGGCGGACAATGCAAAGTCGGCCGCAACAGCTGAACCTGCCAAGCCTAATATTTCCTTTGATCAGTTTACGCCTTTAGATATTCGTACAGGTAAAATACTAAGCGCCGAAAAGGTGGCTAAAACAAAGAAACTTCTTAAGATGACCATCGATACCGGTATTGACCAACGTACGGTAGTGTCAGGCATCGCTGAATTTTTTAATCCCGAAGATATTATAGGAAAACAGGTTTCTATTTTGGTAAATCTCGAACCGCGTGAAATAAAAGGTATTCTCTCACAAGGGATGATCTTGATGGCAGAGGACGCAGATGGCCGTTTAGATTTTGTGGCGCCACAATCAACAATGAAGCCGGGAAGTATCGTACGATAGTGATACGTAATAAGTTATACGTTTTAAGTTCTTTAGACTGTACTTTTTAGGTACAACTTATCACTTACGACGTATAACTTATAACTTATCACTTACAACTTATTTATTACTTAATAACCAGCCTTTGAATGTTGGATAAGTAGTGCCTAACGAATCTTTTTTACTGGGTTTGTTTTCCAGTTCTTTTACTTGGTCAGGTATGCTTATTGCCGCGATTTTCTCGGCAGAGAAGGCGTCCGGAAATTTACATGGATGGGCGGTTGATAAAAATACAGTAGTATACTCACCGGGATGATCGGTCTTATAGGCTTCGGCAGCTAGGTAGGCAATTGCCGTATGTGGGCAAGCGATATAGCTATATTGGTTATATAACATATCGATTCCTTTTCGTGTATCCTCATCAGTGTATGAATACGATGTTACTTTTTCTTTCAATAGGTTGACGTCGCTTCCAAAGAGGTCCATTATACGTACCCAATTGCTGGGATTCCCCACATCCATAGCGTTTGATAAGGTTTGTACGGAAGATTTTGGCTCGTATGTGCCTGAATTTAAGAAGCGTGGAACGGTATCATTAACATTAGTGGCTGCTAAAAATTGTTTAACTGGTAAACCCATTTTATAGGCGAGCAAACCTGCCCCAATATTGCCGAAATTTCCGCTCGGAACAGCGAATACGGCTTCCTGGATACCTCGCCTTAATAGCTGGGCGTAGGCATTAAAGTAGTAGAATGTTTGTGGGATAAGACGAGCAATATTAATGGAGTTTGCCGATGTTAGTCGGAAAGTCTTATTCAATTCTTGATCATTAAAGGCTTCTTTTACAAGTGCTTGGCAGTCGTCAAAGGTGCCGTCTATTTCAATTGCTCTTATATTTTGCCCGTTACGGGTAAGTTGTTGTTCTTGTATAGGACTTACCTTTCCTTTTGGATAAAGGATCGTTACCCGAGTGCCTTCGACACCCAAGAATCCTAAGGCCACAGCCCCCCCTGTATCACCGGATGTTGCGACCAATACGTCTAATAGCTTGGAGTTTTTTTCATTTTTGGAAAGATAGGCCATTACACGACTCATGAACCGGGCGCCAAAATCTTTAAAGGCTAAAGAGGGGCCATGAAAGAGCTCTAATACGGCTGTCCGATCAGTTAGAAAAAGGACTGGTGCTTCGAAATTAATGGCTTCCTCAACAATCATCTTTAAATCAGATGGAGGAATATCCTCTCCAATAAGGCGCTTTGCTACTTCAAACGCAATTTCCGCTAAGGTGTATTTGTCGAGATTATTTATGAAGTCTGCAGGCATCGTTGGAATAACAGATGGCATATAAAGACCTTTGTCGGCCGGCAAACTATTGAACACCGCCTCTTTAAAGGAGACGCTTAAATTTTTGTTATTGGTACTGTATAGTTTCATACGAGTTATTAGTTGTTAGTTATTAGTTGTTAGTTATTAATAGGTCTTGCAATCAACCTACTTGATTATCGGCTTATTAAGGTTATGATGACGCATACCTATAGTTAAACCCAATAACCATTAACGAGTAACTAATAACAATTTCATAGTTCACGCGGCCCCTGTTCGTTTATTGCCGAAACATAGCCATTACTGTCAATCCCCTTAGATTGTAAATGCCGCACAATATTATCTGTGATGTTTGATGCGGTTTGTTTACTAGAAGCGAAGGCAAAAACAGACGGGCCTGATCCTGAAATGCCAAAACCAAGAGCCCCGGAAGCCATCGCCTGTTCTCTCATTTCATAGAACTCGGGTATTAATATGGCACGTGTTGGTTCTATCAAAACATCCTTCATACTGCGACCGATCAAGGCGTGATCGTTCATGAAAAAGCCACTCACCAAACCTGCAATATTGCCCCACTGTATAACGGCATCCTTTAGGTCAACTTTAGACCGAATCATTTGTCTGGCTGCACGTGTAGGAACATCAACATGAGGAAATACGACTGAACAATATAAATCTTTTGGTATCGGCAGCGATATGACATCCAATGGCTCATAACTTTTTATAAGTGTAATACCACCGAATAAGGATGGCGCTACATTATCTGCATGCCCGTGGCCACAAGCTAATTCTTCACCTTTTATGGCAAAGGGTAGCAGTTCATGCTTACTCAATGGTTCTCCTAAGAGGAGGTTAACGGCATACAGGCCAGCTACTGTGCTGGCAGCGCTTGAACCAAGTCCGCTTCCAATAGGCATCTTCTTGTGTAGCTCTATTTCAATACCAATATCTTCCCTATCCAGGTGTTTTAATAACATCTGAACGCAAGCGCTTACCGTATTTTTGGAAGGATCTAAGGGTAGTCTTCCATCGTCTCCCGTTATTTTTAGCAATCTCACGCCAGGCTTATCTGAACGTTTCATCATTACTTCATCGCCGGGTTGTTCAAGGGCCAAACCCAAAATGTCAAAGCCACAAACTAAATTGGCGGCGGTAGCAGGCGCAAATACCTGCACCTGATCCCGTTCTTTTCCGGCCTTCTCCGCCGGCTCTTTTTCTGTTTCTAGTTCCATTTCTTAATATTTCTTTGTTTTAACGCTGTGAGCTAGTTGTCCACGTAAACTAATTACGGCCTATCATTACATTGGCTAATTAGCTAATCGGCAAATTATCACATTCCATTATGCCCCAACATTTACTAAGTCGGCAAATACTCCTCCTGCAGTTACTTCACTACCGGCGCCGGGGCCTTTTACAACTAACGGACGATCCTTATATCTTTCAGTGGTAAAGGATATGATGTTATCACTTCCCGAAAGATTGTAAAAAGGATGTTCCTCTCCCACTAGCTCTAAGGCAATGGAAACCTTACCGTCTTCCATTTTACCAATATATCTAATCGCTTTGTTTTCTAGTTTCGCTTTTTCCTTGAGGTCATTGAAAAAACTAGCTGCATTTTTTAATTCCAGATAAAATTCTTCAACAGAAGGTGCGCTTAAACAGGATTCCGGCAGTATCGCTCCTAGCTTTACCTCATCCGCTTCTATTACATGGCCGCCATCACGCGCCAGGATGAGCATTTTGCGCATAAAGTCCGTTCCGCGTAAGTCATCTCGTGGATCAGGTTCCGTATAACCTAACTCTTGAGCCGATTTAACAACATCGTAGAAGGAAGCATCCCCATTGAAATTATTAAAGATATAAGAGATAGTGCCCGAGAGAATGGCCTCTATCCGGATAATTCGATCACCACTGGTCATTAAGTCCTTTAATGTGCGAACAATTGGTAGTCCGGCGCCTACATTCGTCTCATAATAAAAATCAACCCCATGCTTTCTTGCCGTGTCACGTAAGCGTTTGTATTGCTCATAGCTGGATGAGTTGGCTATTTTATTACAGGTGACAATAGAAATGTTAGATTCAAAAATTTTCAAATAATGTTTTGTGGGTTCTGTGCTGGCGGTATTGTCTACAAATACGCAGTTGGGAAGATTAAGCTTCTGCATTCTACTGATAAACTGCTCTAAGTTGGCTGGTTCCCCTTTATTCGTTAGTTCTTCTTGCCAGCTATCCAACGTTATGCCTTCTCCATTAAATAGCATTTGGCGGGAATTACTAATTCCTATTACCTTTACTTGAATATCGTTATTATCGCGGAGAAAATCTTGTTGTTCCAATAGCTGGCGGAAAAGGGTAGAACCGATATTTCCAGTGCCTAAAGTGAATACATGAAGGGTTTTCTTGAGTTCAGTAAAAAATGCATCGTGTACTGCATTTAAAGCCTTTGACAGATCTGTCTGACTAATAATAACGGAGATATTGTATTCAGACGACCCTTGCGCAATCGCTCTCACATTTATTCCATTGCGGCCGAGTGCATGAAACAGTTTACCTGACATACCTGGTGTTTGCTTCATGTTTTCTCCTACAATAGCCAATACAGAAAGATCTTCCTCAATAATGGGTACTTCCAGTTTTTTCGCCAAAAGCTCCAGTTCAAACTCCGTTTCTATGAGGAGCTTTGCTCGTACAGCATCTGCTGGATGCACTGCAAAAGTGATACTATGCTCTGAAGACGATTGTGTGATGAGGACTACATTAATCTGTTTGCGTGCTAGTAATGAAAATAATCGGCCACTGAAGCCTGCTTTACCAATCATGCCGCTGCCGCTGAGATTGATAACGCTTATAGCATTTATAGACGAGATACCTTTTATGGGGAATTTCGTTTTGCCACTGTCATACTGTATAACTGTTCCAGGGAAAGCTGGATTGAAGGTATTCTTAATGATAATGGGAACTTTTTTCATGAAAGCTGGAATCATGGTCGGCGGATAAATAACTTTTGCGCCGAAATAAGATAATTCCATTGCTTCTGTATACGAGAGAACGGGCAGCGAAAATGCTTTTTTTACCATACGCGGATCTGCTGTAAGCATTCCATCTACATCTGTCCAGATCTCGATAGCTTCTGCTTGTAATGCAGCCCCAAAAATTGCTGCGGTATAATCGCTTCCTCCTCGTCCGAGTGTGGTAACTCTCCCATTATCATTAGAAGCGATGAAGCCGGTAACAAACAGGAAATGATGGCTATGTTCCTGAATAAATTGACGAATTAGTAATTCGCTCTTTTGGAGATCTACACGGGCATTACCAAAATTACTGTCGGTTTTAATGAGTAAACTGGCCTCAACAAATAAGCTTTCCGGAAAATATTGTTCGGCGATCTTTGATATCAAAAAGGCCGAACAGCGCTCGCCATAACTAACGATAAGGTCTTTGCTTTGCAAGCTTAACTCTCTCAAATTTAGAACACCCTGTAATAAATCTTCGAGCTCATTGAGAAAAATTTTGAGTTGCGTGAAAACAGGGTTCTGATTCTTGATCTGAATTAACTGCTTTACAACAGCGAAATGTTTCGATTCTAATTCCTTGAGCGCAGCATTAAAGCTAATACCTTTTTCTGCCTCTTCGGCCATCTGCGTTAACAGGTTTGTAACACCGCTCATGGCCGACAATACTACAATCGGTTTTTCGCCCTGTGCATATTGCTGTTTTAAAATTTCTAATAATCCATTGATGCTCTCTATTGATCCTACGGAAGTGCCCCCAAATTTTAGTACCCTCATTTAATTTATTATGGTTTAATTGCTGTTAAAATATCTTTAATTAAAAAAGGCGCTTTCTCATCGAGAGAAGCGCCCTTGTATGTTTGCGAACCTTACAACATAAAGATTACTTCCCTCGGTGATGTATCCCGGTGGTAATAATTGTGGATGTTGTAGTGGTTAAACTTGCTATCATCATTTTTGTAATTCGTAGTAAAGTAAAGTGTTTATTTTTAATTTATCAAGAGAATTTTAATATTTTTTAGATTTTGCTAATTCGCATACGGTTG
This sequence comes from Pseudosphingobacterium sp., assembly GCA_035565175.1. Classification (GTDB taxonomy): domain Bacteria; phylum Bacteroidota; class Bacteroidia; order Sphingobacteriales; family Sphingobacteriaceae; genus Olivibacter. Next base: position 43,249 of record DATMSZ010000275.1, read on the forward strand.
CTTATAAAATTTGCTTACCATTGAGTTAGTATGGAAAGAAAGGCCGAATGCCATGGACCGGGAGTAACCTACTCCGTGCAAATTGGAATTAATACCATAAGACGAACAAACAATTGTTTCTCGTGGAACGTTTGATATACGAATGGTGAATTCAACTTATTTTGCCATTGAATAAAAAATCTTATTTTTGGGCAAAATCTTTGCAACATCATGAATGACCTAATAAAATTACAATTGGAAGATGCAAGTGAAGCTATGGAGAAAGCAATAGCGCATGCGGAATCAGAGTTAACGAAAATTAGAGCAGGTAAGGCTATGCCATCTATGCTTGATGGTATTAATGTTGACTACTATGGAACACCTACACCGTTGTCACAGATAGGCACTATCAATACACCAGACCCACGTAGCCTAGTAGTTCAACCTTGGGAGAAAAGCATGCTTAGTGTAATTGAGAAGGCAATTATAGATTCAAATATTGGATTGAATCCGCAAAATGATGGTAATATTATCCGTTTAGCTGTTCCACCTTTAACGGAAGAACGTCGGAGAGAATTAGTGAAGAAAGTAAAAGAAGAGGCCGAGAAAGGAAAAGTTGCTATACGAAACATACGGAAAGATGCCAATGACAAAATTAAAAAGTTTAAGAATGATGGTGTTTCCGAAGATGAGATTAAAGTAGGCGAAGGGGAAGTGCAGAAGCTTACTGATAGCTTTATAGTAAGAGTAGATAGATTGGCAGAGGTAAAAGAAAAAGATATCATGACTGTGTAAGCAGTATCAAGATTTAAGTATTAAGATATAAGACCGAAATATCAAGGCAATTAGAATAAAAAAATCCATGGCGATGCGTCATGGATTTTTTTATGGATTTAATAATTTTGATTTGCCTAATCAC
>DATMSZ010000276.1:0-11820 GCA_035565175.1 Pseudosphingobacterium sp.
AATAACTTTTTATACTACCAACACGCACTTTTTACGACTTAAGATAAATTGCCTATTTATGAATAAGCGTCGGCTTGCATTATTATTAAAAAAGTATCTCAACAATAAGGCTTCTGACGAGGAAAAAAATATTGTGGATAATTGGATCGGACATAAACAGAGCGAGTATTATACTGCACAAAACATTGATCCAATGAAGTTCAAAGACAAGTTGAAGGCGAAGATTGATCATAAAATTGTGCAAAATAAATATAGGCGCATTAATGCAACGGTCTTTGCCAGTTTTCTTTTGGTGGTTTTGTGTACGTTAAGTATCCAATACTATTATGGAGAGATAAATGCTAATAATAAGCAGGAGAATTATTTGATCAATGTCCCTAAAGGGGAAAAGATGCGGATTAAACTCGTCGATGGGTCTATTGTTTGGCTAAATGCTGAAAGCAGGTTCGAATATCCTAAAATATTCGACAAAAAAATGCGGAGGGTTAAATTGCTAAGCGGGGAGGCCTTTTTTGATATTGCAACAGATAAAGCAAGGCCATTTATTGTAGAAACGAATACCAGCCAAACACAAGTTTTAGGTACAACTTTTAATGTGCTCACAGATAAATCGGATAAAGCAGTTGTTACACTCGTTAAAGGGGCTGTTCGCGTATCAATGAAAGATGGAGACACGTCAGTACGAGATACTTATCTTAAACCGAATGAGCAGGTTGTTTTGGAAAAAAATAGATTGCCATTAAAAAAAGCTGTAAGTATCTCTCAAATAATCGGATGGAACAGAATATATTTTAATAATCAGCCATTGCAAGATGCTGCGAAGGTATTGATGAAAGCCTATGGAATCCAAATAGTGTTGAAAGGTGAGGGGCTTTATGGCATTAAGTTTTCGGCAAGTTTTAGCCTAGCGGACAAACCAACAGATGTTATTTATGAATTAGCAAAAGCAAACAATATTAAATATAAATGGGAAAAGCAAAGGGTAACCTTGTATTAATTTTTTAATGTTTCAAATATTAAATCAAAAGAGTGGGATAAAATGAACAAAAAAGAAAGAGCAGAACATAGTGTTCTACTCTTTGACAGCATGATTTTGTAACGCTAATCACCAGATCATGCTTCGATATTCAGTCAATAAACCAATTAACCGAACAATTTAAAGGTATGAAAAATTATGCCAATACGCTTGCATTGCTAAAAAAATGCAAGACGTTTATCTGCATTATATGGCTTTCCATAGGGCTACAAATTCAAATTCCATTAGCACATTCACATGCGAAGCAGTCGAGTAGTGAAATGTTAATTACACTTAATGAAACTAATAAACCACTAAAAAGCATTTTGAGCACATTTGGAGAGATAAGTGGCTTAAGAATAATTTATAATGAGAAACTCATTGAAAAGTACCAAAAGTTAAGTATAAAAGAAGAAAAGCAGCGTTTGTCTACTGTGCTCAACCATTTACTTGCCCATACCAATCTTGGTTATGAACTCCGTAAAGAAAGTGTTATCATTCTAGAAAAAAAAACCTCTCCGGAAGCTCATGTTAGCACTAATAAAGCCTCCACTATATCACAAGATAGGCAGATCAAAGGAACAGTAGTAGATGGAACAGGACTAAGTTTGCCAGGCGTGAGTGTAAAAATTAAAGGTACAGCACAGGGCACCGTTACTGATGAGCGGGGGAATTTTGCCTTGAATGTGCCAAAAGATGCTACTACGTTAGTCTTTTCGTATATGGGTTTTTTAAGTCGGGAAATTGCTTTGACAGAGGAGACTGTTCTAAAGGTAGCGTTAACGGGTGTTGATAATGAATTAGATGAGGTGGTGGTTATTGGCTATGGTACGCAGCGTAAAGGAGACCTTACCAGTTCGGTTGCGACAGTTAAGTCTGAAGATTTCTTAAAGGGGGCTGTGAGAGATGCGGGGCAGCTAATCCAAGGAAAAGTGGCGGGTTTAACAATTACCAATCCAAGTGGCGACCCAACAAGAAATACACAAGTATTGTTAAGGGGTAATACAACTATTTTAGGGGCTAATTCAAACCCCTTAGTGTTAATAGATGGCGTACCCGGTAGTTTTAATACCGTTGCTCCTGAAGACATTGAAAGTGTAGACGTGTTAAAGGATGGCTCTGCCGCGGCAATATATGGTACGCGAGGCACCAATGGGGTGATTTTAATTACAACCAAAAAGGCGAAAGGCAATGACCTCAATCAGGTAGATTATAGTGCTTATGCAAGTACTTCACAAATCATTAGAAGGCTCGATATGTTAACAGCGGCCGATTATAGGGACCAAATTGCTGCGGGTACCAGAGACGCTTCCTGGGATCTTGGAGCATCGACTAACTGGCTGGATGAAATTACAAGAGCTCCCATTAGTCATGTTCATAACCTAACCTTTAAAGGCGGCAATGGCAAAACAAATTATATTGCCAACCTTAATTATAGGGCACTGCAGGGAATTTTTAAAAGATCTGATAACAATGTCTTCCAAGGGCGAATAGAAATTAACCATTCGATGTTTGATGATAAATTGAAGTTTAACATTGGTATCATCGGTAATCAAACGAGTTACACAGCTACCGGAGATGGTTATGGTTTTAACGCATATGTATATCGGCAGGCTTTAATTAGAAATCCTACGGCTCCAATTTATGATGAGGAGGGAAATTGGCAAGAACAAACGGGCCTTTTTGAATACGAAAATCCCTTGTCACGCCTTTATGAAAGCGATGGGAAGCAAGATAGTACAGAGATGCGGTATAACGGAAATATCAGCTATAATCCGATCAAAGACTTAAAGCTTAATGCTTTATTTTCTTATGTGAAAAGCCAACAAAATGGAGGCTACTATGAAACAAAAAACCATATCTCCACGCTTCGCGATGGAAGAAATGGTTTTGCCGCTGTTAGCTCAAACGCAAATACGAGCAAGTTAATGGAACTTACTGCCCAATATAGTAAAGAAGTGAACGACCATTCCTTCAATTTACTGGGAGGTTATAGCTATCAGGAAACAGATTACACCTTTCAACGGATGACCAACTGGGATTTTCCAACAGATAATTTTAGCTATCATAATATGAGCACTGGTAGAGCATTAAAGGAAGGGTTAACAGAAGAAAGAACGGTAAGGGCAACAACTAATTTGATTGGTTTTTTTGGACGATTAACGTATTCTTATAAAGACAAATACCTGTTGTTGGCAAGTCTACGCCATGAAGCTGCCAGTCAGCTATACGGAACGAGAAAACCCTGGGGTACTTTTCCGGCGATTTCACTTGGCTGGAGGCTTTCTAAAGAGGCCTTTATGGAGCATCAGCATTTATTTGATGATCTTAAACTTAGAGCCGGCTATGGCGTTACAGGAAGTCAACCAAACGCTTCTTTCCTTGGTGTAGCGTTGCTGAACTATAGTGATTATTTTTATTCAAACGGCGCGTGGATACAGATTATTGCCCCAGCCCAGAATTCAAATGAATACCTTCGGTGGGAAGAAAAGCATGAGACAAATATTGGTTTAGACTTTAGTATGCTCAACAGCAGAATTACAGGTAGTATTGATGTATATAACAGGGATATCAACGGACTTTTATATGATTATGCAGTACCTAGTCCGCCTAATTTATATACAACCACTAGAGCCAATGTGGGTAAAATGAGAAATAGGGGAGTGGAAGTGTTATTGTCATTTAATCCAATTCGCAAAAAAGATTTCAATTGGACTACTTCCATCAATTTTTCTACCAATAGTAATAAGCTTATTAGCCTTTCCAATGAATTGTATCAATCTTCCAGCGACTATTTTATGACGGGTTGGATCAGTGAACCAGTGAAAACTGAATCACACATCGTAAGAGTGGGCGATAAGATTGGTAATTTTTATGGCTTTAAAGTAATCGATATAGCAGATGATGGTAAATGGATATATGAAGATAAGGATGGAAATGCAGTTGCCTATGATGATTTTTCTCGCGCTTTTCAAGATAAAAAAGTAATAGGTAATGGCTTACCTAAATGGTATGCGGGCTGGAATCATTCCTTTCAGTATAAACAATTCGATTTGAATATCAGTATGCGCGGCGCTTTTGGCTATCAGATTATCAATGGGGCGAGGATGTATTATGAAAACACAAATCTGGAACAATATAATCGCCTAAAATCAGCTTATGATAAGATTTATGGCAAGGCAGTGCTCAATAACTTGGTCCCCGGTGAATTCAATAGCTATTATGTTGAAAACGGTGATCATTGGAAAATTGATAATATTACGCTAGGCTATACTTTTAATTCCAAAAAATGGAAGAATGTTAAAGCATTGCGACTTTATGCGTCAAGTTTGAATACGTTTATTATCACTGGCTATAAAGGAATCGATCCAGAGGTAAGTCGTTCAGGACTAAATCCAGGTTATGATAATCGTGATCAGTATCCGAGCATTCGATCCTTTACCATAGGAGCAAATGTTAGTTTTTAATGCGCTTATTGCGTGCTAACCGCAAATTATAAATTTTAATAACAGCAGTCAAAAATTGATAAAATGAAGACGAAAATATTAATAATTGGATTAATAGTTATATTAGCTCTTAACCAGTCGTGTACAAAATTAAAAAACGAAAGCTACGACAGTGTCATTGCAGATGAATTTGTGGCTTCTGGGAGCGATCTTACTGCGCTTGTTGGATCTGCTTATGTGCCTTGGCGACATACCATGTTGTTGTGGAATGGGGTCGTGAGGGCACAGATGTTAACGGCCGATCAGGATGTGTTACCTGCGCGGCCTAATGGATGGGTGGATGGAGGTGTTTACAAAAGGTTACATCAGCATAAGTGGACTTCTGAAGATGAGGTGGTGCAGAATTGCTGGAATCGTACTTACGTAGGAGTTAACAGTTGTAACAGAATTATTTATCAAATTGAGTCGGGATCTATAGATATACCCGATTTAAAAGAACAAGTGCTGGCAGAGTTGAAAGTGTTGCGTGCTTCTTATTACTATTTATTGTGCGATCTCTATGGGAATGTGCCTATTGTGACGCAATTTGATGTTCCGGAAGGGTATTTACCGGCACAGAACACAAGGCAAGAGGTGTACGACTTTATTGTGTCCGAAATCGTTGCCAATGTAGATAAACTTAGCGAAACCGTGGGAGGGGAATTTTATGGCCGTTTTAATAAATTAGCTGCTTATTCATTGTTAGCGAAGGTCTATCTCAATGCGGAAGTTTATACAGGGGTATCGCACTGGGAAGAATGTATACAAGCATGCGATCAGGTTATCAATGCGGGCAAATATATTTTGGAAGCCAACCAATCGGATGTATTTGCCACTAATAATGAAAACTCAAAGGAGATTATTATGGCACTAGCGTTCGATGAAAATTATGTGAGCGATTGGAATGCATTTGATTTTCATATGTACACGTTACAGCCGGCAAATCAAGCTACTTACAATTTTACGGCTACCCCTTGGGGTGGTGTATGCGTAACACCCCAGTATATCAATTCTTTCGATCCTGATGATAATCGTTTGGTCGCCAATTTTATACAGGGACAGCAATATTCGTCAACAGGTGTCGCCTTGAACTGTACAATGGGGGCCTTTGCTGGACGACCGTTGAGCTACATTAACGAAGTGCCAAGCATTGATGAATCACAGGAAGTGCATGGCTTCAGATGGGGCAAGTTTGAATATGCGCAAGGGATTACCAATCGGTTAAGTAATGACTGGCCTTTGTTTCGCTATGCAGATGTATTGCTCATGAAAGCCGAATCTTTGCTGCGGTCGGGAAGAGAGAATGAAGCGGCGGCGCTAGTTACGCAGGTTCGGGAACGCAATTTCCAATCAAAGCCCGAGAAAGCTATTGTCACAGGGCCACAATTACTGATGGGTAGTACATATGATTATGGTCGTCGCGACAACGGTACTTCAACACAGCAGGGCGGGGCAGACATAAAATACGGTCGTTTCTTAGATGAATTAAGCTGGGAGTTTACGCAAGAGGGGAGGCGAAGACAAGATATGATTAGGTTTGATGTGTTTACTAAAAAATCATGGTTCTCACATGATCCTAATGGAGACTATAGAAAGCTCTTTCCGATTCCAAATTCTGAGCTGTTAACGAATAGTAATTTATCCCAAAACCCTGGTTATTAATTAGATGGGTTAAATGATTTAAGGATTAGGACATCTGAAAAGCTTGTAGTCTACTGGAGCAAAATGCAATGGGTAAATCTGATAAAAGGGTAATTTTCAATAGAAGATTTAAATCGCTGAACCTTCGGGTTCTCGACGTCAAATGTTTTGTTCGAAATGGTGGTTTTTTAGATAGCTCCTGATTACCAGTTCAAGATAATTTATATGCCAATGAAAGCATCTGAGCAAGCATTCACTAATAGGAGTAAAACGAGCTTGCGAGCTCTTGAACACAAAAGTCGAATAGGTACTAACTAGTAAGAAAGACTGCTCATGATAGCTTCACCACCGATAAAGAACGAACTGCGAAGTATTCATTCATACTGAAGAAAGCAGACAAAATATTAATAGTTATGCTAAAGAAAAAAGGATTTGCACTAATAATACTTTTCATCGCTTGCTTTCGGCTCTATGCGCAAGAACGGGGGGGAATGGAGTACTTTCCTTTACAGGCTGTTCGCTTATTAGAGAGCCCTTTTAAACATGCGGAAGAATTAGATAAAAAATATCTACTTGAATTAAATCCTGATCGTTTACTTGCTCCTTTTTTGAGAGAGGCAAATCTACCGGTAAAAGCCGAAAGTTACGGGAATTGGGAAAATACGGGTTTAGATGGACATATTGGGGGGCACTATTTGTCAGCACTAGCGCTCATGTACGTCTCTACGGGAGATCTGATGATAAAGGAACGATTGGATTATATGATAGAGGAGTTAAATCGTTGCCAGCAAGCTAATGGCGATGGTTACATCGGCGGAGTACCCGGTGGAAAGGCGATGTGGAGAGCGCTTGCTGCTGGAAAGATAAAAGCTGGCAGTTTTGATCTGAATGACAAATGGGTGCCCTTATATAATATCCATAAAACCTATGCTGGTTTGCGCGATGTATACTTCTATACAGGTGATAAAACAGCAAAAGACATGTTAATTAAAATGGCGGATTGGGCAGCCGTTTTAGTTTCACAGCTCTCGGAAAACCAGATTCAGGAAATATTGAAAAGTGAGCATGGAGGATTAAATGAAATCTTTGCAGACGTATACGCAATCACTGATGATAAAAAATATTTGAAGCTTGCGCATCAATTCTCACACCAGCAAATCCTTGGTCCACTGCTTGAAAATAAAGATCAACTGACCGGTATGCATGCGAATACGCAAATACCCAAAGTGTTAGGCTTTAAGCGGATAGCCGACCTCGAGCACAATGAGGCCTGGGCGAACGCTGCGCAGTTCTTTTGGGAAACGGTGGTTAAAAACCGTTCCGTTTCAATAGGAGGTAACAGTGTGGGCGAGCATTTTAACCCTGTTGATGATTTTTCAAAGATGATGAATAGCGTGGAAGGGCCTGAAACCTGTAATAGTTACAATATGTTAAAGTTGTCTAAAATGCTGTATCAAAGTTCTCATGATGAAAAATATATAGCGTTTTACGAACGTGTTCTCTACAACCACATTTTATCTACCCAAAACCCTAATACCGGTGGCTTCGTTTATTTTACACCGATGCGACCAGGACATTATCGTGTATATTCACAACCTCAAACTAGTTTTTGGTGCTGTGTGGGATCGGGCTTAGAAAATCATGCAAAATACGGTGAAATGATTTACGCCCACCAGGGAAATAACCTTTATGTTAACCTGTTTATTCCTTCTGCCTTAGAATGGGATGAAAGGGGAGTGTCTATTAAACAAGAAACGTCTTTTCCGGATGAAAGTAAAACAACCTTAAGGGTCAGTCCGAATAAGAAAGATAAATTTACGATCTTTTTACGCTACCCTCAGTGGGTAAACAGAGGAGATTTTAAGGTAAGCATTAATGGGGCTCCTTATCCGATTAAACAAACGCCAGGTTCTTATGTCGCGCTCGAACGAACATGGCGAAAGGGAGACGAAGTAGTAGTGGAGATGCCTATGCATTTGTCAACCGAACAAATGTTAGGAAATTCTCCACATTATACGTTTCTTTATGGCCCTATTGTGTTGGCTGCGAAGACTGATACGGCAGATCAACTGGGGCTATTCGCGGATGACAGCCGTGGCGGGCATATCGCAAAAGGAAAGCAAATACCCTTACAAGAGATGCCACTCCTAGTAAGTAACCCAGACAGCATGCTTTCCTTGCTGAAACCGATCGATGGCAAGCCACTTACCTTTCATTTGAGCGGGTTAGCACCCAAGAAATTTGCAAGTGGAATGGAACTAACTCCCTTTTTTCGCTTAGCTGAGTCGCGGTACATCCTTTATTGGCCCCAAGCAACAACAGATAAGGCGAGGGAACTTTTTCTTCGGATGGAAGAGGAGGAAAGAATAACACAAGCAGCAGAGCGGATAACCCTAGACAAGGTGATATGTGGGGAACAACAACCCGAATCGGATCATGCGTTTCAATCGGAAAATTCATGGAACGGTTATGATAATGGATTGCATTGGCGGCAAGCAAAGGGTTGGTTCAGTTACCAACTTAAAAATAAAGACACGCAAGCCAAATACTTATATGTTAAGTCGCTTAAGTCGTCTAATAAGGAAGGCTACGATTTGCTGATAAATGGAAGGCAACCGGCGATTCTTCAGGAAGGCTCAAAGCTGATGGGAGATACAGCACTTCAATGTTATCTGCTTCCTGAAAATTTACCTGCAACGGTAAAATTAGAAATTAAATTTATTGCTGTTAAAGGTGGGGTTACTCCTAAAGTTACCGAAGTAAGATTAACGGATCAGCTAATAACAGATAAAACGGCAAACTAACTGCTTTTTGCAGCAACGATCGTTTTCTTTTGAACGCGTGACAACTATACCGAGTAAATATTCCAGTCTTCTTTATTGGGCAATGAAGACCGGAATATTTACTTTATGTCTCAATTGGTTAACCGTCTCGCCGTAAATGAAATCCTTGATTCCGCGGTGTCCGTGGCTACCCACGATCAGCAGATCTGCTCGATGTTCTTTACAGACCTTGGCAATAAATTTAACACGTTTTGCGTCACCCACCTCGAAAGTAGCTTCGTGCCCATTCTCTTTAAAGAAGGCTAAGTATTTATCCATGCGCTGTTGATCATGTCTTTTTTCATAATCGTCGGTGTCTTCTTCCATCATACGGGAAGATGCGCTTTCTGCAACATGGATAAGAATGAAATGAGTTTTTAAAGAGGCTAGTCTCAAAGCATAGGCAATCACGAGCTGGTCGGATGGTGAATAGTCCAAGGCGAGCGCAATACGTTCAAAAGATAAAGTTGTTTTTGATTGAGGAACAGAAGCTTGAAAGGGTGGATGTATCTCCATATTGACTTTCTTCTTTCGTTGTAATATAGGATAAAGCGTTGTTAATACCAGTAGGATTAATAAGCCTATTCCGCCGGCGCTTAAAGCAAAAGATAACCAAGAATTTTGGAGCTCGCGTATCCAACTGGTGATCTCATCATATACCAATTGAAAATTCAAGAAAGATATGATAAAAGCGATGCTCCAGGATATAATTTTTACGGGTAAAGAGATGGTAAAAGCTCCCATTCTTTTCTTGTCGCTCACAAAATGTATTAAGGGTATTACAGCAAAAGCTAATTGCATACTTAATAATACTTGACTAAACACCAGCATAGGCCCCACCTCGTCATCTCCTGCTATATAAATAACTAAAATAGCAGGTACAATGGCAATTAAGCGAGTAAGCATCCTTCTCAAGGCCGGACTAATACGTAAACGCAGATAACCTTCCATCACAATTTGTCCTGCCAATGTTCCGGTGACTGTTGAGCTTTGTCCCGCTAATATCAAGGCTACAGCAAATAATCGCGGTGCCCATTCACTTCCCAATGACGGTGCCAGCAGCTTATGTGCGTCTTGAAGATCCGCTACATCGTGCATTCCCCTTTCATGAAAAACGGCAGCAGCTAAGATCAGAATAGCGGCGTTTACAAAAAAGGCTAAGTTTAATGCGATTGCACTATCCCAAAAATTGTACTTCAATGCTTTTCTGATAGAATACTCATCTCTGTTTATTTTCCTGGTTTGAACCAGCGCCGAATGCAAATAGAGATTATGTGGCATTACAGTGGCGCCAATAATACCGATACTTATGTATAACGCAGCGCTATTTGGTATGGATGGAATAAAACCGCTCATTATACCTGCAACATCTGGCTGAGCTAAGCTCATTTCAACCACGAAGCACATGCCTATCATAAAAACAAGGCCAATGATAAACATTTCCATCTTACGCATGCCAAGCCTTTGTAGGTAGAGTAAAAGGAAAGTGTCTAAGAAACTGATGGATACACCCCAAAGAAGATCTAAACCGAATAATAGGTTAAGACCAATAGCCATCCCCAACACTTCGGCAAGGTCGCAGGCGGCAATCGCTATTTCGGCTAAAATGTATAGAATGAAATTCATGCCCTTTGGATAAGTTTCCCTGTTGCATTGAGCAAGATCTTTACCCCATACAATGCCTAAACGTGCAGCATGACTTTGAAGTATGAGCGCCATAATGTTACTCATGAGTAATACCCAAATAAGGGTGTAACCAAATTGACTTCCGCCGGCCAGATCGGTAGCCCAGTTTCCCGGATCCATATAACCAACGCTAATCAGATACGCTGGGCCGAAAAAACTCAGAATTTTCTTGAATTTCGATTGCTTATGCGTATCTATACTTTGATGTACGTCTTGCAGTGATTTATCTCCGTTATTCAATGTGTAATCTCTTTATTCACGATCTATCTGAAAGTGATTGAATATCTAGGGCAATTTAATAAAGTGTTGCGAATTATCTTATAAACATTAGGTAATATATCTTAAAGAAATTTGTAGACCGATTATATATATTATTGCAAAAAAAATGTTTGAAGTGCCACCAACCAGATATGTTTATACATTTGTTAAAGAAAACAATAGATTTTTAGATGGAATGAAAAATATTTTTATTGAAGATAAGACGTTTAGTAGGAAAGATTTTACGCTTGATTTACTGGAGAAAGGCGATTATGAAGGATGCACTTTTACTAGTTGTAATTTTTCTAATGTAGATTTAGCGAATATTAGGTTTGCAAACTGCGAATTTTTACATTGCAACCTAAGTCTTGCTAAGCTTGCAGGAACTTCTTTGCAGGATGTTAAATTTAAAGATTGTAAAATGTTAGGTTTACGATTTGAACATGGCAATCCATTTGGCTTTATTGTTCAATTTGAAAATTGTACGCTTAATCATTCTTCATTCTATCGTATAAAACTCCAGAAAACCATTTTTAAGAATGTTCAACTTCAGGAAGTAGATTTCACCGAATCGAATTTAACGGGAGCTGTTTTTGATGCTTGTGATTTAGCGCGGGCGATATTTAATAATAGTGTTCTAGAGAAAACTGATTTTCGCAACGCCATAAACTATATAATTGACCCAGAATTAAATAGAATAAAAAAAGCCAAGTTTTCTTTATTTGGAGTTCAGGGCTTATTAAATAAGTACAATATCGAAATAGATATTAGAAACTAAAGAAATTTGAATTAGGTACTATTGATATTTGTTGTTATCAAACAATAGCTCTTTCACTTTTTCCTTATCTTCTTTTTCCTTTTTGAGGTCAAAACGCGTATTAAATATCCAATCCCACAAAAGAGAGCTTACTCC
>DATMSZ010000277.1:0-2489 GCA_035565175.1 Pseudosphingobacterium sp.
AATCGTTTTAATAGGAGATATACTAAACCATTATAAATTTATTGTTATGAAAATCGTCAAAGTTTTATTGCTTGCTGTATTAGCGATAATTGTAATTGCGCTCATTACTGCTTTATTTGTGAAAAAGGAATATTCAGTAGAACGGGAAGTAGTGATAAACAAACCGAAAAAGGAGGTTTTTGATTACATAAAATATGTGAAAAATCAAGATCATTTTAGTAAATGGAATCAAATGGATCCCAATATGAAGAAAAGTTACCAAGGAACGGATGGAACTGTAGGTTTTATTTATGCTTGGGACAGCGATAAGCAAGCAGGTAAAGGGGAACAAGAGATTAAGAACATTAAGGAAGGCGAACGAGTTGATTTTGAACTAAGGTTTAAAAAGCCAATGGAGTCAACTGCTCCAGCCTATTTAATTACAGAACAAATGGAGGGAAATCAAACGCGAGTGAAATGGGGATTTAAAGGCACTATGCCTTATCCTATGAATTTAATGCTCCTAATAATGAATTTCGACGAGATGATCGGGGATGATTTACAAACGGGGCTCAATAATTTAAAAAATGTCTTAGAAAAGTAAACGACCAAAATGAATGGGAAGATCTAAGGCACGTCTACTTTAAATTCCTTTTCGCAGTTTTTACATTTATAAACATTTTTATAATAAACAGGAAATACACCCATAAAAAGAGAAATAATAGCGGAGAATAATCCTTTTGTTCCTTTCATGGATTTGAAATTGGTATATAAATCGGTCGAATCACATGCTGGGCAATGAATTTCTTGATCATGATCGTCTACGCTTGGTGCGTTCTCGATTTCCTGAATAATTTGGTTTGCCATTTCCAGGTCAGCAGATCGGATGTTTAACTTGATGCCACCAACAGCATAGTTATAAAGAGGATTGAGAGAAACGATGTTTTCATCTTGTAAAAAGGAGTGTATTCCTTCACTTTCAAGTTTTGTTTTGAGTAAATGAGCCTCTATCGGATTATCAAATACTTTAAGCGTTACTATTTCCATCTTTATAATCTTCTAATTAAAGATACATAAACCGCTCAAGAACAGCAAATATGTCGCAAAGTTAGGGAGTACTCAGCACAAGTAAGGTCTTACTCAGTGATAGGGGGTGCCGGCATCCAATGTGTGGGTTTGAAATGGGTTCCCGATTTAGCATGTGAGGATTTAAAAAGTCCATTTTTAATATGAGTGCCTTCGAGAACAGGTGATTTTATTAATTGCCCGTTTACATTTTTTATAGTCACAAAAAAACACTCTTCCATTTCTTTGGGAAGCTGCAGATTGATAGGGATCCATTTGTTAGTGTTTTTCCATGTGGATGATTCCTCTTCTCGAAGTGTAGATGGTTTATCCAATAGAACGTACCTTGTCTCATAGGGAACGCCCATAGCCAACTCAGGGTCATAACTGTCAAGAGTTATCCAATGCCCATTCTTTAGTGCTTGTAATACTTTTATAAATTGGTCAGATGCTAAGAGCTCGTCGGGTTGCAGACCCTTTGTGCCTCTGTAGAGGTAAGAGGGAGTCGAAGCATCTAAGGGCGACAAATAGATCTCACCTTTTTTACTGATCACCTTATATTGTTGTACATTTCTCATTATCTGTACTACAAATTTAACCAAAATGGACAAATTTTTACAATATAATGTGCAAAAGCATTTAAGGGGAAGTTCGCTTAAATGTTGTGGTTGTAATAAAGGTGTGGTTTGTGTCCCACCCATTGCGATTTGGTAAATGCATTTGTTCAGATATAACTGTTAGAACATTCTTATTAGTAAAATTGAAGGTCATTTCCGAATTAACCGCCGTGTCATTAAGTTGCGTTGCTATTTTGTCTCCTTTAATCTTGTATTTCCCTATTTGGTCGTCTAATTTGATGGTTGAATCTGAGAAATCGTTATTTAAAGTGAATTGACCGGAGGATTTGAATGTGCCGTCTTTATGAAATTCCATCATGTTGAAATTTTTTTCATCAGATGCGAGTTCAAAAGATTCCCTTAGTTTATCTTGTTCGTAGATTTCTGTGGTTATCAAAACGCTTTTCCATGTTCCAATAATTTCTTGTTGAGTTAAATTCTCCTTTTTTTTACAGGAGAAGCATAGAAGAAATACTGTGAAAAGTATACAAAATCTCCGGAATACAACAGATCGCATAAATAAAATGTAAGTTTGGTTTGAGGTCAAAAAAAAGCTATTACAAATTGTTGTAAGACAGTGGCCTGGTTGAAAAAATATACCTATAATAAGTGTGTGGAGAATATAAGTAATGACTCATGATGGACATATGCAATTTATGCGATAAAGATAAAAAATAGAATTGTATTAATCATTCTCCCGAATATGTATTTATTGTAATAAATGATCTTTTTCTAATGTAAAAGCATAGTCTTTTAACAAAAGTTTAACCTTTTAAATTAAAATTGGTAGTCGTTATACTAAGAGAATGTTCCATTAAAGTTAAATTG
>DATMSZ010000278.1:0-20300 GCA_035565175.1 Pseudosphingobacterium sp.
ACATCAATTTAGAATAATTATAAATTGATAATTAAAGTCACGAAATTGTCACTGATATCTTAATTAGTTATACTTTTGTGCTCAGGTTTTGAAGGGGTATGCCCAGTGCATCTTTGAGCCTGTTAGGTTACATTCAAATAAAATAGTATAAAGCTCTCAATATGAGAAACATCTCGTTACTTTTTAGAAGTGTTGTAAAGTCCTTGATCTTAGTCTCCGTACTAAGTATGGCAGCTGCGTCTGCCCATGCACAGGACGCTAAAGAAGGGAAGACTCTTTTTCAGCAAAAATGTACTTCATGTCACGCAATTGATAAGGTGGTTGTTGGTCCGGCATTGAAGGACGTTAGTAAAAGACATGAAGAGGAGTGGTTGATTAAGTGGATTCGGAATTCACAAGCAATGGTTGCTGCCGGCGATAAGCAAGCGGTTGCACTTTTCGAAGGTCATAACAATCTTGTAATGACTGCTTTTCCTGATCTGTCTGATGATCAAATCAAAAACATACTTACATTTATTGATGAGTCCTCGAAAGCGCCTGCTGGAGGGGAAACTGCGCAAGGAGCCCCAGGGGCTGCTGCTGCTGACAGCGGTAACGTAAGTAACTTTATGTTGTTTGGTCTGCTAGCGGTTATTGTAATTGCCTTTATTGTTATTGTTGTTCTAAATCGTGTTATTAGAACGCTAGAACGTATTATTCTTAATAAGAATATTGTAATTGAGGAAGAAGATGAAGAAGAAGGCGAAGGAAAGAACTATTTTGAAACAATAAAGAAGTTAGCGAAAAATAAAAAATTGGTATTCTTCTTTGTATTAGGTTTAGTAGCTTTCCTTGGTTCTGCAGGATGGAAGACCTTATGGAATGTTGGGGTGCATGAAGGGTATAAACCTGTACAGCCGATTAAGTTCTCGCACCAACTACATGCTGGTGTAAACCAAATCGAATGTCAATATTGTCACTCAGGTGCATTTAAATCAAAGAATGCGTCAATTCCTTCGGCTAACGTTTGTATGAATTGCCATAAATACGTTACGGCGAGCGAAAAGTACAATGGGGAAACATCTCCTGAAATTCAAAAAATTTACAATGCATTGGATTGGGACGGTCAAAAATATGGCCCGAATCAAAGACCAATACAATGGGTTAGAATTCACAATTTGCCAGATTTCGCTTACTTTAATCACTCTCAGCACGTGGTAGTGGCCGGCGTTGAATGTCAGAAATGCCATGGACCGATCGAAACAATGGACGAAGTGTATCAATACTCTCCATTGACGATGAAATGGTGTGTCAATTGTCACCGTGAAACAGAAGTGAATCACAAAGATAACGCCTATTATGATCAGTTAATAGCTGCGCATGAGAAGCTGAAAGAAGGTGATAAAATCACTGCGGCATCACTCGGCGGTTTGGAATGTGGTAAATGTCATTATTAATAGTAAAATTTGAGATACGCATCTTAATATATATAGCTTAAATGGATAGCAACAAGAAATATTGGAAAGGCTTAGAAGAACTGGAACAAACACCTGCGTTCGTTAAAAACAGCAAAAGTGAGTTCGCAGAATCCCTTCCTATAGAGAACGTATTAACCGAAGCTGGTTTAAGTACAAAAACTCCTCGTCGCGACTTTTTGAAAGCGTTGGGGTTTGGTTTAGGTGCAGTTTCGTTAGCTGCCTGTCAAAGTACACCGGTACATAAATCAATACCTTATTTAATAAAACCGGAGGAGGTAACTCCCGGTATCCCAAACTATTATGCTTCTAGTTATAATGGGCAGAGTATACTGGTAAAAACGCGCGAAGGAAGACCTATATTAATAGAACCAAATCCAAAGTCTATTGGTGTAAATCGCGGAACAGATGCAGGCACACAAGCCTCGGTGCTCGATTTATATGATATGTCAAAATTAAAAGGTCCTAAAGCAAAGGGATCTGACATTGACTGGGAAGCTGCTGATGCACAAATTATCAGTGCGTTAAACGCCGCTAACAATAGTGGAAAGCAAATTCGTTTAGTAGCATCGAGCATAAATAGTCCTTCATCACTGGCCGTTATCGCTGCTTTCATAGCAAAATATCCAACGGCGAAGCTAGTGGAGGTGGACGCCGTTTCTTATGCCGGCATTATAAAAGCCAACCAAGCAAGTTTCGGTAAGGCCGTTATACCGCATTACCGTTTTGATAAAGCCGATGTGATTGTAAGTGTAGGTGCTGATTTCTTGGGAACTTGGTTAGCCGGAGAAGAGCATACGCAACAATATACAGATAATAGGGGCTATAAATCCTTAGAAAATAAAAAAATGTCTCGCCACGTTCAGTTTGAAGCTGGGCTAAGCATGACAGGCGCGAACGCTGATGCACGTGTGGCAGTAAAGCCTTCTGAAGAAGGTGCCGTATTGATTTCATTATATAATGCTGTTACCGGAGGTTCATTAGCTGGAGGTCTATCTACTAATGATAAAGCACAAAAAGTAATAGGGCTAGCAGCTAAGGAACTTGTTAATGCGCGAGGAAGAGCATTAGTAGTAACTGGTAGCAACGATGTTGCTATGCAAACGCTTACAAATGCGATCAATGCTGCATTGGGGAGCTATGGAAGTACGATTGATTTAGATAATGTTTCCTATCAGTATAAGGGAAATGATACCGATTTTTCTACTTTCTTAAACGAGGCTTCAGCGGGACAAGTTGATGTTGCTTTTTTCCTCAACGTGAACCCTGTTTATGATTATTTCGATGCAGAAAAAATAAAAACAGCGCTCGGTAAAATTAAACTGAAAGTTTCATTTGCCGATCGTGAAGATGAAACAGCAGAATTCGTTGATTTAATAACACCTAATCATAATTATTTAGAATCATGGGGCGATAGTAGTGTTCGAGATGGTTATTATACCGTTGTGCAGCCTACTATAAATCCAGTGTTTAATACGCGCCAAGCAGAGCAAAGTTTACTTATTTGGACTGGCAATACTATTTCTTACCATGATTTTGTAAAAGATAATTGGGAAAAAACCATATTAGCAGGAACAGGAAAAACCTGGAAAGATGTGTTACAAGCTGGTTTTGAATATAAAGGAGATAAACCAGCACAAACATATGCATTTACAGGCGATGTGAATGCAATAGCAACAGCTGTTGTAAATGCCGGCAAAGCATTGGCAAAAGATGTTGAGGTGCAGTTGTATCAAAGTGTTGCAATGCGTGATGGAAAGCAAGGAAATAATGCTTACCTACATGAATTGCCTGACCCAGTTTCTAAAGTGACTTGGGACAACTACGCGGCCATTGCTCCTAAATTTGCAGAAAGTCTAGGCCTCGGCGAAAATAGCCTAGTGAAAGTTACCGGAGAAAATGGTTATGCGATTGAGCTGCCTGTATTGTTACAACCGGGACAAGCACAAGGTACCGTGTCTATTGCTATTGGATATGGTAGAACGAAAGCCGGTAAGGCTGGTAACGAAGTTGGTAAAAATGCTTACCCATTTGTAAAACTCGTAAATGGTACGCTTCAATTCAATAGTACCGCCAAACTTGAAAAGGTTTCAGGCATTTATGAATTAGCGCAAACACAAACTCACCATACGATTGAAGGACGTAACGTAATACGTGAAACGTCATTCAAAGATTATTTACATGATCCCGCTCACGGTAGTGGTAACCATGGAGCAAAACACAAAACCTACGATCTTTGGAACAAATTTGAATCACCAGGTCATAAATGGGTAATGGCTATCGATTTAAATGCTTGTACCGGTTGCGGTGCCTGCGTAGTAGCCTGTAATGTTGAAAATAATGTTCCTGTAGTAGGCCGTGACGAGGTTCGCCGCCGTCGTGAGATGCATTGGTTACGCATTGATCGTTATTATAGCTTTGAGCACGATGGTGAGCAAGTTACTGAAGAGAAAGAAATAGATAGACTTAGCAGAGAAGATGCTAACTTGGATAACGTGTCAGTTGTTTTCCAACCTATGTTGTGCCAACACTGCGACCATGCTCCTTGTGAAACAGTATGTCCGGTACTAGCTACTGTACACTCTTCTGAGGGGTTAAACCATATGGCTTACAATAGATGCTTCGGTACGCGTTACTGTGCAAATAACTGTCCATATAAAGTACGTCGCTTCAATTGGTTTAATTACTGGAATGACTCTCGTTTTGATAATTACTTAAACAACGAGTTTACTCAATTAGTATTAAATCCAGATGTTACTTCGCGATCACGTGGTGTAATGGAAAAATGCTCTATGTGTATACAACGTATCCAAGCAGGTAAATTGAAGGCTAAAATTGAAAAGCGTAAGTTGAAGGATGGGGATGTAAATGTTGCTTGTGCTGCTGCATGCTCTGCGAATGCTATAATCTTTGGAGACCTTAATGATCCGAATTCTGAAGTATCGAAGGCCTTGAAAAATGAGCGTGTTTATTATGTACTGGAAGAAATTAACGTACAACCTAACATTGGTTACATGACTAAGGTTAGAAATACTTTTGGAGCTTAATCGGTTTAATTGATCTGAAAAAATAAGAATATGTCATCGCATAATGAATCAATACTTAGAGAACCACTAGTTACCGGTAAGAATATTACCTATGCAAAGGTAACTAATGATATTCTCGTGCCCGTAGAGAATAAACCAAATAAAGCCTGGTGGATTGGCTTCACTGTTGCTGCTTTGGGAGCAATGCTATGGGTATTTAGTGTAAGTTATACCTTTTGGACGGGTATTGGAGCTTGGGGACTTAATAAGACGGTTGGTTGGGCTTGGGATATTACCGACTTCGTATGGTGGGTGGGTATTGGTCACGCTGGAACGTTAATTTCCGCAGTACTTCTACTTTTTCGCCAGAACTGGCGTAATTCCATTAACCGATCGGCAGAGGCGATGACCATTTTCGCCGTAATTTGTGCCGCGACATATGTTGTAGCGCACATGGGACGCCCCTGGCTTGCTTACTGGATCTTCCCATTACCGAATCAGTTCGGGTCTTTGTGGGTAAATTTCAACTCCCCATTAGTATGGGATGCGTTTGCAATCTCCACTTATTTTACTGTATCCTTGGTGTTTTGGTATACAGGTCTTTTACCTGATATAGCAACGGTTCGTGACCGTGCAACAGGTATGAGAAGAAGAATCTACTCTATACTCTCCTTTGGATGGGCCGGAAATGTTAAGACCTGGCAACGTTTTGAAATTGTGTCGCTAATTTTAGCAGGGATATCAACACCTCTGGTACTATCTGTACACACAATTGTATCCATGGACTTTGCTACATCAGTAATTCCGGGATGGCACACCACTATATTTCCACCATACTTTGTGGCTGGAGCGATCTTTTCTGGATTTGCAATGGTACAAACCTTACTGTTGATAACGCGGAAAGTAATGAATTTTGAAAACTACATTACGATGTTCCACATTGAGTCTATGAACAAGATTATCATGACTACAGGTTCTATTGTAGGTGTGGCTTATTTGACTGAATTGTTTATTGCCTGGTATTCGGGCTCTGAATATGAGATGTATGCATTTGCCAATCGTGTAGCAGGTCCTTATTGGTGGGCATATTGGACGATGATGACTTGTAATGTAATTTCTCCTCAGTTATTTTGGGTGAAGAGAATTCGAACCAGTATCCCAATTTCTTGGGCACTATCCATCGTTGTAAATATCGGGATGTGGTTCGAGCGTTTTGTGATTATTGTTACCTCACTACATCGTGACTATCTTCCATCGAGCTGGGCTATGTTTTATCCAACTTGGACAGATGTAGGTATTTTCGTAGGATCAATAGGTCTATTTTTCACTTTATTTTTATTATTCCTCCGTGTACTTCCAGGTATTGCGATGGCAGAGGTGAAATTATTATTACACTCTGCTAGTCATCAGCAAAAATTGAAGCTTGCAAAAGAAGGTCATTTAGATCCTGAACAAGTTCAATACTATAAAGATTCGTTGGATAAATATGACAGTGTTAGTGAGGAAGAAATTAAAGAATTAGCAAAATAAAAAGATGAGCGACACAAAATATATTTTAGGACATTTTGAACATCCTGATGATTTGATGGATGGAATAGATAAGTTACAAAAGAGTAACATCTCTATTTATGATGTGTATACTCCAATGCCAATTCACGGAATTGAAGCTAAACTGGGAGTACCGCCATCACGCTTGCCTATCGTGGCATTCATTTGTGGAATTACCGGAACGTTCTCTGGAATAAGTTTACTGTATTATACACTACATAAAGATTGGCCAATGAACATAGGTGGAAAGCCTACCTTACCAATGCCCGATTTTGTGCCTGTGACCTTTGAGCTAACCATTCTGTTTTGCGCACTGGGCATGGTTGCCGCATTTTACTTTAGAAGCCATTTGTTTCCCGGACGAGCACCACGAGTAATGGACCTTCGTGCAACAGATGACCGTTTTGTCATTGCAATTGATGCAAAGGATAATACAAACCATGAAAAAATTGACAGCTTATTAAAAGATGCAGGTGCAGTGGAAGTACTGTACAATGAAAGGAAATATGTTAGCTATGAATAAGACTAAACTGTTCGGAACCGCATGTTTTGCAGTTGCTTTCGCAGCACTGGTATCTTCCTGTGGAGATAACACGACCCAAAGCACTGGTTGGGAATTCTCAAGAAATATGTATGATCCGATAGGAAATAATAATCCAGACCAGCCAAATACAAATTTTGCTAATGGACAAACAGCACAAACTCCACCTGAAGGTACGACCCCTGTTGGTTTTGAGCGGTTTGACTATCCAAATACTTTAGATGGATATGAGGCAGCAAGCTTAAATTTCCATAGTCCTTTGGAGCGGACGGAAAAGAATCTTAAAGATGGTGCTATGCTCTATCATTCTTTCTGTTCACCGTGCCATGGTCCTGAAGGAAAAGGAGATGGAACAATTGTTAATATGGAAAAATTTCCGCCACCACCGTCTTACTCTACAGGTACTTCATCACGTGGAGGGCAAATGAAAGACCTTACAGATGGTAAAATTTATCACACCATCACTTATGGATTGAACTTGATGGGTTCACATGCTTCTCAATTGTCACCCGATGAACGTTGGAAAGTGGTGATGTATGTTCATGAATTGCAAAAAAAATAATATTATAAATAGTTAAAGATCAAATGGGAACTCATAGTCACACTACATATAATTTTGACGAGCGCTTCGAATTTGCCGGGAAGGCCAGAACCTTGAGCTTAGTTGCTATAGTGATTGGTATTATAGCCATTGTTGCTGGTTTTTTTGTAGAAGGTAGTCATCGCATGTTCGCCAATCTACTACTAATGGGGTATTATTTTACTTGCGTATGTGCTGCAGCTGCATGCTTTCTAGCTTTGCAATACGTTTCTCAGGCGGGCTGGCCAACAGGACTCTTGAGAATACCGCAAGCGATGGCGAGTGTTTTACCTATTGCCTCTATCATTTTGATAGTCATTACTGCTTTAGGATTATCGTCTCATAATCTTTACCATCATTGGCATGCTGAGGGTATTACCGACCCTAACAGCGATCATTATGATGCATTAGTTGCAGGAAAATCCGCGTTTTTAAATGTACCTGGCTTCTTTGCAAGACAGATAATATTTCTTGGTGCCTATAGCATATTTGCTATTGCCTTGGCTAAATTATCTTATAAGGAGGATTTAGAAGGTAGTTTAAATTCTTATAAAAGAAGCTTTAAATATTCAGCAATCTTTTTGGTTATTTTTGGTTTTACTACGCCAATCTGGTCGTTCGACACGGTTATGTCATTAGAAGCACATTGGTTTTCAACAATGTTTGGATGGTATAATTTCGCAGCGATGTGGGTAAGTGGTTTATGTGTAATTACTGTGACCATTATCTTATTAAAGCGTGCGGGACATTTATCTTGGGTAAATGAAAATCATTTACATGACTTAGGAAAACTTATTTTTGGTTTCTCTATTTTCTGGACTTACGTTTGGTTTGCTCAATTTATGCTAATTTGGTATGCAAACATACCTGAGGAAACTGTTTATTTTTACAAAAGATGGGAGCCAGAGTACAAACCTTGGTTTTGGTTGTCAATTATAGTTAACTTTGTAGCACCGGTATTAATATTGATGGATAGAGATGCAAAGCGTAAAGAAAATATCATGCTTTTCGTGTGTATTCTATTATTATTGGGCCACTGGCTAGACTATTATATCATGATTATGCCAGGTACCGTGGAAGAACACCGTGGCTTTGGCTTAAGTGAAATTGGTGCAGCATTGGGTTTCGGTGGACTATTTACTTTCTTAATGCTTAATAAGTTAAGTAAACATTCTTTAGCGCCAAAGAACCATCCATTTTTGGAAGAGAGTTTACATCATCAGATATAATCTGCTTATAAGTTGAATGATTCAGTGGATTAAATACGAATAACCGTTAATATTGAAATGAGATATAAAAAGTACATCAATTTTAAAACGATTTTCAGCTTGGTAATCTGTACCTTGTTGTCGTTGCAAACTCCTGCCTTTGCACAAGCTGAAGATAGTGCCGCTACGACTAACGATACAAGCCAAGTTGTTTCAAGTTCGGAGTTACAAGCAAAAGCTGATTCTACAGGAACAACTGCTTCCGATACTACCGGAAATGCAGTTGCTGCTCAAACTCCCGCCGGTACAAGTGCAAGTAGTAATGCAGTGCAAGCCGCCCAACAAGAGGAAAAAAGTATAGATCCGCAGGTATATAAGAATTTCTTTTACTACGTGTTGTTATTCTTCTTGGTGTGTATCGTAGTAGGTATAATTGGTAAAATTATACAAGTGTACGAACTTACTAGAGAAATGCAAGGCAAGGGTAAGAGGGTTAATTGGAATAAGTTTAATGGTGTTCTTTTCCTGATCATGCTTTTTCTTGGGCTGTATGGCTCCTATTGGTCTTTCGTACACCATGGAAGTATGGCATGGCGTGAAGCAGCATCGGAGCATGGCGCGAAGATCGATAGCATGTTTATCACAACTACTGTCATCACGACAATCGTGTTTGTACTTACTCATATTTTATTGTTTGGTTTTTCATTTGTATATAAGAGCACAGGAAAGAGGAAAGCATACTTTTATCCGCACAATAATTTAGTGGAGAAAATCTGGACAATTGTTCCGGCAATCGTGTTAACCGTTTTAGTGCTTTTTGGATTCTTCACATGGCGGAGTATCACGAATGTTCCAGACGATGTTGCTGCAAATGCCTTACAGGTAGAAATAACAGGGGAGCAATTTGCTTGGAACGTGCGTTATGCTGGTAGAGATAATAAAATTGGTAAACGCAGTATCAAACTAACGACTCCTATGAATGGCCTAGGTATTGATTTTAGCGATAAAAGTGCTTGGGATGATGTCAGAGGATCTGACATTGTACTTCCAGTGGGTAAACCAGTTCGTTTCACCATTAATTCGAAAGACATTTTGCACAGCTTTTATATGCCTGACTTCAGAGTACAAATGAATGCGGTACCAGGTATGGCTACACATTTTCAGATGACCCCTCGATTTACTACGCAAGAGATGCGCGAGAAATTGAACAATCCTGAATTCGATTTTGTAATGCTTTGCGCAAAGATATGTGGTCAAGGTCATTATAATATGCAGAAAACAGTACGAGTTGTGACAGAAGCAGAATATAAAGAATGGTTGACTACTCAAACTTATTTCTTTGATGAAGAGGCCAAGAAAGAGTTTAAAGCCAATCAGGCGGCTAAAACTGTGGAGCAGAAAGAGGATAATAAACAATTGGCGTTAAATAATTAATATATATATAACAAGAGCTTATGTCAAGTACAGCAATTCCATATGCAGGTGCAGGCGATCACGGTCATGATGCTCATGGACATCATCATGAAACGTTTCTGACTAAATACATCTTTAGTCAGGATCATAAGATGATTGCCAAGCAATTCTTAATTACAGGTATCATCATGGCTTTTTTTGCCATGTTTTTATCGATTTTATTTCGGATTCAGTTAGCATGGCCTGAAAAGGATTTTCCGATCCTGGAAGTTTTCTTAGGTAAATGGGCTGAAGGCGGAAGAATAAGACCCGATTTCTTTTTGTCTTTGGTAACAATACACGGAACCATTATGGTTTTCTTCGTATTAACAGCAGGATTAAGTGGAACATTCAGTAATTTACTTATTCCATTGCAATTGGGAGCTAGAGACATGGCGTCGCCGTTCATGAATATGTTATCTTACTGGTTTTTCTTCTCTGCTTGTGTGGTGATGATCAGTTCTTTCTTTGTAGAGAGCGGTCCCGCAAGTGCTGGTTGGACGATCTATCCTCCTTTATCTGCCCTGCCACAAGCAATACCAGGTTCTGGTACGGGAATGTCACTATGGCTTGCCAGTATGGTATTATTCATTGCTTCACAGGTGATGGGTGGTATTAACTATATCAGTACAGTATTAAATATGCGTACAAAAGGTATGAGCCTTTGGAGAATGCCGCTTACTATTTGGGCTGTATTCTTGACAGCGATCGTTGGTTTGTTGTCTTTCCCTGTATTGGTTTCAGCAGTAGTATTGCTTATTTTTGATAGAAGCATGGGAACAAGTTTTTACTTGTCTGATATCATTATCGGCGGTAAAATCTTACCTAATGAGGGAGGTAGCCCTATCCTATTCCAACATTTATTTTGGTTCTTAGGACACCCAGAGGTTTACATTGTACTAATGCCTGCCTTGGGACTTACTTCGGAGGTAATAGCAACTAACTCTCGTAAACCGATATTTGGTTACCACGCGATGGTATATTCTTTAATTGGTATCACAGTCTTATCGTTTATCGTTTGGGGGCACCATATGTTTGTAACGGGTATGAACCCGTTCTTAGGAGGAGTGTTTATGATTACTACCCTAATAATCGCAGTGCCCTCAGCAGTGAAGACCTTTAACTACTTAGCAACACTTTGGCGTGGTAATCTAAAGTTTACACCGGCCATGCTTTTTGCTATTGGTTTAGTATCTTTCTTTATCTCCGGCGGATTAACAGGTATATTCTTAGGAAACTCTGCCTTAGATATCAACTTGCATGATACCTATTTCGTCGTGGCTCACTTCCACTTGGTTATGGGATCTGCATCTATTTGTGGAATGCTTTGCGGGGTGTACCATTGGTATCCTAAAATGTTCGGTCGTATGATGAACGACAAACTAGGGTATTTGCATTTTTGGATGACATTTATTGGAGCCTATCTCGTATTCTTCCCGATGCACTTTATGGGAATAGATGGTGTGCCTCGTCGTTATTATTCATTTACGAACTTCCCTTTTATGCAAGAATGGTTAACAGTGAATGTATTTATTACCTGGGCTGCCATCATAGCCGGATTCGGACAAATAGCGTTTCTGTTTAACTTCTTTTATTCCATTTGGTTTGGTAAAAAAGCAACACAGAATCCTTGGAACTCTAATACCTTAGAGTGGACCACTCCGGTTGAGCATTTGCATGGAAACTGGCCCGGAGAGATCCCAACAGTTTACCGTTGGCCGTATGATTACAGCAAACCTGGTCATGATAAAGATTTTATTCCGCAAACGACTCCTTTTTCGGAGACAATGACATCGAATTTACCTCATGACTTCGAGGGGGATGCCGTGGCTGAACAGATTCAGCGCGATTGGGATAAGGAACACGGAATTGAACGCGTGGTTCATCATTAAACGAGCGTTTTGAAAAAATAACCTTGGGGTGTCTGCCTAAGCTTTTGCTAACAGGTACCCCATTTTCTGCTAAATAAATTGAGTGTCTATCTACCTGGTGAAAAGAGATTTGTAATAGTAAATAAAGTTACTATCCTATCTCTCTTTTTATTGATACTTGCCGGTGGTGTCGTAAGGAGTACCGGTTCAGGAATGGGATGTCCGGATTGGCCAAAATGTTTTGACCAGTATGTTCCCCCCACAAATGAGTCTCAGTTGCCAGAAGGCTACGAGCAGAAGTACATTGACAATCGGGCAAAGAAAAATGAACGTTTTGCGAAAACATTAGATGTTTTTGGTTTCGGCAAGCTAGCGAATGATATAAGAAATGATAAAAGTATTTTGCGTCATGAGGAGTTTAATGCGGCTAAAACTTGGACAGAATATATCAATAGATTAGTTGGGGCGCTTACAGGTGTATGGTTGCTATTATGCGTTGTATATGCTACGTCATTCTTAAAAAGTAAGAAAAGAATTTTCTTTTTTAGCTTGCTTAATTTGATAGTCGTTTTCATACAGGCATGGCTGGGATCTATCGTTGTTTCCACCAACTTACTTGCTTGGGTAATTACTGTTCATATGCTATTAGCGCTCGTAATTTTGGCAATTAGTATTTATACTTATTTTCAAGCGAAAGTTTTACGAGACAGTAATCTTCTGATTAATCGCGGTAGTAGGTGGTTTAAAATTCTTGCTTACTTCGTTCTCATTCTAACAGTTGTACAAGTAACATTGGGAACAACTGTGAGAGAAGAGATAGATCTTATAGCAGGGAACTCTATAGATAGAACTGGTTGGGTGAATCAATTGTCTAACTATTTTAATTGGCATAGAGACTTAGCTATCGGAGTTGTTATACTCAGTTTGATTTTGTTTTTTCTAGTTAGGACTAGGTATGCGCATCGAAGTGAGCAAAGTAAACTAGCTAACGTTATGCTATTTTTAGTGTTGCTGCAATTGGCTTCGGGATTTGTACTTGCATATATGGGTTTTCCTGCTTATGCGCAAACTGTACATCTGGTGCTCGCTAGCCTGGTTTTTGGTTCGCAATTTTATCTAATGCTTTTGCTGGGAAAAACCAGTGAATATGTAGGGCAGTAAATTGATTAAAGTGAAGGGTTTTATAAATGATTTGAAGCAATTAGTAAAGGTTCGACTGTCGCTTACAGTAGTTTTTTCGGCTTCAATTGCGTTTTTAGTTGGTAGCAGAGCTCAGGGAGACATTAATTGGCTCAATTGGGTAATATTAACTATTGGGGGCTTGCTGGTTACAGGATCGGCCAATGGCTTTAACGAAATTATCGAGCGTGATCTCGATAAATTAATGAAACGGACAGCAGATAGACCGTTGCCGGCGGGAAGGATGACTTCAGGACAAGCGTTAGTATTAAGCTTATTGATGGGCTTGGTTGGCACATTACTTCTAGTACAGCTAAATTTTCTTACAGGTGTACTTTCAGTATTTTCCATTTTATTATATGCGTTTATCTATACACCTTTAAAACAGAAATCGCCAATAGCGGTTTTCGTTGGGGCATTTCCAGGGGCGCTGCCACCACTGATAGGCTACTTCGCAGCATTCAAAGAGCCTTTTATTGATGAAATTCCGTTGATATTGTTCGGAATTCAATTTGTCTGGCAATTTCCTCATTTTTGGAGCATAGCATGGGTATTAGATGAGGATTACAAGCGAGCGGGCTTTAGGTTATTACCAACAACAAAGAAAGACAGTATTAGTGCATTTATGGTATTGCTGTCTGCCGCACTGCTTATACCAGTGTCTCTATTGCCTACCTGGTATGGATTTGCGGGTTATTCGTTAGCTGCTGCCTCGTTAGTTATGGGGTTATTATTTACCTATTTTGCAGTTCAGCTCTTTTTGAAAAGAGACCTTGCTTCTGCCAGGAGGGTAATGTTTACATCGTTTTTTATATTGCCTTTAATGCAATTAATATTGTTGTTTGATTTTATTAAGATATGATAATGGTTCAACCAAAGGATAGTTATGACTATTTAGCAACCTTAAAAGCGAAGAAGTTTTCTTTATACGTTTTTTTGGTGGTGTCATTTATGCTTTTTGCGGCATGGTCCAGTGGTTTTATAGTATATTCTGCTGGAGGAGAAGATAAGGGATTGAAGACGCTACTTCCCAATACATTTATATTTAGTACACTTACTATTTTATTGAGCAGCGTTACTATCCATTTAAGTTATGGAGCTGCTAAAATTGGGGATTTTGCAAAGCAGAAGTTATGGTTAGTTATTACCATCTTATTTGGAGCTTTGTTTTTTATCTTGCAGTATAATGCGTGGATGGAATTGGCAAAAAGCGGCGTCATGTTTATCAATAACAATGCTTCGCAGTCTTTTATCTATGTTTTTGTGTGGGCACACCAAGTGCATATACTTGCTGGTATCATCGTGCTGTTAAATGCTCTTTTTAAAGCTAATAATAAACAGCCATTAATAAAGAATCGTTTTAGAATGGAACTTGCCAGTATTTTTTGGCATTTTCTCGATATTCTATGGATATATATATATGTTTTCTTACTTTTGAATCAATAAAACTAATTAAATGAGTACTACTGTATCGCAATTAGATCAAGTGAAATCTGGACCATGGAATGGTGGTAGATCTCCTTTTGCCATGGAATACGGCAAAGTTATGATGTGGTTTTTCTTAGTGTCAGATGCTTTTACTTTTTCCGCATTTTTAATTTATTACGGAGCACAGCGTTTCGCTCAGGTGACTTGGCCAAATCCAGATGATGTTTTTCAATCGATACCTTTTATAGCCGATCATGGCTTTCCCCTGGTATTTGTTGGGATAATGACGTTCATTTTAATTATGAGTTCAGTAACAATGGTATTAGCTGTTGAAGCAGGTCATCGTAATTCAAAAAAGGAGGTTGTTGGGTGGATGATTGCAACCATTATTGGAGGGTTAATGTTCTTAGGATGTCAGGGATTAGAATGGTCTCACTTACACCATGAAGGCTATTGGTGGGCAAGTATCCCATCGCATTATGAAGGCGTAGATAAATTGGGCGCCCAGCAATTTGCGAATTTATTCTTTACGATAACTGGATTTCATGGGTTTCACGTTACCACAGGTGTTATCATCAACATTATTATATTATGTATGACGCTTGCTAATGTTTTTGAGAAGCGTGGTACTTATTTGATGATTGAAAAGGTAGGACTTTACTGGCACTTTGTAGATCTAGTTTGGGTATTTGTTTTTACATTTTTCTATTTGGTTTAATCTTTCATATTTATTATAACGAATAATGAGCGCAGAAAATTCACATATAGAGCATGGGCAGGAAGAACACCATGCCGATATGTCCAAAAAACAAATCTGGAAGGTGTTTTTTTACCTTTTGGCTATCACTTGTTTAGAGTTCTTTATAGCTTTGGTATTGGTTTATAACGGTCCATTGGAAAAGGGACCTTTAGTTAACTTTGTCTACATTGCACTGACTTTAGTAAAAGCTTACTATATAGTGGCCTATTTCATGCACCTTAAGTTTGAAAAAATGGGCTTTATAATATCGACGCTGATCGTTTTTGTCTTTATTATTTACTTCATTATACTTTTATTGACTGAAGGGTCATATTTAGGGGTACATTTGAACCACGTATTTGGTTAATATTTTGTCAAACGCCTGTGTAAGCTTTGGCAATTATAATCGTTGAATGAAAAACCAACCAAAATCATTCTCGGTAAAGAAAATTCTAATCCTGGTAACTATATTAGCGTTACCGGGATTTTGTTATTATCTACTCCAGGAAAAAGGTGAAAATCGCTATAAATCATTACCTTTTTATGGCGAAAAACAATTGTCGGGTACTTATCACACGAAGAGAGGCAAAAAGATCCCAGATACTACTTACCATGTGGTGAAACCTTTCACGATGTTAAATAGCGATAATGATGCTGTCACGTTTAAACCCGATTCGGGAATAGCGCTGGTTAGTTTTTTCCATTTAGGTAATAAACTGTTGGAAAGCCCAATCAATCAAGCTATGCGTCGAATAGCCGAACGCTTCCAGAAGAATGGAATGGTGAGGCTTTATTCCATAACGGTTGATCCTAAATCGGACAGTGCTAGACTGCTTGACAATTATAAGGAGAAGAATTTCGGCCAATATAATTATTGGAACTTTCTTATTGGTAATAGTAGGGAAGATGTCTCCGGAATAGCACAGCGGGAATTTTTGCTGGATGTCATCTATGATCCCAAAGATACCACGGCTATTAATCATAGCTCTGCAATTGTTTTGCTTGATTCCCATAGGCGTATACGTGGATATTATGACGCACTTGCGAAAGACGAGGTAGATAAGGTTATAGACGAAGTAAAGTTATTGCTAACGGAAGAATTTAGAAATATAAGTGTAAATAAAAATGAGTGATAAGGCGATATTCAGATTGGTTTGGGGAGTGTCAATATTTGTTTTTGTGGTGGTTGTACTTCTACAAAGTAAAATAATTACGTGGAAAGTTATTCCGGATTGGGTTTTCTTTTTGCCAAAGTTAAATGCCATTATTAACGGAACCTGTACGCTTTTGCTGCTAACTTCACTCTACTACATAAAGAGACGAGATATTCAAACACATAAGAAGCTGAATATAGCGACATTCATACTGTCTGCCTTATTCCTGGTTTCTTATATCATTTACCACTCCACAGGTAACGAAGCTAAATTCGGCGGACAAGGATTTATAAGACCCATTTACTTTTTTATCCTTATTACACATATTATTTTGGCTGCAGTTGTTTTACCTCTCGTGTTGTTCAGCTTTTATCGAGGAATGAAGATGCAAGTGGAGAAGCATAAGAAACTAGTGCGTTGGAGCTTTCCAATCTGGCTGTATGTTACTATAACGGGTGTAATAGTCTATTTAATGATGGCCCCTTATTATTAGGTTCGAACAGGAATGGTAACATGTTTTTATTAACAAGGCACAGATTTAACTTTTAATAGTTAAATTTGTTTTATTTAAGAGATGAAGGTTTAGATGAATGTTATGAATAGAGTTATTCGATCATGTGGTTTTGCATTTTTACTTTCCTTGGCAATTATGACTATTAACGTCGACACTAGTAAAGCGCAATGTGCCATGTGCACATTAAATGCCGAACAGTCAGTAAAAGATGGTAATACGCAAGGAAAAGGCTTGAACAAGGGGATTTTGTTCCTGTTAGCAATGCCTTATTTGGCAGTTGGAGCTATTGGATACCTGTGGTATAAAAAATATCGGAAGAGACAAGCAGATATTGGCTTTACACGCGATCCTGTTAATCTTAATTAGGATTTTCATTATGCCATGGCCCGTAGAAGCAAAGTACAGGCTCTTATAGAGGCTCGTTGCCCTCAGTGTAGAACAGGAAAGATGTTCTTAGGTGGAACTTATGGTTTTAAACGGCAACGTACTAATGATGTTTGTCCATACTGTGGTTTAGAGTTTGAAATTGAACCTGGATATTTTTATGCTGCAATGTATATCAGTTATGCCATGTCAGTTTTGGAGGTTGTATTAATTGGGTTTTTAACTTTTTTCCTAACCAACAGTGAATCCCCCTGGGTCTATTCTACCGTTTTGTTTCTAGCTATTGTTCTTTTAGCCCCTTTTAATTACAGGTATTCAAGGCTTATTTTACTGTTTTACTTAACTCCTAAGATAAAATATAACCCTAAATACCAAGACGACGACGAGGGGCCCTAAAAATCATTAATATTACAGACTATGATATTTGTCAATAGAAATTTTTATACTATTTTATTTTTTTTTTTAATACTAAGTTCTTGTAAAGTAATGTCTCCAAAAGCTTATCAAAGCTTGTTGAATAAGCAAGATTCTTTAAATCAAGGTTGGAAAGCGGAGCAAATCAAAAATGTTAATTTGGAAGATGAGTTAGCAAGATTAAAAGCAGATACGGCTTCCCTTGGTCGCAAGCTAGCGGGTCTTAGTGAAAATTTAACTTCAAGAGCTAGTCAAGCTAGAAAGTTAGCAGCCGATCTCGCTGAAAGAGAAGAACGTTTAAGAGAAGTGGAAGAGATTCTGAGGAAGCGTGAAGAAGCGAGTACTGCCTTAAAAAACAAGTTGCAAAAAGCGTTGCTAGGTTTTGAGGAAAGTGGACTAAGCGTAGACATGAGGGACGGGAAAGTGTATGTTTCGTTAACAGATAAACTTCTCTTTCCTTCTGGGAGTATCGTCATTGATGAAAAAGGTAAACAGGCACTTATTGAGCTAGCTAAAGTTTTAAACACGCAACCTGAAATAAATATAGCCGTAGAAGGGCATACTGACGATCAAAAAGTACGAAGCCTTGGACATATTAAAGATAACTGGGATTTAAGCGTGTTGCGCTCTACTTCTGTAGTGAGGTTTTTGACTCAGGAACAACAGATCAATCCTACTAGGTTAATAGCTACCGGAAAAGGGGAGTTCACACCTATAGATACAGCAAATAATCCGGAGGCAAGAAGCATGAACAGACGAATTGAGGTCGTGCTATCACCAAAATTGGATGAATTATATCAGTTAATTAAATGATGCACTAGCTAGATTTTAGCTCCAGCTAGCGCATTAATATTTAAAAAGGATTCTTAGTATCGTGAAAAAGGGGTAATTGCAGATCCTTCTCAGAGACGATTAGTTCGTCACTTGCTAAAGGCCATTTGATGTTGAAAGTAGGATCGTCATAACGTACTCCGTATTCGTTTTCTTTGTCGTATTTTCCGGTCACTTTATAGGTAAATATCGTATCATCTTCGAGCGAAACAAACCCGTGTAAGAAGCCCACCGGAATCCAGAGCATTTTTGCATTAGATTCGCTCAACTCTAATTGAAAAGACTCCCCAAAAGTGGCAGAGTTTGTTCGTATATCTACAGCTAGGTCTAGTACGCTTCCTTTTATCACTCTAACAAGTTTACCTTGCGCATTCGGTCCTCCCTGTGCGTGTAAGCCGCGCAGGCTTCCCTTGCTGGAGAGCGATTGATTGTCTTGAACAAAGTGTTCATCTATACCATTTTTTTTAAATATTTCCTCATTGTAGGTTTCAAAAAAGTGTCCCCTGCTATCTTTCCAAATCTTTGGTTCAATCACAATAAGACCGTCTATCGGTGTTTTTATAAATTCCATAAGTTAATAATCAAGAAATTGCATCGTGCTATCAAATAAAAAAAGATGTCCTTGCATCTCTTGTTGCATTTTTTGTTGTAGTAAGATATATAATGTCTGCTTAAATGCGGTTATATGTTTTAGATCTGTTGTAATTAATTGTAGACTAAAAGAATGTCCTTCATTTGGTGAATCTAATATTTTGAGTAGCTTTATTTCATCGAACTGTTCCGTCTCCTGAATGAGTGGGATATATTCCTTTTGCAACCAGGACATATATTGATCAACCATTTGATCAGATACTATATTTGTGATATTCAATAAAATCATTCGGCTAAGATAAGAATCTTGTCGAATATCTCTATTGATTGAAATAAGAGAAGAAATAAAGTGTACTTTAAATGTTACGAGTTAGGTTTGAATAAATTTTCTTCTTTTGTTAACTTAACCTTCTTCCTTTATTTTAGGAAGTTAATGACGACAGTGTTGAAAGATTTATCTTATAATATTAATACATGAGAATTTTTACCCTTGTTATTGGAGTGTTGTCTCTTCTGAATTTTGTGGGATGCCGGTACATAGGATCAGACAAGCGGGTTCCTGTTGAAAGTTTTTTTAGCAAGTCTGCGAAAAATAATTTTCAAATTTCTCCGAATGGTCAAAGTATCTCCTTTCTGCAATCTTTTAACGGGGTCCAAAATATCTACATAACTTCAATAAATAGTAAAGAAGCAGTTCGTATTACTACAGAAACCGATCGAAATATTATAAATTATTTTTGGGCAGATAATAGCGAGTTGATTTTTTGGAAAGAGAGAACCTGGGATGAAAATTTAGGTATTTATGCCGTGAATACGAGCTCAAAGTCAGTTCGTAATCTAATTGTCCCTGCAAAAATGCGTTTTAGATGGATAAATCAAGAGCTAGTTAATAATGATGAAATCTTAATTTCATTAAATAAAAGAGATTCATCAGTTTTTGACGTTTATCGGCTAAATATTCATGATTGTAATTTAAGAATGGTAGCAGAGAATCCGGGCAACATCAGCAACTGGTTTGCTGATCTTGATGGGAAAATCAGATTGGCTGTTGCAAGCGATGGTGTTAATGAAACGCTTTTATATCGCGATAATGAAGAGGAAGCTTTCAAACGAGTTTTGTATAACAATTTTAAAACAACCGTGAAACCTTTACGATTTATTAAAGGAAAAAGAAGTCATATATATGCGCTATCCAATATTAATAGAGATAAACTTGCGCTTGTGGAAATGGATCTTGACAAAGGAGAAGAAGTAAAAACAATTTATGTTCACCCTGATGTAGATTTAGATAACATAAGATTTTCCGAAGTAGCTGGAGAAATCGCTTACGTTGATTATGATACGTGGAAGCCAGAGCGACATTACTTTAATAAATATATAGAAAAA
>DATMSZ010000279.1:0-14808 GCA_035565175.1 Pseudosphingobacterium sp.
TAACATTTCGTTGTGATTGTCCGCACCCGTTCCCCAATAGCCTTTCAAATGCCGGTCGCATATCGCCATGGCCGACATCAAGCCCGATTCTGTGTTGAACGTTGCACCGGGCTCATAGAATGATAATGGGTCTGGTTTCAAAAAATCTTTCGAACAAGCGTTCAAAAGGATAATTCCTCCCACAAGCAGGGTGAGATATCGATATATATAATTCAATTTTTGACTTATCTGGTTCATATCTGTCAATTAACTTGGTTAGAAAACTAAATTTAGTCCCAAGGTGTACACACGTGTAGCCCAACCTTGCGAGTTATTATCCGAATTATAGGTTTCGGGATCCCCATATTCCCAGTCCTTAGCCCATGTAGCTACATTACGGACGGTTCCATAAATCTTCACACGGCTTAAATCTAACTTAGACGTCCATTTCTGAGGTAGGGTATACCCTACGGAAATGTTGTCCAAGCGGATAAAAGAACGGTCATATAACTTTCCGGCACCTGCTGCGCCCGTAGGTCCTTTCGCTTCGATACGCCCATACTCATTGGTAGGGTTATCAGGTGTCCAATACTCTTTGGCAGGTAGGTTGATCATGCCATAAGCCATACGTCCTCCGTCATCATCATTGTTAAGATAAAAACCGGCTAAACTTTTGTGTCCTGTGTAAGCGTAGATATTAAACGAAACGCTCAAGTCTTTCCATAAGACAAATTCATTGCGCAAAGACCAACGGAAAGGCGGATCCGTCTGCCCGAGAAATTCCTTATCCCTATCATTATACACATGGGTAACTGAACCATCTTCCCTCACTACATCATCGGCCGTATAATTATTCGCAACTTTGGGGTCACCGGGCGCCTGGCCATATTTTGCTGCCTCTTCAGCCTCATTTGCCTGCCAGATACCCGTAACGCGGTAGTTCCAAATGGCACCAATGGGCTTGCCGATAAACCACCCATTTGATATGTCGTCCATTTCTTTGGTACCTGTCACGTTACCTGCCGCATCGAGTACTTGCTCGTATTCATAGTAGAGGTGCTTTATACTGTTCTTATTATAAGAAAAGCCAAAGGTAGTTGACCATTGCAAAAAGTCGTTGGAAATATTAAGTGTATTTAATGCTAATTCAATTCCGCTGTTATCTACTTGCCCCAGATTAGTCGTAATGTTCGTAAATCCAGTAAAACTTGGTAGGCGCTGATTCATAATCATATCATTAGTTTTCATATTATAATACTCCAAACTTCCCGAGATACGGTCGTTAAGAAAACCAAAATCGAGTCCGAAATTCCAGGAAGCCGTTTTTTCCCATTGCAGATTCGGATTAGCTAATCTGTCGGCCATTAAATATCGATATAACATCAACTCTCCTGAGGAGTTCAGATAGCCCTGCATTTTGCCTGCTCCTGCCGAAAGGTTGGCAAGCGCTACGTAAGGATTGGCGAGTGATCGGTTGCCGTTCTTTCCGTAGGACACCCGCAGCTTACCATGACTCATGATATCCTTCCATTTAAAGAACTTCTCGTTGGTAAATGTCCAGGCGCCTGCTATGGATGGGAAAGTAGCGTAAGGATTAGACGTACCAAAAGCAGAATACCCGTCCCGCCGGATAGAGGCGGTAAGCATATAGCGATCATCGTAAGAGTAGAATAAACGTGCCAAGAGCGCATCCGCGGTTTGATGAGTATCGTCGCTAGAATAGCTACTGCTTTCCTTGCTGCCATTCTGTGTATTATGGAATCCTAGGGCATCAGATGGTAGTATATTACGAGCTTTGATGGCATCTTGCCAAGACTCATTCTCTTCTGCTTCCTGTACGAGTGTTACCATAAGATGATGTTTTTCATTAAATGTGTGGTCCCAATTAATGGTATTGTTCAAGGACCAGTCGAAACGTTTCGACTGTTCACGATTAACTCCGCGTGTCTTAGGGTCGGAGCCTGGCAGTTCTGCCGACATAAAATAGCGATCATAGAAAAACTGGTAACGAGGTGAAGCATTGAACGAATACGTAATATTAAATGGCAACTTGATCTTTGCGTGCAAAATACTGTTCAAAACAGTGTAGCCCTTTTCTAAATCGAGATATTTTCTTTGAAAATCATAATTATAGCCTCTTTGACTGTAGGTGGCACCCAAGGGGAATTGTATCGGATTACCCATCCCGTCTGCATAATCCGCATAAGGGCTATTACGTAACATTTGATCCATATCTACGTCGAGATTACCATCCGAACGATCCTGAAAATTCACATTTGCACCGATTTCAAACCATTTGTTTACTTGGGCATCAATCTTCATATTTGCACGTACAGCATTATAGGTGTCGCTAACAACCGCGCCATCGTTCTTCAAGTAACCCATCGACAAATAGTAGTTGATTTTCTCACTTGCACCACTCACACTGACATTGTAATCTTGGTTAAGCCCTCTTCGAAAAGTTCGATCTGTCCAATCCTCGGTTTTTCCTGTAAGAAAATTTTGCAGTACATTATCGTCAAAACCCAATCGTCTGGCCCAGATACTTTGGTCAGACTCACCGTCTCCGTTTGTGGTATAGCTCCGCCAATCATCCATAGAAATCCCTTGTGGCAATTGGTCTGGGCGCATGAAATAACCAGGTTTAGCTGCATATTCACCCTGTTGATAAGCTTCATAGGTACCCGTTTGCGGATTCACTCCGTAGGTGTTTTTCGTAAACCAATCCTGCCTGTGTTGCAGATAAGCATCAGTGGAAAATCGCTCGCGGAAATTACTTCGTTCAGTTGCACCAATATTCATTGTCATGTTAACCACTGGTTTCCCCTGTTTACCTTTTTTTGTACTGATAATGATAACGCCACTTGCGGCCTTTGCTCCATAAACGGCGGCTGCCGAAGCATCTTTAAGCACATCAATTTGATCAATATCATCTGGATTGATTTCAGAGAGTTCTCCATAAAAAATCATTCCGTCGAGGATGAGCAGAGGGCTGTTGTGTCCGCCGTCGTTATAAACAGAACGTCGACCGCGCACTTCTATATTCCCACCACCTTTAGCAGACGGGTCGTAACCTATGCGCAAACCGGGAGCACCTCGCAGGATGTCCTGAACGGTCTTTGGATTTTCGTTCGCGATATTATCAGGACGGATTTGAATAACAGAGCCGGTAAGATCCTTTTTTTTCATGGTACCGTAACCCACCACCACCACTTCATCCAGATCACTCAAGGTTTCTTTCAAAGCAACGTTTATGGTGGTATTTGCATTAAAAGGCACTTCTTCAGGTGCATAACCCATAAGACTGAAAACAAAGACGCCGCTAGCTTGGGAGGTTCTGATCTCAAAAATTCCGTTTTCATTGGTTTTCGTACCCGCCGTACTTCCCTTAATGCTAACGGTTGCTCCCGCTAATGGGGTCCCGTTTTCATCTGTCACCTTTCCCGAGATAATACGTTGTTGAGGTAAGGCTGCTTGTCTTATTGGGTTTGGAGCCTTATTCGTAATCGTAATAATTCCGTCGTCTAATGACCAAGCCAGTCCGTGCTCATCTAATATAACGCGCATCGCATCGGTAAAATCGACTTGTTTTAATTGAGCGGTAATACGCATATCCGCTATATTATCTCCCCGAAACAAAAAAGAATAGCCATGCTGCTTTTGAACCTCTTGCAATACCTCACGAAGTGTCTTATTTCGGGCGGTCAGCGTAACAGTTTGCGCTTTGCTTTCTGCCATAACCTGCACGGTAAAGGCAACTGTTAAGAAAATCGCTAATTTCATAATAAGTAATAATCGGTACTTATAAGGGTAATAAAAACCCGTTACACGTGGTGTAAAAATCATATATTTGTACAGTTTGGTTAGTGAAAATTGGTTTTTCGGCGGCTTGATAATAACACGCCGAGTATCAAATCCAGACAAAAACGGCGGGTGATGTCGTTACCATCATCCGCTTTTTTAATGGATATATCCGATAAATTGGTCTTAAGTTTATGTTTTCGTCATTGCTACTCCTCTTTTCTGTTTAATTATTGGTTTATAATTCAGTGAATTGGTTTATTTTATCATTGTTCTCCCAAAACAATCAGTTGTTTTCGTTCGCCGGCTTGGACTACCTTAAACTTCAGTTTGCTTTTTTCGAGTGCTTTTAAAACAGCGCTTAATGGTTTATTGCGATCGATGTAAGCAAATAGATTAGCCTCCGGCATTTTTCCTTCATAAACTACATCAAGGTCGTACCATCTGGCTAACTGTGTGATGGCGGCTGGCGTAGGCAACCTGTTGAAATTGAAAAACCCTTCTTTCCAAGCAGTATATTCAGAAACTTCTACGTTCGATTTTATAATATGGCCGTTACGCAAGGCCCCTTGCTCGCCAGGCATAAGTATTGTCGATTTATCGGAGATGGGGGAGGCTTCTTCCGCACTTGTTACCAATGATAAACGGATTTTGCCCTTCACCAAGGTGGTCCTTGTTTCCTTTTCATCAGCGTAAGCAGAAATATTGAACTCGGTACCTAACACCTCAACCTCTTGGCCTCTGCTCATTACCTTGAATGGCCGTTTGTTGTCTCCCCGAATATCGAAATATGCTTCACCACTGATCTCCACTACACGCTCTTTGCCACTAAAACTACTTGGGTATTTAATTGTAGAAGCGGCATTGAGCCAGGCTTTGGATCCGTCGGGCAATGTCATCTGGTATGTTCCGCCCCGGGGGGTGGAGAGTTCTAGCTGGGCGATAGCTTGCGGGATTCCGACTTTGTCCGATAAGACAGCAAGGGAGGATCCATCATCGTAGGTGATACGACCGTCTCCAACAATGATTCCGGATTGTTCGGTGCTTAAATCAATCTTCCGACCATCTGCAAGCGTGAGAGATGCCTTATTGCCACCAGTTGAAATATCTTCTACAGCGAGTTCGCGCACCTGGCTCTGGTCTTGATCAAGTGTCCACCATATGCCGGCAAACACCATAATAAGAACGGCCGCGGCATAAGGAAGGATCCGTTTGATCAATTGATGGAGAGGTGCGCGCTTGGAGGCAGCCTCGTGCTGTGCAATAGCGGCATCCAACCTCGGATCGTCGACTACAGACCGCCTTGGCATTGCGTACCAATCTCTCATGTTGGCATCAAGGCTTTCTTCATCAATCACTCTGTTCAATAGCTCCCAGTTGGCAGGGTCAGTAGCTGCCCAGGCCATTAGCTCAGCGTGCTCAGCTTCAGTGAGGATGCCTTGCAGGTGCTTATAAAGTAATTGACTGATCCGTTCCATTTTTTTGGTATCTTAACCCATTTAAGGTGACAATATTATAGATACGGATGCGGCCAGTAAATCTTACCAAGAATTTTTATTATTTTTAAGTGGTTTGGCATTAGGGATTTGATGGGTCGATAGT
Source organism: Pseudosphingobacterium sp. (assembly GCA_035565175.1). Classification (GTDB taxonomy): domain Bacteria; phylum Bacteroidota; class Bacteroidia; order Sphingobacteriales; family Sphingobacteriaceae; genus Olivibacter. The sequence goes on from DATMSZ010000279.1 coordinate 5,383, forward strand.
CCGGGCAAAAAAAAGCTTAACTATTGCTCCAAGTGGCAAGGTACAAAAGAAATAAAAAATTCCCCTTTAATAGTTTGCGAAGAGTGCTTACAGCCTTGGATTTTTGGGTGAATATCGATGATTCGGTCATACCGGTTTCGCTCGCGATTTCGTCGGTGGTCTTGCCCTCAAGAATGCTTTTGCGGAAGACCGTTTGTTGACTAAAAGGTAGTCGATCCATTGCTTCTTCGATCTGTTGCAATAATTCGATATAAAGGATTCGGTTATAGACTTCTGGATCCTGCCCTGTAAGATCGCTTGCATCCTCCAATAGGCTCCCCGTTGGAAGCGTGCGGCTGTTGCGGAGACTGTCAATGCAGGCGTTGCGAGTTGCGATGTAAAGAAAGGCCTTAATTTGTTGTGTTGTACGAATGCGTTGTCGATTGTTCCACAGCTTAAGCATGCTATCGCTCACAATCTCCTCCGCTAATGCCTGATTATGTACGTATGAAAAGGCGAAATGCTGCAATGGACGTGAGTAATAACGATAAACACCATCAAACGTCTTTCGTTCGCCAGCGTTAAACTGAATTATATCCACTGTAAAAAGAGGCATAGGTCAATTGATCCGGGTGTCTACCTCTCAAATGTCGAAAAAAAAATTGAAACCGAAAAATCAGCTTGTCTGGGTGTTGTTTGGCAGAGCTGCCTTACTGTCAAAGAAGTTATAGCTCTTTGCTGCCGCACGTACATTCGTTAGCTTATCAATTTGGATATTTTATCTACCAGCTTTTTCGTATAGGCCGTTTAGGAAATTATTACTGTTTCGCTTCAGAAAGTGACAAGTCAACCACTTGCTAGATCATCATGAGACAAATCAGCTAAAACTTGATACAACTAAGCTAAATCGGATTAGCATGGTATGTTAATTTTACGGACACAATATATTTAAATCTTTTCAATACCCAATTATCGAGATGAACAAACTTAAAAAATTAAAGGTTTGGGGCTTACTAGCTTGTTTATTGGCGATGGGCCAGGTCCAAGCACAGGATAGAAAAGCTCCGGCCTATCCGCTAATTACACATAATCCTAATTTTAGTATCTGGTCAACTACCGATCAGCTGAACGCATCTACTACCAAACACTGGACAGATGCCGACCATTCACTTTTAGGATTGATCGATGTAGATGGCGATATCTACCGTTTCATGGGTAAAGAAGAACCTAACTATAAAACGATACTTAACACATCTGACGAGGAAACCTATACCGTACAATATACTGAAACGGAGCCGGTAGGAAAGTGGACTACTTCCAGTTATATAGCAAACAACTGGAAATCCGGATCATCACCAATCGGTGATGACGAAAAAAACGTAAAAACCCTTTGGAAATCTCATGATATCTGGGTAAGACGTACCTTCAACCTTAGCAACCCTATAAATATCGATGAGCTTTTATTAAAATTGAACCACGATGATAACATTGAGGTATTTTTGAACGGCAAGAAGGTATACGAGAAAACCGGGTGGACCAATAATTTTCAATATGTACCCATCAATAAGGCCGATTTGAAAGCAGGAGAAAACCTCATTGCTATCCACTTGGTAAATACTGCAGGTGGTCGGTTTCTTGATTTTGGATTAGTAGATAAGCGAAAAGAAAAAGGCCCTAAAATACAAATGGCGGTACAAAAGGACGTGGAGGTTACCGCTACACAAACGATATACAAATTTGAAGCTGGCAAGGTAAATCTGAAATTGACCTTTACGTCGCCGTTGCTCATGAATGATCTGAGTTTGCTGTCGAGGCCCGTATCTTACATTACTTATAGCGTAAGTGCCAATGATGAAAAAAGCCACGCAGTAAAAATGTTCTTTGGCGCGTCATCAAACATTGCCGTATATCGGCCGTCGCAAGAAGTGATTGCCCAACAATATGCAAGCGATCAATTATCAATACTCAAAACGGGCACCGTTGAGCAGCCTATTCTGCAAAAAGGTGCAGATGATATGCGCATAGATTGGGGATATTTCTATGTAGCTGCACCAAAAGCGAATGATGTGGAGCAGTTTATAAGCCCAGCTGCGGAAGCTGTTGATGCCTTCAGAAAAGGTTCTTCCGTTTCTACAGCATCAAAAGGTACATCATTATCGTTGAATACGGTGATACCTTTTGGTACCGTGGGTAAAACCGAAGTGGAGCGTTTTATTGAACTGGGCTATGATGAGATCTATGCTGTCCAGTACTTTGAAAACAACCTGAGACCATGGTGGAACAACTCGGGCAAAGAAACCATCGAAAAGCAGCTCAACCATGCGGCAGCCGACTATAAAGCCGTTATGAGCAAATGCGCCGCATTTAACAAAGAGGTTTATGCCGATGCCCTTAAATCGGGAGGTAAAGACTATGCACATCTCTGTATACTCGCCTATCGTCAAAGCATTGCTGCGCATACCTTGGTTAAGAGTCCAAAGAACGAGCTATTGTGGTTGTCTAAAGAGAACAATAGTGGTGGTTTCATCAACACTGTAGATGTAACGTATCCATCGGCGCCATTGTATCTGATCTATAACCCTGAATTATTGCAGGGTATGTTAAATGGCATTTTCTACTTCAGCGAAAGTGGTAAATATCCGCACCCATGGGCTGCCCATGATTTGGGTACCTATCCATTGGCCAACGGCCAAACCTATGGCGAGCCAATGCCTGTAGAGGAGTCAGGTAACATGATCATTTTAACGGCGGCTATCACCAAAGCACAGCACAATGGCAGCTTCGCTAAAAAACATTGGAAAACCCTCACCACCTGGGTGGATTACCTTGTTAAAGATGGCTTCGATCCTAAAACCCAGCTATGTACGGATGACTTTGCCGGTCATTTGGCGCGAAATGCCAACTTATCAGTTAAAGCGATTGTAGGCATTGCCTGCTACGCACAAATAGCTGAGGCATTAGGCGAAACTGAAACCGCTAAGAAATACCGCGCCATTGCCGAGGAGATGGTACCTAAGTGGATAGAGATGGCCGATGCCGGCGATCACTACGCCCTTACTTTCGATGATAAAAACACGTGGAGCCAGAAATATAACTTGATTTGGGATAAGGTATTAGGTCTGGACTTGTTTCCACAGAAGGTATATGATACTGAAATTAAGTATTACCTCACGCAGCAAAACAAATTCGGTATACCCTTGGATAGCAGAAAAGCTTATACTAAAAACGACTGGATTTTGTGGACAGCAACCTTTGCGCCAAGCCGCGAGGAATTTGAGGCCTTGGTGAAGCCCGTTTACAGACATGCAATTGAGACCGAATCGCGCGTTCCGTTGAACGATTTTTATGATTCAAATACCGGTATCCGCGAGAACTTCAAAGCTCGGAGCGTGATAGGCGGTTTCTACATGAAACTCTTGGCCGATAAGCTTCAGGCCAAATAAGGAGGCATTTGCGAAGATAGTTAACAAAAACTTAATAAAGGCTAGTTTATAGGTATTTAATTGATTGAAGGAGCAGTCAAAATAGTCAAACAAAAATAGAAGGCCATCTCGAAAAAATCAATTAAAGCCTACCTTAAACTCGAAAGGGCTTTGATTGATTTTTTTGTTTAAATATTAAATGTGCGATCAAGCGTCTACTTGGTCTATAACGTTCTACGCATTAAACGTATCAATATCCAGTGTTCGAATATGAACAAGCCGGTGTCCGAATATGAACACCTATTAAGAAAGTGTGATTGTAACATATTGAATATTAGAAAATTATTGTTTTGGCAATTTTTTTGAAAATAGATCGATGTTAACAGAAACTTTTAAGACCGCTCAAATGGTTCTTCAACACAATTCTCTTATGTTCAACACCTATGATCAAAAACTATTTTAAAACCGCATGGCGCAATTTATGGAACAGCAAATTGTTCAGCGCATTGAACATCGTGGGATTGGCCGTTGGTCTTAGCATAGCTCTACTGCTTTCACTTTTCATCATTCAAGAGCGGTCATACGATGCATTCCCCAATCAGGAAAAAATCTTCCGCTATATTGCACATATAAACTATGAAGGAAGTAACATGGTATGGGCTGGTGTGCCTAATGCGATAAGTCCAACTGTGCAACGCAATGTTCCCGAAGTGACATTGTCCGCCCGCACCTTACTGAAAGGCTTTGGTGAAAATGCGAATGTTACCATCGGGCGTGACGCCTATATTGAGCGGCGCTTATATTGGGCCGATCCGGACATTGTAGATATTTTTAACCTTCAATTTATCCATGGCAGCCGGAAAACAGCACTTAATGAACCGAATACGATCGTGCTGTCGGAAACTAAAGCGAAACAGTATTTCGGTGATGAGAATCCCATTAATAAGACGGTGGAATTGGACAGAAATATGGCATTGAAAGTAACTGGTGTTTATTCCGATTTATCTGCTACCAGTACCTTTGATGCAGAACTGATTGCTTCCTTTAACACCTTGGACTTTGCGAAAAATATCACTTGGGACAATGCTAGCTTCGAGACATGGGTGATGTTGAAGAATGCTGATGATTATCGGAAGGTAGAGGCCTACTTGCCAAAGATGATAAAGGAGCATGTCGGCGCAGAGGGAACATATTACACCCTATCGCTTCAATCCTTAGCGGACGTACACTTAAATTCGGCAGAAATTAAAAGCTATAGCGATAGGAAAGGTGATGCAGCACAACTTCGGCAGTTGACGTATCTCGTCATCGCCCTGCTGCTCATGGCTGCAATCAATTACATGAACCTCGCCACTGCCCGCGCGCAGCAGCGCAGCAAAGAGGTGGGCGTAGCTAAGGCTCTTGGAGCGAGCCGGAAAGGCTTGTTGGGCAAGTTTTATGCTGAAACGGCTGTATTGACGTTTATTGCTATTAGTTTCGGACTGGCGTTGGCCATCCTTGGTATCCCCATATTTAATACTTTATCGGGCAAGATGTTGGTGTATGATACGCTATCCCATCCTGTTTTCTGGATAGGCCTGCCGATATTGTGGCTGCTACTCACGCTCATTTCGGGTCTTTATCCGGCAATTATCCTTTCATCCTACACGCCATTGGAAGCCCTCCAAAAAGGGAAGACGGTTAGAACAGGATCGGCACTTTTCCGTCGTGCACTGGTGGTGTTGCAGTTCACCGCCAGTATCGTTCTTATTGTGGGCGTTGTCATTATGTATCGTCAGATGGATTTCATGAGCCATCGCAAGCTGGGCTATAACCCCGAGAATGTGATTGCCATCGGATTGGGAGCGTTGAAAAATGAACAGGAGTTAGATGCGTTGCGGAACCATATTGGATCATTAGCTCCCACGCAAAACATGGTGTTGTCACAAGCGTTTCCGGGAAAGGGAGAAAGCAGTCACCCTCTCCGAAAAAACGAGTTGGACAAACAGGGGGCCATGTTCTATGCGAACCGGGTAGATGGCGACGTTGAGAAAGTACTGCAACTGAAGCTATTGGCCGGAAGGATGGTTAAAGAGCGTTTGGTGAGCGATACCACAAAAAATGGTGGATGGATTTTTGAAATGGTGCTTAATAAACAGGCTGTCGACTACCTCGGCCTAACACCTGAGGAGGCTATTGGAAAAAAGCCCCTGGCAGGGCTGGGAGATAATACCTATGTCGTAGGTGTGGTGGATAATTTTAATTATGCCTCCCTACACAGTCCCATAGGTGCATATGCCTTTACGAATACTCCTCAACCCCTACGCTACTTGTTGGTGCGTTTCATCACAGGTGATCTCAGGAATACGCTCAGCCAATACGAAGAAGCCTTTAAGAAGGTTGTACCCGATGCATCGTTCGACTACACGTTCTTGGATAGTCACTTGAAGAATCTTTATTTAGCCGACCGACAGACGGCATCGGTGCTCTTGGTCTTTTCGGTGCTAGCAGTGCTGGTAGGTTGCTTGGGATTGTTTGGCTTGGCGGCATTCACGGCAGAGAAGCGAACAAAAGAAATCGGTGTGCGCAAAGTGCTTGGTGCCACAGTGGCGTCACTGGTGCGTTTATTAAGCGTAGATTTTGTCAAATTGGTGTTGATGGCTTTCCTCATCGCTTGCCCATTAGCGCATTGGGGATTCGGTAAGTGGCTGGAAAATTTTGCATACCACATCGATATCGAGTGGTGGATGTTTGGGCTGGCCGGATTGGCTGCAGCAGGGATAGCATTGGCAACGGTAAGCTGGCAAGCGATACGGGCGGCGATGGCCGACCCCGTAGATAGTTTGAGAGATGAATGATTTCCAACGCATATAAGCTAATTTGTGCGATGGAGAAAAATAGCCCGAAGTGACCATGTCCGTCGGGCTATTTTTGCTAAGTGAGCTAGCCAATTATTATTTACTTTTTTCTCAAAGGTAAGTCGCCCGTCTGATAAAATGCCAACGGATGCCCATCAGGATCCTTAAAGTCAGCGCTCCAACCACCGGGTGCTTCAGTTACTGGAGTAACAATTTCAACACCTTCTTTGGCCAAGTTTTCAACTGCCGATTCAATGTACCCTTCTTCTAGCTCGAATACCACAATAGGCGACCGACCGATTTCTTCCTTTCCTTCAAAAAAAAGTAATTCAATGTCGTTGCTTAGTTTGGCCATTAGCCAATCTGGTTCGTCGCCTCCAGGCTGGAGTTCTACTTCAAGGCCTAAAATTGTTCGATAAAAATGCGCTGTGCGATTGATATCGCTTACATTAAAAAGGACTGCAATACGGTTTTTTAGTTTCATTTTGACTTTTATTAAAGTTTTAAAATATGGAAGTCGGGGATTAACCCGCTTTATCATTATTGTTGCCGGACGACGCCTTTTTGTGAGCACTGGAAGCAGAAATTATAAATAAATGTCCATCTGGATCATGGCTGCCGATAACTCGAGTAGTTGTTTGCTGTTTGCTATCGGCGGAATTCTTGAATGTCTGCAAGAGCGATCGGCGTATTAGCCCGTTGGACAGCGCGTGAACTGGAGCGTCCGAATGTTCGGAGTGCCGCCCAGAAGTATCGTAGATTTTCCATTCCTTGCGCAATGCCGTCAATCGCTGACGTAGGGCGGTATCCGAAATATTTAGTAAGTATAAGATTTCCTTTCGATTCAAGCCACAGTTAATCAATCGCGCAAGTATCCGGCGAGATTGACAAAGGGGAGCAATAAAACGTTCAGGAAGTTGTCGGATATCGGTGTTATAGAAATTGTGGTCATTATCTTGATATATTTCTTCGCGTTTCTTGCGACGGCCTTCTGTACGAGCAATGAAGGCTGCGTGATTACGTAAGAACCCTCTTCCCCAGGCCATAAAATGAGCGTCCGAGAAATCTTTCCCAATTCTGACCGCTTCAAGAAGCAGGTCCTGTACCAAATCGTCTACTTCTTCCTGCCGCCGAGAAAACTGTTTTGCAATCTGGTACATTTCTTCAATCGGTGGTTGGGGCAGATCTCGATGATGAAAAGTCATATTTAGTCTATCTTTAGGTGTACTAAAATAGCAAACAAAATCAGGATAATTAATTCATGTAAGTTTTTGCGGTGCCGCTCATGAACGAAGTACAAACGTTTTAGCAAAGTTATATGGATGGCTGATCTATTAATCAAATTTTTATTGTTCCAGATGACTGGATCGTATATCGGTTTGCGTTATGGACTTTAATCCATTTAGGATGAATTCTCCTAGATAGTAAGATCCCATATCATAATTGGAAAGCACTACTACGGTATAACCACTGTTCGGTAGGATATATTCAATTGCACTAACGCCTGGCGCTCCGCCTGAGTGGCCAACGATCGGGTTTTCCATGCTGCCCCAGAGTTGGAAACCATAGCCATACCCATTTTTTGCGTAATCCGTAAACATTTTCTTTAAAGAAACGTCCGATACTAATTTACCGGAAGTCAGCACATGAGAGAAGTTATAAAGATCGCTCACAGTGGAGTGACCACCACCTGCAGAGGAACCTCTTGCATAGCTCGATGTCGCATTATTTTCATATCCACCATCAGGTTTAAAAATATAGCCTAAAGCAACATTGCTAGGTCTTTTGCCGTCGTAATAGGCGTTGGTAGCCACCATTTGGGAGGGAGTGTAGATATAGGTTTTACAGTAATCAAAATAGTCCATTCCTGATACCTTTTCTATAACAACACCTAAGAGCAGCATACCAGTATTACTGTATTGCCATTTCGCTCCTGGTTCGAATGCCAGTGTATCTTTTATAAAAGGTTTGTATGCGTTAAGCGTTGCGAATTGCGCTGTTTTTGCCCTATCAAAATCCTCAGAAAAAAAATCACCCAGTCCGGAGGTATGTGTGAGCAGGTGGTGTATGGTTATCTTATCACCTGTCTTTTTCGATAACCAATCAGTGTCGAGATAATTAGATATAGGATCATTAAGCCCAATTTTACCTTTTTCCACTAATTGCATAATACCGGTAGCAGTAAACATTTTATTCATAGATCCAATATTGATCTGCGTATGCAAATTGTTTTTGATTTGTGATTCCTTTACCGCATAACCACAAGCCTCCTGAAATAGAATACGTTCCCCCTTAGCCAATAACACGGTGCCCGAAAAAAGATCTTTTTTTTGCAAAATGCTTATTAGCTTTTTCAGAGCAACAACTAATTCTTCTTCATTCTTTGGCGCAGGTAAATGTTTATCTGCGATGACCCTGCTATTAAAAAGCTTAAGTTTATTGGCAGTGTCCAGTCTCAGGTTGAACTCCCAGGTATTGTCAAGGAGTTTTCCCTTAGCTTGATAATTGGCGCTACCCGCTTTTGGATTTAAGTCTCTAATTTCACTAGAATATAGCTCCCCAGTAAGGCGGTGAGCCATTTGAATGCGGTTTTTAAAATCCGCAGTTAAGGATTGTTGAAAAGAATTTGAACCATTTTCCTTTAGGAAGTCATCTACTTTTTCTACTGAGTAGTTATTGATGGTATTAATCAGTCGCGCTGCCATGCCATCCAATAAATACTGCAACTGCTTCTCTTCTGCTTCATTAGGATCTCTAGGCTTCTCTGGTATATGACTGGGATCCCTCATCCAGATATCTTTTCCTAAAGCAGTAAACTGATTAAATTCACCACGATCGTTTTTGTCGAACACCAGCAGGAAATTCAGGTTATTATTGAAAAATTCAAGTGCAGATTTTTGGCTTAGGGGTATTTCCTTAAAATCCCATTCCTGCGTCAGCAATAATTTATTGTCTTTTACATTGATCTGAATATACAATTCTTTCAGCTGGCTATGCCGAAAACATCCAATCATTTTTTGCATCTCCGTTTGACGCTCGTCCGCTTGTGCAATACTTGCGTCGCATTTTATCATGGTAGGAAAGGCCATTGAAGAGTTTAACTGGAGCATGATAAATAAGAGAGCGGAGGTTTCTTGCAGAAATCTTTTCATAATGGTGACCTAAGATGTGCTGGGGTAACATGTTGT
>DATMSZ010000280.1:0-4059 GCA_035565175.1 Pseudosphingobacterium sp.
ATCAGTTCTGTTCGCTGGAACGTTGGTACCGATTGGTATTCGTATTCAGATTTTTATCGAGATATCTTAATGTATCATAGTAATCCCCACAATTACATGGAAACGGGATTTACCTACTACAATTTATTCTTCCATTACCTAGGCGCTCCTTATTCGATGTTGCTTGCTGTGAGTGCTTGTTTAATGATTGGTTTAAAGGCTAAAGTGTTTTTCGATCATAAAAAGGTAATGATGCTCTGTCTTTTCCTTTTTTATTGTTATTATCTTGCGGATATATTTGGTGTCCGACAATATTTGGCAATTGCTCTATGTGTGTATTCTATCAGATATATCGAAAAACAGCGGTTCGTACCCTTCCTCGTTATTATTCTTTTGGCTACATCTATTCATGTTACTTCCATCGTGTTTCTGTTGAGTTATTGGTTGTATAAGCTTAAATACTCTCTACTTCTTCTTTATTTTTCATTGGTGCTCGCCTTCATCGGGGGTTTTTTTGACCTTGGCACAAAAGTAGCCGAGCTTGTGATGCATTTAGCGGGCGTGGATTCTCGGGTTGGAACCAAGCTAACAAGCTATCTAAAATATACAGATGAATATGTGCCGGGAAATCCTTATATAAATTATGCCGTCGGGGTACTGAAGCGGGCTTTATTTATTCCACTATTTGTTTATCGGCAACGTTTTATTGGCGAGGCAGATCGACCCAAATATACCGGCTACCTCAATCTTTTAGTTTTCGGTAATATTATTTATCTATTTTTTAGTTTGAGTATGCCTATGATTGCTCGTTTATCTACCGATTTTTTATTTTTTGAAATATTTGTATTAGCTTATACCCTACAGTCTTTTAAAAAAAATAAAATAAAACTACTGTTCTTTCTTTTGGTTCTTTTGTTCGGAGCCTTCAGATTGTACAATTTGATGTCGGTGTACTGGGATTTGTATATGCCTTCTGAAACTATTTTTGCGCCCATAAATATACGTAGAGAATAATTTATGATTTATTTTGCAGAGTTATTTATGACAGGAGGGCAACACACGGCATTTAACGCCGGGATGTTACAAGTGTTTGCAAAGACCTTTCCATCGCAAAGCATTAAACTCTTTGCTGCCCACAGCCACTATCGACAACTTGAAAAGCATCTTGATTCAGCATCACCTTTTGTATGGTCTTCTACCTATGTTATATCAAATAAGAGTGGAAACATCCTGCGGTGGTTCTTAAAGTTTATCAATGAGTTCTTGCAAATTTTTCGCCTATTATGTATAGCCCGTTTAAAATCGGTAGAACTGGTATATTTCGCTTTTCTGTCGCCTATCGGCCAGTATGTCGTCAGTCTCTACGCCCGATATTTTCCTCTCAAAGGGCAACAGATAATCATTACCCTTCATGGCCTGGATCTTCTTCGCGAAGATAAACCCCGAAAACGGATTGACCGTTTTTATGCAAAGTTATTAAAACGAGCATTTTCAAACGCTGGAAAATATAAGCGATATGTAGTGCTCGAAGAGCGTGTAGCCAATTATCTGCTTGCGGAGGGCTATTTACAACAAAAAGAAATTATCCAAATTCCACATCCCTATCAATTCGATGTTCAATCGGTAACGAAACCAAACACACCCCTCGTATTTGCCCATTTAGGTGTAGCGCGCTTAGATAAACATGCTGCGGTCTTTTTTGAGCTGGCTGCCCGTTGTTCAGAGATGGTTAAAGAAGGCAAAGTTGTTTTCCAGGTGATAGGTCCTGTACTTCCCGAAATGAAGCCTTATCTTAATCCTTGGGTAAAACATGTGAGTACTGAAGCAATGCTTGATCACGCCACTTATCGACAACAATGTTTACAAGCCCATTATGCCGTTTTTTTCTATGATGAGTCGAGTTATACACTCACCAGTAGTGGTGCTATTATAGATGCTATTGCTTATCAACTACCTATATTAGCATTGCACAGTCCGGCGTTTGATGCCCTATTGCCTATCAAACCTTTCCCCGGAAAACTCTATAACAGTTTAGATAGCCTAGAGCAGGATATTATCACGCTAGTACAAAATCATTCGGAAGTATATACGCGGTTTCAGGAGTCTTTTGTAGCTTTGCAGCATCATTATAGCATAGAGCACGTGGCGCGATTAATGAATAGCCAGGTAAAAATGTCTTCAGAAAAAATCGTTTATTAATTAATGAAATAATTAAATATTAATGAGCAGTACTCCATCTGTTAGTGTCGTGATTCCCTTATACAATGCCGAACATACTATTCTCCGCACCTTGGAGTCGGTAAGTAAGCAAACATGCCTGCCGAAAGAGATTGTAGTAATAGATGATGGAAGCACGGACGGTTCCTTTGCCTTAGTAAACGATTATATACTTCATTATCAAGGGCCTATTCAGATAAAAGTGCTCCAGCAGCCAAATTCGGGGGTTTCGCGTGCACGTAACATAGGAATGAAGCATTCAACAGGCGATTATATTGCCTTATTAGATGCCGATGATTGGTGGCAACCAGAAAAATTGGCACGTCAACTAGCGATTCTACAGGAACATCCTGGCATTGATTTTTTAGGAACCAATCGGAATGGCGAGCATTGGAAGCAGTGGCTTTTTAAAAAATTTGATCATCTTACACCTATATCTGCCAAACTACTGCTATATAAAACCTTTTTTGTTACCCCTACCGTGATTTTTAAACGTTCCGTACTTACGGAAACCGGTTTTTTTGACGAAACACAGCGTTATGCCGAAGAAGGTAACTACTGGATCAGGGTTTGCCATCAGCACCACTGCGTATTATTGAATGAAAGCTTAGTCATAACAGGAGATGGAAAACCTAATTTTGGCTTTTCAGGCTTATCGTCTAATCTTAAAGAGATGGAAAAAGGAGAGCTGAAAAATATGCGATTGGGTTATCGCTTAGGTATTGTAGGAAGAATGGAGTACCTATTTTTGGTAATTTATTCACTTATCAAGTATATTCGCCGTATTGCTATTGTGAAATTAAGAGGATGATATGCTAAAGAAATACGGTTTAACAGGTATCGTGCGTTTATTTGTACATATTTTACGTACCAGATTGTTTTATCCCGGGGCACGGCTTATCCGTTTTCCTTTTGAAATACGCAATCATCGGTATATAGATTTGGGTGCGGGTTTAACTACAGGCACCGGTTGCCGTTTAGAAGCACTACCTTCACAGAAACCAAACAAACCCTGTATCCGATTGGGCAAGAATGTGCAATTAAACGATTACGTGCATATTGGCGCGATTCAAGAAATAAGCATAGGTGATGAGGTCTTAATTGCAAGTAAAGTGTTTATTACTGATCATAATCATGGCTCGTTCGATCAAGGCACAACCAGCGAAGAATTGCTGATGGCCCCCATTTATCGTCCACTGCATGCCATGCCGGTGCATATCGGTTCCCGTTGCTGGTTAGGTGAAAATGTCGTCGTCTTACCGGGAGTTTCACTCGGAGAAGGCTGTATAGTAGGTGCAAGCACAGTCGTTACAAAGAGCTTTCCCCCTTATTCGCTCATTATAGGGAATCCCGGGCGTTTATATAAGCGATTTAATTTCGATACAGGGGAATGGGAATTAGCCAATATTAAATAAAATATAAAAAGCTATATTAAATGAATATTACGGCAGCCATCGTATTATATGAAAATGACGAAGCAATGTTAGTGCAGGCAATCAATAGCTGTTTAGCCTCTTCGTTAATAAGTAAGTTATATCTGATAGATAATTCGGAAACACAAAAATTGGCCCATTTAAAAAAAGATGAGCGTATAGAATACATTCACAATTCAAAAAATATAGGTTTTGGCGCGGCCCATAATATTGCTATTCATCAAACAAACAGTACTTATCATCTTATTCTTAATCCAGATATCAGCTTTTCGACAGGTGTGATAGAGCAATTGGCTGCTTTTATGGAGAAGCACCCCGATATAGGTACCGTTATGCCCAAAATCCTTTATAACCAAGGCGAGATACAACGGCTATGTAAATTATTACCCAGTCCGATAAACTTATTCGGAAGACGTTTCGCAGGTGCGAG
>DATMSZ010000281.1:0-7710 GCA_035565175.1 Pseudosphingobacterium sp.
GAGCAATATTAGAGACGGCTTAATACAACTTGGTTTTTACAGAACGATGTATGCTGAAGATAAGCGAAGTTCTATCGAAGGTGTATATGATGGTACATATAAAAATGTCTTCATGTCTATTGAAATTTTCTCAAATGGGTACATTGCAAGAGTAGAAGAAGAACATCTAGCCAATGCTGATATTGAAAACTACCCTTATATAAACTCTCCAAAAGAAAATACAAATTTTCAACAGGATCCGTTAGAAATCCCCATGCGACACCATTCAACGAATGTGGCAATTATTCATAGCGAAGTTCCGTTACCATTTACATTAACAATCCGTTCGGAAGTATTAAGCATGTATGATATATTGCATTCATTAGACAAGCTGGTGGATCAAACCGCCTCCACATAAGTAGTGTCATCAAAACAATTAGTTCAGGTTGATAAAGAATACATGCATAAATAAACCGAATCGCTAATTGATGTCGGTTTATTCATCTTACTTTATCCTAAATTAGTTCCCATTAACAAACTTAACTCACTGCTAGATTTCAACGCCAGCATACTATTATATTCTTCCAATAAATTGATGTACTTATCTTTCCAGTAATTGATTTTTTCTATTTCTTCTGCAAGGACTTCGGCATCCATCAGTTTGCTGTTTGCAAATGCTCGTTGAAAGTCTTCGGTAGAAAATAATTCAGGAAATTCAATAGAAAAATCGTGTTTCAAGGCGCAACCGATTTTAAAAATGATATCAGGCTTAAACTTTGGCCGATTAAACCAGTTATAAAGGGATCTCCTATTTACTTTAGTTAACCGAGCCAGTTCGCTAATACTATAGCCGTTTCGCCTTATTGTTCGTTCAATAATTTCACCATAGTGCTTCTTCATATCTTTCTCATTCTTTTGGTAGTGTTCAAATAATTACACAAATAAACGAGACAAATAGAGTATCTACTAGAGGAAAAATGCGCAAAAAAAAACAGGAAATATCCTGTTTTTGCATATATGATTAGCAATATTATACAGAAATGAGGTTCTGCCGTATCGCTTCTAATACTAACCCTACTCTGCTTTTTACCTGAAATTTCTCAAAAAGAGCAGCTCTATACCCATCAACCGTCTTGATTGACAGGAACATCTTATCTGCGATTTGTTGGTATGTTAGATCACTGCATGCCAATTCTAAAAACTCACGCTCTCTCCCTTTTAAGTCAATTGGTTGTTTAGAGAATAATTCATGATATACCATGTTTGTTACATGCGTATTATAGTAACCTCTCACCATAATCTCTTTTAGCGCAACCTCCAGATCATTTGGATTCATGTTCTTTAACAGGTAAGCACAACAGCCTGCCTTTATCATTTTTATTACGTTCTGTGAATCGTCCATCATAGATAGGGCCGCCATCTTTATACTGGGATAAGCTTCCTTAATCTTTGCCACCAATTCGGCTCCTTCCATGAAAGGCATATTAACATCAATTAATAAAATATCGGGAGGGCTTTTTACTGCCTTTAATCGCTTAAGTAAATCTTGCCCATCGGTAGCGTAGAGAACAACTTGAAAATCAGGAAAAGTATCTACAAACATCCCAACTGTCTTTAAAAACAATTGCTGATCATCCACTATACCTATAGTTCCTTTCATAATGAATTTAGTTAATAATGTATTTGGGGCATCTAACGCACCTAAATCACAAAAGCCATTCCAATTTCACAGGCCCTTCATACTGGCAAAATTGTGTATTCGAATATAAAGTTAATTTGGACATAACTCATATTAAAAAGGCAAATCTTCTCGATGCAAGGCAACATAATTACTCAGCTGTAAATTAACAAAAAATAACGTTTTGTTACGAAACAAAAATTAGCCTTAAATTAAATTAATAGCGAAACATTTATTTTGCCACCATTCCTTTTTTTTCTTTCACAAATGCCCCTGTATGCATATTACTTTAATTATTCTTTTTGCATCTAAAATGAGCAAGGCACAACAAACCTGCTCCAATTTAAGACCATCCTTTGCTCAACATTTCCTATTTCCTTATACAATTCCCTCAAATGCACTTTTTCTAATTCCTTTCTTCCGAAATTTGAATTTAGATTTTAATTTAAAACATCTATTATGTCGAAACGTATATTATTATTACCTCTGGTAGTACTTATTTTAAGCGCTTGTGAAAAAACCAAAGATCCTGGTATTGAAATTCCCAAACCAATTGATGTAGCCATTATTAGTACTTATTGGAATACACTATCTGTTAATTATCAATATAAGGCCGCTGATGGAACTTTATTGTATGAAAACACAAAAACGTATCCTGATCCTATGGTAAATAGTGTTCATTATCGTTTTTCAGAAGATCTAAGAGTAACCAGAACTACTGATGCAGACAAAAGTACCACAATGGGCACTTATGCCATAACACGCGAAAACAAAAAAGATTATTTAACTATTACTTGGCGCCCAGATGTCATATCAAAGTATGAAATTACGGCCTACACGAATAAAACAATGAGTTGGCACATTGTCAAAACAGAAGGAGAAGATTTAAAATATACTAAAGATGGCGTTCAATATACAGCAGCTAGTCGGGAGGGATATATTGAACTACACTGTCCTTGTAAAGATTAAAGATAATAAAGCCGAAAAGGTGCTTAAATAATATTTAAGCACCTTTTCGGCTTTATTATCTTTAATCAACGTAGCCTGACTTTTTTACAAATATTGTTTGTATAAGGTCATTAACATTTCCGCACATAGCTCTTTTGAATTGTGTTTTTGCACCTGTTTAAACATATCTTCTCCCCATTTTTTAAAGATCATCTCATCTGCTTGAAAAAGCTTATATGCCTTACTGATTGCATTATTTAATTGCCGTAAATGGTCCTTGTCATTATCCACTTTATAGTGATACGTTATTACCTTATCTTTCTCGGGCAGGTCATCAATTGTTCCTATCACCGGGCAAACAACCGTTCTGGCGCAAGAAAAAGCCAAGATAACCGTTCCAGAGTTTAAACTGCTCTTCAGATCATAAGGAAGCACAACCAAGTCTGCTTGCTTAATTAGTCCTACAATGGCGTGGTCAGGAATAAAATCCAGCTCTAGAACAACGGAAGACAGCTTGCTAGCATAAGCGGTAATATATTGTTCATATTCACTATCTTTAGCTTTTCCTGCTAAAGTAAGTTGTATTTTACAGCCTTTCAACGCACTTACTACATCTATCAATAATTCAACGTTTTTATACGGCTTGACCGCTCCTATAAATAATAGTCTCAATTCTTTTCCCTTATCCTCCTCTGCTATATTTGGAACTATATTTGTTTCGTATTCGCCAATATAATTAGGATGAGGAATGTAGTAAATTTTGTTTGAATCAATACTATACGATTCCAACAATAGAGACTTGGAATATTTCGAATGAATAACAATATGCGATGATTTTTTGATTAAATGAGAAAGGAGCCTCTTTTTAAAGAATTTTCCTTCTGGTTGGTGCGGGAACCTATTATGCATCGTCCAAATGATTTTTTTTCTGAAGAGTTTTAAGATAGATAACTGAATAAGTCGTTTAACAAAATTCACGAACACTTCCATGTTATTTTTCCCATCAATATTGTCGAACCAATTTAGATGGACAACTTTTATTCGAGCCAGCAACCAGGGCCTCATTAACGCATAATTGAGCGAGTATGCTTGTAGATTATTTTTTTTTATTATATCAACAAATATGCGGACATATTGATTTTCGTCGCTGGAGATGGGTTCAAAGATAATTTTCATCAGGATCTTAGTAGTAATTATTTATATTCAGTGTGATTACACTTAATATACAAGTATCAATGTATACGGAAAGAAACAAATATGACCAAACAGAAAAGACCTTTAAGCCTTAACTTGATTCAATTTATTTTTGCATCAGGCTTTTTAAAATAATTAAAAATTTTACTTAATGATTGATTAACTATCTGCTTTTCGTCGTGACATAACCCTGTATAATAAGCACTTAATATAAATACTGTAGCGGATAAACCTCCCGTAAATAAAAATCTTAATGAAGACACGGGGAACCAATGAGTAATTCCGTAGCACGTAATAACGCTAAAGATAAGAGGTGATACTTCAGGGATCAGTACCCTATCGAAGTAGTCTTTTATACGAAGACTAGCTACTCTTTTAGCCATCAATAACCTTAACGCGCAGGCTAACAACTCGACACAGGAAAAACTTATAAGCATAGTATATGCTGGCATTCCTAACTTTAAAAGCATATATGCAATGGGCAAATTCATTAAAAGCACTCCGCCTACAAGTACCTGATAAAGTTTAATTTCCCCTGTTGCTTGTATAGCAGACTGTAGACCTATTGTTAACTGATTAAACAGAGAAGCGATCAAAACAAGGCTACAAAAAACACTTGCGTTCTCTGGAACCTTTCCTAACCATAAATTCAAAACAATATCCATTTCAAAAATTAGTGGAATGGCAAATATAGAAAGGAGAAAAAAGCTGAATTTACTAGCGATCATAGCCAATTTAAGCATCCTGGAGCGATCCCCTGCACCTTCGCTTTTCATAATCTGTGGATTAATTGCACGCAGTAAAGTAGCGGATAGAAAATTTATCTGAGCAGAAACCTGATTGGCGATCCCGTAGGCAGTATTTATTACCGCCCCAAAAAATACATTTAAAATGATAGCTCCCCCCTGCGTACGAGCTACAGAACAGGCGGCACCAAATAAATTCCAACCAGCGAAGGCACCCAACTCCCTGATCATCGTTTTATCAGGAGTGCTCATGCCACTTATTGTACATTCCTGATATCTTTTAAAACAATAACAAGCATATAACAAAAATGTAACAATGGCTATCCCTGCTGTTAACAACCCATAAAGAATGAGCTTATCGCCGGGTATAATATATAATAACACGGCAATAATCAATTTCAAAATGGCCTCTACAACATTAATTAAAGCCACCCAAAACATATTTTCATGTGCTATTAAAGAACCATTAAATGGCGTAGAGATAATAGTAAAAAAAACTGTTAACGACATAAAATGGTAAATCGTCTTAGCCGCAATCATCCTATCCAAAGGAATATGTAGTATTCCATCGAATAGAAAGAGCCCTGTTAACTCTAACAGTGCAACTATAATAAGTCCAATAACTATGTGCAACGTCAAACTATTTATAAACACCTTTTTTTGCATCTCAAGATCCCTCTTTCCCTGATGAAAGGATAAATAGCGCTGAGTAGAAGTCGCCATCGCTGCATTTAAAAAGGACAACATCAGGATGATTCCTGCAATAAGATTAAAAATTCCATAATCGATGCCACCTAATGCGTTCAGCACAAGTCGAGTAGAATAGAGCGTAATCCCCATGGTTACGAGAATTCTACCATATAATATAGATGTGTTAAGTGTTACTCTATCTGCCGCGTTCATTCTCTACAAAAGGAAGTACAAAATTAGTAAGCATTCTCTTCACCTTTAATCATATTAATGATAGTTTGGATAATAATTCGAACATCCAACATTACCGACCAATTTTCTAAATACCAAACATCGTGCTCTACCCTCTTACGCATCAATTCAGGATCCTTCGTTTCTCCTCTGAAACCACTTACTTGTGCCCAACCCGTGATACCAGATTTCAAGAAATGTCTCACCATGTATTGATC
Source organism: Pseudosphingobacterium sp. (assembly GCA_035565175.1). GTDB lineage: Bacteria > Bacteroidota > Bacteroidia > Sphingobacteriales > Sphingobacteriaceae > Olivibacter. The sequence goes on from DATMSZ010000281.1 coordinate 5,685, forward strand.
AATAATTTCACGGTACTGCTTTGTAAGTGGCAACGGATGAGGTCTTGGACCAACCACACTCATGTCTCCTAGAAGTACATTAAAAAACTGTGGCAACTCATCTAAACTCGTCCTACGCATAAAGCGCCCTATGGGCGTGACTCTATCATCATTTTTAGTTGCTTGCTTGGTATCGCTTTCGCTATTCATTTTCATACTCCTAAATTTATAGCAGTAAAACGTTTGATTATTTCTCCCATCTCGTTTCTGTTTAAACAAGATAGGTCCGGGGCTCTGGATTTTAATAATTAAACCAAGCACTGGGTATAACCAGCTTAGCACGAATATGATCGCTAGCGAACTAAATATAATATCAAAAATACGCTTCTTAAATCGATTTTCTATTTCCTCCAGCGGATCATGCCGCATACTGATTACAGGGAAGTCTTCCATGTAACTAAGCTTAAAAGGTGTCACCAAGGCACTTGTTAAATCGGGCACAAATTTCATTCTTACACATTGTTTTTCACCCTCTATTAGCAAAGCATTTGCAGTAGCCATGTTCTCAGGAGAAAGAGGGACATAAACTTCCTGAATCCCGCTTTTTGCAGCTACTCTTATCTGCTCACAAACCACAGGCAGCACACTCCCGTCTTCTGCTACGCAAAGACCATCCCGTTCATCAAGAAAACCACTAAATTCGTACTGATTCTTCTTCTGCTCAAAAAATGCAGCCAGGCGCAATCCCATTTTATTCATCCCTAAAACGGCTACAGGTTTACTCGCTTTAAAATAATGTAATAATCTGTTTTCAAAAAAAGTTCCAACAAATCTACTGACAAACAAATAGAGGGATAGTCCTATGTACATTAGTAACAAAAACTCTCTTGAAATGGCTTTTTCTTTAAAAAAAGCAGTATAACAGGCAAAAATGGCAAAATGCATCAAATAAGTCTTGAATGTTTTGCCATATATAAAATCTATTCGTCTTACTGTCTTTTCTGTATAAAGTTTGCACAAGAATGAGGAAACCAACCAAACCAAATTACTTACTATTAGACCATCTAAATAGATTCCATGCAAGCTCGACATCTTGCCTACAACATAAAAAGTACTCAGATAAGCTAAATTGACTAAAATCAAATCGCTTACAGCTAAAATAAATATTAACAAATAAAGATAGCGTGTTTTCATAATAATGTAAGAATAGATGTAGTGAAGAGAGATTATACAACAAAGCGATATAAAGGAAATAAGCTCGCATCAACCTTCCCTGCTCTAGCTAAAACTAATTCGTTATATATTTCTGGATTAACGATATAACGCCAAGTAGTAAAATCAAAAAGACAATCTGAGAAACCTCTTTTAAAATGAAATAAGGAATCCTCTTTTCCTCCAACACCACTTCCCAAATGGAGGTAGTGCATTTCCCGTGCTCTTCCAATTAAACTGGCTTCGTCAAAAATTAGTTTCATTGGAGATTCTTTTAAAAACTCATTCCGAGTACCTGCTAAATGTAATTGCACGATATTGTTTGTAAAAACCATCATCGCACCTGCAACGATTTCTTCTTGATAATAGGCTAATAACAGTTCAGTGTCAAAATCGGCGGAGCCCATAATCTCTTCAAAATACTTGTCATCAAAAATGTATTTATCAGATGCTCCTACTTTAATCATATTCTCCCTATAAATCTCCGCAAAAACATGTAACTTGTCCAACGATTTAGTAAGCCTTACTGTAAAACCCTTTCGTCTTAATTGATTTATTTTTAAACGTATAGGCCTTCGATATTGTAGTCTTTGCTCCTCTATGGGCAATCGTAAATTAATAGCAACCGTTTTTCCTATGGGGTGTAAACTCTCAGTTCTATTTAAAAGTATCTGTTGGTCCGAAAGGGGATGTAATACTGAAAAAATAGACACAATTTTCTGAGAATGAAGAAATGACAAAAAAAACAAATAAAATTTATCTAGGAATTCTATGGGTAAACTTGCAAAGTTGACGTTTGAAATTGGTCCGCTATATCCGTAAACCGATGTACAAT
>DATMSZ010000282.1:0-16573 GCA_035565175.1 Pseudosphingobacterium sp.
AAAAATTACGTTTGGCTACTTTTAATACCTCTATTGACCTTTTCATGTAGAAGTAACAAAACCATTCCCTATTTTAAGAACATATCTGAAGTGGACTATAAAGAAATTAAACAAATCCAATATACTGAACCTATTATTCAATCAGATGATATTTTAGATATTACGTTTCAAACAGCCGATATTAGCGCCTCAGTTTCTGTAAATGAGGCTGCTACAGATAATAGTGTCGCTGCGCCTGGAGCGCAGCAAAGGGTTGCTGGTTTTGTTGTGGATAAATATGGTGAGGTCGAACTTCCTATTTTAGGCAGGATAAAACTTAGTGGCTTAACGAGCTACGAGGCCCGTAACTTATTACGTGAAAAAGCGAAGAGGTTTTTTGTAGATCCTACCGTGCAAGTTAGATTCGTTAATTTTAAGGTAACTGTTATAGGCGAAGTTAACAGGCCTTCAAGTTATACGATGCCTTCAGAACGAGTAACCATATTAGATGCAATCGGTCTTGCTGGTGACTTGACGATTTATGGCAAAAGAGAAAATGTACTTTTAATAAGAGAAAACAGTAAAGGAAAAGAAATGGTCCATTTTAATCTTAACGATGCGGAATTGTTTACATCACCTTATTACTATTTAAAACAGAACGATATCATTTATGTAGAGCCAAGTAAAGGAAAAATCGCTTCAGCCGAAGCCTCTCGATTCAGTGTGATTGCAATATTTGCTTCTTTACTATCCACCGCAGCATTAATTATTACGAGATTATAATTTAAAAACAGTATCTATGGTCAAAGAATCAGTTGCTTCCGTTCCTAATTCAAAACAAAACTTATATGTAGATTTTGGTGCTTTCTTGGGCAAATTCTTAAAATTATGGCCTTTACTTTTACTTAGTATTGTCTTTTTTGGGATATTGTCTTGGGGGTATTTAAGATATTTTGCTATTCCTAAATATCATATTTCTGCTAAGGTGCTAATAGACGATCAAAATCAAAATAAATCTCCATCAGCTACTCAATTAGATCTTTCAACTTTATTAGGTACAACCAGCAATGTTGACAATCAGGTTGAAATTTTAAGGACTCGTTCATTAATGGAGTCGTTGGTCCGTGATTTAAATCTCAATATCGTATACTATTATTCAGGAAAATTTAAAGACACTGAACTTTTTAGTTCGCCAGTCAATCTCGTAGTATCAGAAAACGATCTTGTTGATAAAACGCTTCTTCTTGACATTACACCACAAAATGAAAATGAATTTTTACTTGAATATATAGATCGAGATCAAGGGCTGATCAAGTTGGGAAAGTTTGCCTTTGGGAAAATAGTTAAAATAGCAAATTATGGTGCTTTTCTAATTACTAGAAATGATGCAGTGGAGCTTTCAAGAAATCAGAAATATAAAATTAAAATTGCTTCAGTAGACAATACAGTATCGGAACTGCGTAGCATGCTTAGCGCCGTTATAGCCAATAAGCTTACTACCGTTATTGATCTTCAAATAGATTATCCTTTGAGAGACAAAGGAGAATATATACTTAGCAACTATATTGATGAGTATATTCGGCAGAATATTCAAGACAAAAGTAGAATTGCCGACAGTACTATATCTTTTATAGATAAAAGGATTGTATTAGTAAATGGAGAATTGAATGAAATTGAGAGTGATATCCAAAAATTTATGCAAGATAAGGGTTTAGCGAATATAGCTGCTCAGTCACAACTACTATTAGAAAGTGGTGAGGGATATACTAAAGAACTTTTAAACGTTGAAACTCGAATCCAAATGCTGGAAGCGGTTTATAAGATGCTCAGTCAACCCGGTAGCACTACTTTAATTTCCGGATCAGTTGTGTCGGGTGAAGGAACAAATGATCAAGCTTTTTCTAATTTGCTATCTAGTTATAATGGCTTGGTATTAGAACGAGAGCGATTACGTATGGGGTATACCAAGGAGAACCCTTATATTTTAAATATTGATACTCGAATCGATTCCGTTAAAGGTAATATCTTTAATTACATTCAGAACACTAAAAAGTCATTAGAAGTGAGTAAAGGGCGATTAAGCTTAAGTACAGGGGCCATTAAAGGGAATATCAGGAAAGTTCCCGCTCAGGAAAGAGCTTTCCTAGATCTTTCACGCCAACAACAGCTGAAGCAAGATTTATATCTTTTTCTTTTGCAAAAAAGGGAGGAAACTGCGGTCGCTAATACCTCAAATATTGCGGGCATCAGAGTGATAGATAAACCTAAGGCGGATAAAATGCCATTCAGTCCGAAAACTACGCTAATTTGGTTGGGAGCGGTTATGTTAGCTGTTTTTGTGCCTTTCAGTAAGATATATATTCATGATGTTTTTAATAAAACCATTGACGATAGACAAGATGTAGAAAGCAAAACTGCTTTACCAGTGATATCAGAATTACAGCATAATAATAGTGGTAACGAGCTAGTTGAATTTGAATCTTCTAGGAGCCCATTAGCGGAACAATTTAGAGGCTTAAGAACAAACGTTCAGTTTCTATTGTCTGGTGCAAATGACAAAGTTATTTTGCTTACATCGGGAATGCCAGGAGAAGGAAAATCCTTTGTCTCGTTGAATCTTGCTAATGTTTTTGCCATTTCCGGAACGAAGGTGCTACTTCTGGAATTTGATTTGCGAAGGCCAAAATTATCTAAGACCTACGGTAAAAATCGTGTTGGTATTTCTAATTATATAATTGATCGCAGTTTAACTTTATCTGACATTGTAACACCTGTTAATAACTCCAATAATTTATATTTTGCGTCTTCGGGTCCTATACCTCCAAATCCGTCTGAATTAATCTTAAGTGGGCGGACGAAGCAATTTTTCTTAGAGGCAAAGGAAAATTTTGATTTAATTATTATAGATGCTCCGCCAATAGGTGCAGTAACTGATGGCCAATTATTAAGTAAATTTAGTGATATAGCGTTGTATGTTCTGAGAGTAAACTATACGCCTAAAAGTTTAATTCAATTGGCAAACGATGTGCTTAGTGAGGGAAAGATAAAAAGGTTAAACATAGTTCTGAATGATGTTCCAGATAGCAACAGTAGCGGCTATGGCGCCGGCAAATACGGCTATGCTTATGGATACTATGATCAAGGGGAGGGAAAAAAATCTCTACGGAAGTTTTGGAAAAAATAGGTGGCTTATAATAAGCCCTAAATAGCACCATACATTAAGGTTTTTTCTCGTCTTTGGTTACTTGACTGGCTGCGGATTTATAATAATATGTTGAAGATTGCCCTTATATTTGATGAATATAATGCCTTATGTTAGATAAGGAGAAGCTGAAAACCATTGGTTTCAGCGTCTGTGCTATGGATAATTAAATGCAATTATCAAACGTCTAGTTAAGCTTTTTGAATAGTATAACATTAATTTTAAAACAATGAGTAATAGACCTGGTTTTAGATATGATATTAATGCTTTAAGAGCAATTGCGGTACTTGCCGTTTTATTGTTTCATTTTAAGGTGCCTTTTTTTGATGGGGGATATGTAGGAGTCGACATATTTTTTGTGATATCCGGTTATCTAATGACTGGAATTATCATGAAAGGTCTAATAAATGGAAGTTTTTCAGTGATCGATTTTTACAATAGAAGAGCAAGGCGGATTATTCCGGAACTTTTATTGATGGTATTCATCATAGTAGGTATAACCTTCTTTTTCTATCTGCCCATTGATTATTATCTGGTAGCAAAAAACGCAACAGCCAGCTTATTGTTTTTCTCCAATATCCTATACTCTAAAGCCGACTATTTTGACGCTTCGTCTGACACTAATGTTTTCTTACATACCTGGTCGTTGTCTGTGGAATGGCAATTTTACTTAGTATTACCTTTACTCATGATCTTTTTTAACAGATTCTTTAAAGGTGATAAAAAGAAGTTTCTGCTACTATTTGCGAATGTTTCTGTAGTTGCTTTCTTGTTTACCATTTGGTTTACCGAACGATATCCCACTTATTCGTTTTATATGCTGCCAACGCGGAGTTGGGAGATGCTAATGGGGGGAATAGCGTTTCTATTGGAGGGAATAAAAATTCGTCGCAGTAAAGAGCTTGCAATAGCAGGCTACCTACTCATTTTTGCTAGCATATTTCTCTTAAACGACCGCTTGAGTTGGCCGGGAGTAGCTACGCTTCTTCCTGTAATGGCGACTTTTATGATTCTTTTAGCTAATGTGAATGTGTTTCTTGTTCTGCATCATCAAACTGTGCAGTTTACGGGAAAACTGTCATACTCTATCTATTTATGGCATTGGCCTATCTTCGTTATAGCAAGCTACCTAGGTATTCAAGCCGATTTACTGCAAACCGTTTTGTTCTTTGTTTTATCTGTTTTTTTTGCCTATCTTTCCTTTACGCTTATAGAACAATTAACAATTAAGAAATCTTTGAATGTTTATTTGCCTGCTTTGTTGGTTGCGATCGTTACCAGCAGTTTCACAGTGGTCGATATAAACCGGATACGATTCAAGAAAGAGGCTCTGCTCATCTCTAAGTATAAAGAAGATCATAAAGAAGAAGCCATACTTCAATTCAATAAACAAGCCTGTTTCATTAGCTCTGAAAATGCAGCGACGATCGATTTTGATAAGGTGAGCTGTTTAGCCCTAGAAAAGAATAGAAAGAATATCTTACTTATAGGCGATAGTCATGCAGCTCATTTGTCCCAATCTTTGAGAGAAGAGCTAGCGTGGAACGATATTCATTTGTTGCAGGCAAGTGTTAGTGGCTGTTTACCGCTGCTGGAGCCGGAAGGCGAATCGCGCTGTGAGGAAATTATCCATTATATGTATGACGATTTTATTCAAAAACATGCAAAAGAGATTGATGGTGTTCTCATTAGCGCCAACTGGTGTAGTGAACCAACCGAGGAAGTCATTCAGCATCTCAAAGAAACACTAAGATGTTTAAAAAAATGGGATATTCCTACGCTAATTATTGGTCAAAATGAAACTTACACTATACCTTACACTTCGATTGCTGCTAGAGAATTTGAGTACGGTATTTCCCTTAGCAACCAGTACATTAATAAAAAGTCGGCCATTATGAATAATAGCTTACGTAGAGCGTTCAAAGATGACTATGTAGATATATTTGCGTTAACATCGTTTCCCAAATTATCGGAGGATGATGTACCTTATATGATGGATCAAAATCATTATACCAAATATGGCGCAGACAGAGTGGTAGAAAGTATTTTGCGAGATGGAATGTTTAAGGATTTTATTAGTGAAGCACTACATAATAATGAAGAGCTTTCACAAAGCTTAGAAGCTGGCATCTCAGCTGAACAAGTTGATTAATGAAAGGAATTTAAGTCACTAATCAAGATAGTGAAACAAATGAATGCTCCATATTTACCTTATTGTTAAACAATTTAATTTATTAAAACAGATGTTGTAGTTAGCTGGAAAAACTTATTTTTGTCTAAAATATGTGGAATTTTGAATTGGTTTTATTCATCTGAGTTTTGAGTATATTGAGAAAGAAAGTTAACAATAAGCTTGTAAAGTGGTTCTGGTTAATTAGCTGTCCCGTTTATTTTTTTACCTTATTTTATGTGGTTTTCTTCTCTGGACGAAGGCCTAAAGCCAGTCTAGGTTATCATGCTGTTAAGCCTCGTTTGGAGCCTTTTACCTCTAAATGGTACTTATATACACATGGCTTTGATGTAAGCAGCATTTATCTAGATGTGGTGGGGAATGTTGTAATGTTTGTACCCTACACTTTGTTCTTGTATATTGTTTTTCGCTTTTATCTACTCAGGTATATTTTGCTCTCTGCATTTTTGTTGAGTGTTGGCATTGAAGTAACTCAATATGTCACTGGGGTAGGTTTTCCAGATATTGACGATGTTATATTTAATTCTTTTGGCGCTTTTTTGGCTATTTTAATTATAAAAGGACTTGATAATGTTAATAGGGCTCCTTAAAATAAATATTCTGCTTTGTTGTTCAACGTTTTTTAGCCATTTGGTTAAATGTGTTCAGTCTATAGAAGCAGATGGTTTCGTGTCAAATTGGGGCTTCCCGTTGCTACTTCATGAAATAATTTAAGGTATCAGCTTTCATTAAGCGACTAACAAAGAATTATAGAACAAATTAGCTGAAGAATACAATACGAGCCTAAATTGTAGGACAAGTAAGAGTTATTTGATAGTGATTCTTTCTAACTGACTGCCTTTTATCGAAGAACTGGTAGGTTTATATAAATTTGTGCTAATTCTCCAAACCCATTCAAGTGGGCCAATCTTAAACCTTTTAAGCCAGTAAATAGAAAATAAGATTTGGCTCAAATAAAATAGGTTGGATAATACAATGAGTAAAGCCAATTTGTCGTGTGCAAAAAAAGCATGCTTAAACTTGAACAGTGTGAAGAAAAAAATTGTTTGCATGACATAGTTTGTTAACCCCATTTTGCCAATGACTTCTAATGATTTCCATAGCAATTTGAGTTTGGGAAAATTGGAATAAAATAGCGTGGTGGTACTGACATATAAACACGAAAGACTTATATTCGTTAAAGACATGTTCAAAAAATGAAAGCTTAAAAAATGAAAATTTTGAAGCTGACTTCCTGCTTTCAACAGTATAAGGCTGATCAAAGAAATCAGAAAAATAGATTTAAAAAAAAATAAGTTAACTCCATTCGTTCTAAAGATTTCTTTTTTGCCAGCCCATAATCCTAAAATGAATAAACTTAAGATTGTAAAGAGATGCCCTGAAGCGATCTGCTGTGAAAATGTTGCAGATACGTCAATTTTTTGAAATTTAAATGTAGACAAAGATTCCTTGATATGTCCATTGAAATGCAAGAATAGACAGCCAGAAATAAACAAAACAATCGCTAACGAAAGAAGCTTATTTGAAGTAAGATTTTTAATAGGCAATAGTAAAATTCCGGTAAGCGCATAAACCCGAAGAATATCAAATGGATAAAGCAAGCTATGTATCAGACCTATCAAGAATAAGATGAATAGCCTCCATAGGTATTTAAAAACAAATGATTGCTGACGATGATAAGTGTTTTCAAGCTGAATAAAAAAGCTTAATCCAAAAAGAAAGGAGAAAATAAGATAAAATTTTCTTTCAATTAATATCTCAATAATTTTTTTAAGATCAACATCTATTCCATTTAAGTGAGAAGATTTAATACCTAATTCGTATAAGTACACAGAACCAGCGTGTGCCAAAATAATTCCGTATAATGCAAACCCCCGCAATATATCGAGAATAATGATTCTCGAACGGATTGGCGCTTCTTTTACAACTGGTATTGCCATAGTGAACGCAAATTTACGTTAATAAGTATGGCCGAGTATCTTAGCAAAATAACTGATACGAAAACGGGTAATTTGCACAGTTTCTTGTGAAAGTCTAATCAAGCCAAGATTAAATAGGTTAATTGTGAGCATGAAAATAGGTTCACGAGGCAATGGGGCATAAATCTATAATTGGGCACAATTACGATGGGCTTATTCCGTTTATATTGTTTGAGATAGGAGAGAGTGTAATGTTTAACTTATTTAAAAGACAGGGACACACTAATTTGGAGTGGATGAATACAGATGTGCATTCGCACTTATTGCCTGGTATCGATGATGGAGTACCAAATGCTTCTTCTGGAGTTCATCTTATTAAACTTTTAATGGACCTTGGACTAAGGCAATTTATTATTACACCGCATGTTTATGACGAAGTATATCCAAACTCACCTGAAACTATTGATATGGCCCATGAAAAACTATATATGGAAATGGAAAGGAGTGGGCTGGAAGATGTATATACACATTCTGGGGGCGAATATATGTTGGGAGAACGTTTTGGCAACTTACTAGAAAATAATAGAGTAAGAGCTTTTCCGACAGGACATTTACTCGTTGAGCTACCTTGGCTAGCAGAACCTCCACAGTTAGAACAAACCTTGTTTCGGATTTTATCCAAAGGCTATATCCCGATAATGGCTCACCCCGAGAGATATACATTCTATTCTCAACAATATAAAATGTATCATCGACTTAAAGATATCGGATGTTTATTACAAATGAATTTGCTCGCTCCTACTGGATATTATGGAAGGGACGTGTCCAAATCGGCTGAATATCTAAGGAAAAATAATATGTATGATTTCGTGGGTACTGATTTGCATAACGAACGTCAATTCGGACGATTGGCAAAATACGTTAAAAGTGGAAATGCCTACAAAGACCTTAAAAACTTAAATCTAAAAAACAAAATTTTTCTTTAGTTTTACGGAAGCATAATTGGTTTATTCATCTTTTATCTTAAGGTATTCATGGATCACCAAGTAGTGTTTTGCCGGTCTGTCAAATGAGTTTACGAGACTTAATCTCTGCTGACAGACTATGAGTGAAATGTTAAGCATAATTTATCTAATTACAATTGTTTCAAGAGGAATCACCTATTGGTGATTTAGAAATTTGAAATTGAACGATTACTTTTCATTTGCACGTTTGTTTTGTAGAAAAGCTGACCTGGTATTGTTCGGTGAAATTTAATTTTGATCGGAAAAAGAGGTGTTATTAAGTTAAATAATTGTTTACATTTTGTTGTTAATGAAGAATAATACTCAAAAGTCGTCCATTTGTATACATTTTGTGGACATCTGTCTTGTAAAGAATGTTATTTATCCGATATTCGCCTCCAAGAAATATTGAAACATTGAATACAATCGTGCTTCTCAAAGCAGTGCTGTATGGATATGTTGTTTTGCTTAATTTAATAGAATTTAAAACATAAAAGCATCTGATGAAGCCCACATTAGTAATCCTAGCTGCCGGTATGGCTAGCCGGTATGGCGGAAACAAACAAACTGACGGTTTTGGACCGAACAATGAAACTATTTTAGAGTATTCCATTTATGATGCCATTCGAGCAGGTTTCGGAAAAGTATGTTTTATTATTAGAAAAGAGCATCAAGAAATTTTTGAAGAGAAATTTGCAAAACAGATAGTCGGCCAAATAGGGGTCGAATATGCCTTTCAAGAACCCCAACTAAACGAATACGGATTTGAGGAGCATATTGACAGAGCTAAACCCTGGGGTACTGGCCACGCTTTGTTAGCTGCAAAAGAAGTAGTTAAAGAAAATTTTTGTGTAATAAATGCGGACGATTTTTACAGTTCGGTTGCCTTTAAGCAAATGGTTAACTTCTTAGCAAAGGAGGCTACGGACAAACATTTTGCACTTTTAGGGTACACCATTGGTAAAACCTTATCTGATAGTGGCCCCGTGACAAGAGGAGTATGTGCCGTGACAGATAATGGAGAACTGGAGAGGTTAGATGAGCGAGCAAAGGTCTATAGAAATGCAGAAAATGCAATAGAATTTGTCCAAACGGACGGAAAGCCAGGAACCTTGACGGAAGATGCATTGGTTTCGATGAATTTCTGGGGTTTTACTCCTGCGATTTTTTCTTTATTGGAACCACTGTTTAAAACCTTTGTTGAGGAAAATAAAGATGATCCGAAAGCAGAATTTCTAATTCCGGAAGCGGCGCAGCAGCTGTTGCAAGATAGTAAAGCTTCTTTCAGTGTACTAGCCATTGATGCCCCTTGCTTTGGCGTTACCTATCAGGAAGATAAGCCATTAGTTAGAGAAGAATTGGCTAATCTTATAGCAGAAAAGATATATCCTGCAAATTTGTGGAGCAGTATAACAGTATAATATAGAAGGTAATTAAACTACTAGAATGAATAAAAATCATTATGTTATTATTATGGCAGGCGGAGTAGGCAGTCGCTTTTGGCCAATAAGTAGAACGTCACTTCCAAAGCAGTTTATTGATGTATTAGGTACAGGAAAGACACTTATTCAGAACACTTATGAACGTTTTAAGCAAATAGTTCCAGAAGAAAATATTTACATTCTCACGAATTACAAATATGTTGATTTAGTTCGGGAGCAATTGGGAATTACAGATACCAGCAGGATAATTGGTGAACCAGCGATGCGCAATACGGCTCCTTGTATTGCTTATGCATGCCATAAACTATACGCGTTAAATCAAGAGGCGACAATGGTTATAGCGCCTTCAGATCATTTAATACAAGATACACATCAATTTCTAGAGGACATTAAGCACTCTTTAAATGCTGCAGAAAGCAGTAGAGCCTTGATTACGTTGGGAATTAAACCATCGCGGCCAGATACAGGTTATGGATATATTCAAACAGATGATTTAACTTTATCCGATTATAAAGCATTTCATAAGGTTAATGCTTTTAAAGAAAAGCCAGATGTTAAAACGGCACAGCAATATGTTGAAAGCGGCGAATATTTGTGGAATGCCGGAATTTTTATTTGGAATGTGCAAACAATTTTAGGTGAACTTGAGAAATACGAGGAACAGTTAAATGCTATATTCGTTTATGGTAAAAATAAATATAACACATCGGAGGAAGATTTGTTTTTGCAACAATATTACCCTACTTGTGAAAATATTTCCATAGATTATGCGATTATGGAAAAAAGCAATTTGGTTTATGTACTGCCGGTAGATTTTGGCTGGTCTGATTTAGGTACATGGACCTCCGTTTATGGTCTTAGCCCCCAAGATACGGAAGGAAATGTGCTTATACCGGATGCAAATAATGTTATTTTATACAATAGCAGTAATTGTATGGTAAACGTACCGAGTTATAAAAAAGTTGTACTTAAAAATCTCCATAATTATATCATAGTGGAAGCAAATGATACCTTGTTGATTTGTCCAATAAATGCTGAACAAGAAGTGAAACAAGTAGTGGCAGACGCGGCTAAACAGTTTGGAGAGAGCTACGTCTAATTTTAATTAAATAATACTTAGGCTTTAATTTTTAACTATTTCATAGAATAAATGACTGTAAGAAAAATTTGTTGTATAGGAGCAGGTTATGTTGGCGGACCTACGATGTCTGTCATTGCAAAACAGTGTCCTGACATTCAGGTGACGGTAGTTGACCTTAATGAAGCGCGTATCGCTGCATGGAACGATGTAGACGTAACAAAGATTCCTGTATATGAACCTGGTTTAAGCGATGTAGTGGGTGAGGCACGTGGGCGGAACCTGTTTTTTACTACGGATGTTGAGAAAGCGATTGATGAAGCGGACATGATTTTTATTTCGGTGAATACACCTACAAAGACCTATGGTGCGGGTAAAGGTCAAGCTGCCGACTTGAAATGGATAGAACTGTGTGCAAGACAAATAGCACGGGTAAGCACAACGGATAAAATCATTGTAGAAAAATCCACCCTTCCGGTACGGACAGCAAGTACATTGAAGGATATTCTTCACCACACGGGTAACGGTATAAAATTCCAAATATTGTCTAACCCCGAGTTCCTTGCGGAAGGGACTGCCATTGAGGATCTGATGGCACCGGATAGGGTGTTAATAGGAGGTGACCAAGACGAGGCTGGACGGCAAGCTATAGAGGCTTTGGTAGCTATTTATGCACGGTGGGTGCCTAGAGAACGGATCCTGACAACGAACGTTTGGTCATCAGAACTGTCTAAACTGACAGCCAATGCGATGCTTGCGCAACGTGTTTCTTCAATAAACGCACTATCGGAGCTGTGTGAGCATACCGAAGCAGATATTAATGAGGTGGCCAGGGCCATTGGAACGGATAGCCGTATCGGACCTAAGTTTTTAAAAGCGTCTGTGGGTTTCGGCGGATCCTGTTTTCAGAAAGATATTCTGAATCTGGTTTACATAGCGCATAGTTATGGGCTACAGGAAGTTGCAGACTATTGGGAACAGGTAATCATCATGAATGATCACCAGAAACGTCGTTTTGCAAATAAGGTTATCCGCACGCTTTATAATACGGTTAATGGTAAAAAAATAGCCTTCTTAGGATGGGCTTTTAAGAAGGATACAAATGACACAAGGGAATCTGCGGCAATCTATGTTGCAGACCATTTGCTCTACGAACAGGCACATATATCAGTTTATGATCCTAAAGTGCCAGAACAGCAGGTGTATAGCGACCTGGACTATCTGGCTACCCGTAACACGGAGGAGAATAAGCAATTGCTAAAGGTGGAAACAGACCCATATGAGGCTTGCAGAGATGCCCATGCGATTGCTGTGTTGACAGAATGGGACGAATTCAAGTCGTACGATTGGCAACGTATCTATGATAACATGCTGAAACCGGCTAATATCTTTGACGGACGTAACCTATTAGATAAAGCTAAACTAGAAAAAATTGGCTTTAAAGTAAATGCTATCGGAAGTTAAACAAATTTAATATTCAAAGTCACTTGAAGAAGTGGCTTTGAATTTAAAATACCTATTCATCATCCCTATCTGTAAGTAATTTTACAATAGTTGCTAGCTAGCAAGTCTCGTTTCTTCCCCTACTCTTTTTATAAGCTCCCTAATTTCTTAAATATTGTTTTTGATGTAAAAGTAGTATAAATTTTATACGCATCAATTCCGTTTTGTCAATTAACATGCAACCTTGGGGGGGATTGTTTCCATTATTTCATAAATATAAGGTGACAACTTTTGCACATTTTAAGTATACATGATTTCCCTGAATGGAATAAAAAAAGAACTTGTTCGTTATCAAATCATGTCTTAATGTCTTTTTATCAGTTATATACAATAGATGTCGGATGTTCAAGTAAGTGATGTGCCAATAAAAAAACTGTAAAGAACTGTGAATCATAGTCAATTAAACTATTATTAAATAAAAGTAAAATGGCATTTAGTCTATATTTTTGTCAAACCCATTATAATTATCACTAAAAAAATACACATGAAAATAACTGTTGGTATAGTGGACGATCACGTACTGGTTTTAGAATCACTAATTATGCTGGTGAATAATTTAGTTGATTTTGAAGTTATACTACATGCCACAGATGGAAAAGATTTAATGCAAAAATTAAAGCGTCAAGATACTTGCCCCGATATTATTTTAGTGGATGTGCTCATGCCGCTTATGGAAGGACATGAAGTCGTGACATCTGTAAGACGGATTTATCCAGAGATAAAACTGATAGCCCTATCCATGTTGAATGATTCTTTAAGCGCTTTAAAAATGGTTAAGGCGGGTTGTTGTGCCTATTTGTCTAAAAATATTAATGCTTTGGAGTTAAAATTGGCCTTAAACGAAGTTTGGTTTAAAGGGTATTACAACTCACATCGGGTGAGCGTAAAACGCGAAGAACCAATGGCGCAATCTACGTTATTGACAAACAGAGAGATGGAATTTTTGAAGTTAGCATGTAGCGATCTGAATTATCAACAGATAGCAAAAAAAATGTATTTATCTATTAAGACCGTAGATGGATATAGAGCAAGTCTATTTCACAAATTTCACGTCAAAAGCAGAACCGGCTTAGTTTTAGAAGCAATTAAACGTAGGTTGATAGTGGTTAACTAACAATTTTTGAAAGGTCTTTCTACTTGTATTTATGGTTTTGTTCTGTTTTTCCTAATATTAAAATTTATTCTCTCACAACCCTCACTTAAAAGTGAGCGGGCTTTTACAGAAATTCTCTGCGTGATTCAAAATGAATAATCGGCTTAAAAATGAGTATAATGTAAATTTCTCCAGTGTGAAGTCTGTAGATGACATTTGTATGTATAGTAGCTTTTCAGCCCACGATACTATATTCGATAAGTGAAAGAAGATGGATTAAATAGTTGACAACACTGCTTTGACAGAATTTTGACTGGCAAACAGTATATAACAGTATCTTATGCATAACACCTCTTAATTAATAATTTTATTCATAAGATTGAGGCATAAAATAAGGCCTGGATCTACGGTGGCGTAGATCATCATATAAGATGACTTTGCCACTATAGAAAATTTTATTGTTAACTCCAAGATTAAACGGTTTATCATATAAAATTGTAAGTTTGTACACATTTATATAAAAAAAAGTGTTTTTAATAAAAAAGTGGGTTTATTTTGGTGATACAGTAAATTACCGCACGTATTATTAAATAATAAAGTGTTGAAGAAACTGTATGTAATCAGAATATGACATTTATTGATAAAGTATACAGAAAAATTTAAGTGATTTATGTTGAGAATTTTAGGCAGATCTGTTGAGGTTTTTACTTGTGCCTCTTTTTATGGAATAATAATAGTTATATTGCTTATGACTGCTTGCAGCTCTAAGCGGTTATATGATACTCCAAAGGTGGTCGCTTTCAGAGGAAAGCATTTGCCAGCCCCTCCAGGAATGGTATATATTCCTTCGGGAACAATCTTTTATAAAAGTTCTCAGGATAGTAGTGACATTGGTAGAAATGTAAGTCTCAGCGCTTTTTTTATAGATCAGACGGAAGTTACAAATGCGCAATATAGAGCTTTTGTTAATTGGGTAGCCGATTCTGTTGCTGTTACGGATTATCTTAACGATGATCAATATTTTCTAGATCGGCCAGAACAAAATACTGCGGACAGCCTTGTGACTAATGGAGGCCGCTTAATTGATTGGAAACGCGTAAAAAAGGAATCACCATTATGGCAAAATAGTCATCCGGAAATCCAGGAAAAACTTCGGCCAATGATGACTATGGAAGCTGGGAAAAGGGTGCTTAACAAGGGCTTGCTTACCTACCGCTTTTCGTATTTGAAGATGGACGGAAAAAACAATGATCAATACATTACAGATGTTGTTGAAGTAATGCCTGTGGAAGATATCTGGTCAAGAGATTTTCCTAACGCTCAAATGAGCTCAATGGATGCTAATTACTTCAGGCATGAATCTTTTGACTATAATCCTGTGGTGGGAGTTAGTTGGAAACAGGCACGTGCCTATGCCGATTGGAGGGGAAAAGAAATTACGAATCAGCTTCAAAAAAATTCTTACCTTAGAGGATATCAATTAACGTTCAGTTTGCCTACGGAGGCGCAATGGCAATATGCTGCGGAAGGGAAGCTCGATCCGGCTGATACTATTCAAAAAACAAGATTGACAATTAATGATAAAAAATCTGATAAAAAGAGATTAGCTGTGAACTTTAAACAAGGCGAAGGAACATATTCGAGAGATGGTTCCACTTTTACTGTGCCTGTAAAATCATACACGCCGAATGCTTTTGGCGTGTACAACATGGCGGGGAATGTTTCCGAATGGACACTGGATGCGTTCAGTCCTTCTGCAATGGAATTTGTAAATGATTTAAACCCGGTTTTACTATATGATGCGGATGACGATGCAAGCTATGTATTAAAGCGTAAAGTGGTAAGAGGTGGTTCTTGGAAAGATAACGGCGGTATGCTGAATAGTGATGTTAGAAATTATGAACAGCAAGATGAATCCCATTCTTATGTTGGTTTCCGGTGTGTAATGTCGGCTTTTGAAATGACAACACCCCAAGTGAAGACACGTAAGTATAAGGATCGTTAATACGAAGGATAAAAAAATGAAGCGTTTTAAAAATAAATATACAGCACTATCTGATGGTATGCGGGTGGTTGTTACACCGTTAAAAAAATTAGTTTTCGTTGGATTAAGTTTCTGTTATGTAACAGGACTTCAGGCGCAAGAGGGATCAACCATTACACCCGATACGCTCACCAGGGAGACGAATATAGAATCAGAACAAATTGTAGATTCTTTAACAGAAGATTCAAGCGTAATTTTACAGGATACCATTCCACAAACAGATGGATTTTATCAAGTTAATGATCTGCAAAAAGCAGTACCTTTTGCTTATCCAAAGATAAACCCGAAGAATATTCGCTTTTATAAAAGGATATGGAGAGATATCGACTTGAAAGATAAAGAAAACTATATCTTTGCTGCACCAGGAGCATCACTTATAGAGGCCATTATGCAAGGCATCAAAGCAGGAAAATTAACACCTTATGACCCTCAAGATGATAGTTTTAAAACTCGACTTACTGCAAGAGAGGGAGAGGCAAGATTTACAGATAGTGTATTGGTGCCGATTTTTGATAATGAGGGTAACCAGATTGATGCAAAAATGACCCTAAATGAATTTAATCCTGAAAAGGTAACGAAATTTCGTATTAAAGAAGATATATTTTTCGACAAGCAACGGGGGAAATTAGAAAGCCGTATTATTGGTGTGGCGCCATTAATGACCATTAATTCTTCATCGGAACTTGCACAATCCGTCGGCGAGACACCCGCGTTTTGGTTGTATTTTCCACAACTAAGATATCGTCTTGTTCAGATAGATGTATCGGATCCTGACAAAGAACTGTACGATTTGACAATGGATGATTTGTTTGTGCAACGCAAATTTGCAAGTACAATTATTAGAGAATCATCTCCCGGGCAGCAAGGGCAGTATACAGAAAGCAATGAACAGAAACAAGGAGCACAGCCAAGCGAAATTGAAGACAAAATACAGGCATATAAAGATCGTTTGTGGAAAAATCCACGAGGTATAAAGACAGAGGAATTAATGACCCCTAATGATGATTATAAAGGCAACGGGAAAAAAACAAAAAAAGCTGGGAAGATTAAGATCAATATGGAGCAGAAAGTAGAGAGTGATCAAATAGAGAGAGCCGAAATTAATCAGTAGTAATAAG
>DATMSZ010000283.1:0-16464 GCA_035565175.1 Pseudosphingobacterium sp.
ATAAATAATGCTTATAAATATTTAGATTTTCTATACAAACATATAGATAAAATTTAAATAAAGCAAATGTATTTATAGATTTTCTATACAAATAACAAGTTAAACTGTACAAATGATCATTCCCTTGCTACCGCTAGATGAAGTTTTGGATAGAAAAAGATCTGCGGGGTCAGTTCAAATCAAAATTTCTTTAAAGCCTTTGCCCGTTTGGCACATAACAGTATGCGCATATTATAAATTTATGCGTATATTTGTATTAAATTAAGAATAGCACATGAAAGCAAAACTAAATTTAACTATTGATGAACAGCTATTGGCACAGGTAAAAGCATATGCCGCGCAAAAGCACAGTAGTGTTTCCGAGCTTGTAGAAAGTTATTTTAGAACATTCGCAGTGAAAAAACCATCTGGAAAAGGAATCGTTCAGCTTGTCGAAAGTTTGCCTAAGCCTGAAATACAAGATCAAGCGGATTTAGCAAAAGATTATTTTGAAGATAACGCGGATAAATATGGCTTTTAAAGTATTATTGGATGTCAATATTCTGCTAGATTTCGTTCTCCAAAGAAAAGCTTATGAAGAAGGAAAAACCATTATAGTCTGGGCGGAACAAGGGAAAATAAAAGGGTACATAACCCCTTCTGTCATACAAATATGTGCTTATTGGATTACTAAATCATATGGCCCCATTAAAGCAAAAGAAATCCTTAGCTCGTTGTTAAGCTTTTTAGACAGCATCGAAATTCGGCACGAACAGGTTTTGGCGGCGGTTCATTCATCCATGACTGATGTGGAAGATGCTTTACTATATTATACAGCCCTAGATCACAAACTTGATTTTGTTATTAGTCGCGATCAACATTTTCAGAAAAGTAGCCTCCCTTCCCTACCCGTTCTTTCTCCTCAGGAATTTATTAAATTGAATGCTTGATTTAATCGGAAGACTCTCCTAAAATCTTTACTATTGGTTATTAGTTGCTCGTTATTGGTTACTTGGCTGAGAAAGGGCCTCTTAAAAATTACGTGACACTTGATCCCTAACACTTGATACTTAAACAAAAAAAGCCTGTATCTTTGTCTTATTATGAAACTTGATATTAGCTCCCTCAGGCAGTACATTAGGCCTTTCGATGCATTTAATCCGTATGAATTATATGCTATGCTAAGGCTTCGAAGTGAGGTATTTGTGGTAGAGCAACAATGTGCATTTTTAGATGCCGACAATAAAGATCAGCTTTGTCATCACTTATTAATTTACCAAGACGAGCAATTAGCAGCTTATGCTAGATTGGTTCCACCGGAAGTTTCCTACGCGGAAATGTCGATCGGTCGGATTGTTACCAGCCATCAATCTAGAAAAACTGGCTTAGGTAAGGAGTTGATGAAACGTTCTGTCCAGGCTTGCTATGAACTTTTTGGAAAAGGAGACATCAGGATTGGCGCGCAGGTTTACGCTATACCTTTTTATGAATCGATAGGTTTTACTCCAGACGGCGCAGTTTATGACGAGGATGGAATCGATCATATCGAAATGGTCAAGAAAGAAGAAATATAATCCGTTTAAATGTTCGTTATCGAACACCTGGTGTTCAATAACGAACAGTAATTCCACATAAAAGATCAATAAAACCTTATAAATCAATAATTTTCATCTTGGAATACTTTTAGCAGTTTTCTAATTAGCTTTTCCTTGCCTTTACACGAGCTAATTAGAATTTATGCTTAAAAACTACATCAAAATTGCTTGGCGCAATATGCTGAAGCATAAAACGCATGCCATCATCAACATTCTTGGGATGACGATTGCCTTTATTGTTAGCATTCTATTGCTTACCGCCGTCTATCATGAGTTTTCATTTGATAATTTTCATCAGTATAAAGATCGTGTATTTAAGCTTTACAAATTTCACAATTTAGTGAATGGTACCGACCTTGGTAGCACAATGGGTTATCCTGTCGCCACCTATTTAACAAAGGAAGATATTGGAATTGATAAAATAACACGCGTAAAGCCAAGAGGCCGTGAAATTCGCTATCGAGATAAAACGCTCGACTTGGGTGTAACCTTGGTAGACGCAGATTATTTCAGTATCTTTTCTTTTAAGATCATAGCTGGCCAAACCCGCTCGCCTCTGGGTAATATAGAGGATATAGTACTCAACAAAACAACTGCCAACAGTTTATTTGGAGATCAAGAGCCTATAGGAAAACCTGTAGATATTAAAATGGCTGGCGAATGGAAACGCCTAATTGTATCGGCTGTGATGGAGGATGCGCCACAAAACTCAACCTTTAGGCATCCCATCTTGGCCCGTACAGAATTAGACCCTGATTGGGCTAGAACTAAGGAAGAATGGTATGAACAGCATCACGACGTATTCATACGCCTCGCGCCCCATGTGACCCAAACGCAAGTAGAAAAACAATTGAAATCATTTGTTCAAAAGTACTTACATCCAGATGGTGAATCCTTAAAAAAAGATGGATATAAAGCCGACGCTAATGGCGATTACCTGGGCATGAAGCTATTATCACTAAATGATGTACATTTCAATAACGAAATTGGTTCCGGCAAACCGGTAAGCAGAACTTATCTTTATATTCTACTACTTGTAAGTGTTGTTATCTTATTTATCGCTTGCTTTAATTTTATTAACATTCAAATCAGCTTATCATTCACCCGTAATAAAGAACTGGGCGTAAGGAAATGCTTGGGGGCCGCTTCACATCAAGTGTGGGGCCAGTTATTTTGGGAAAATCTTTTACAGATAAACTTTGCCCTACTCTTAAGTTTAGTAGGTTCTTTTTTATTAATCAATCTATTAACACTCAATAATTTCGCTCAGCTAGACATCCAAGTTCTCTATAGCCCTCAGATGTTAATAAGCTTATTTTTTATCTTGGTTCTCATTGCTCTAATTTCATCAAGTTATCCCTTTTTCATTTTAAACCGACTAAAAACTACCGAAATATTTAAAGGTAAATTCACAGTTGTAAAATCAGGGATGGGGAGAAACACACTTATCGCTTTGCAATTTATTACGGCTATCATACTCATTTGCTCAACAGTTATTTGTTATCTGCAGTTTCAACATCTACGGACGGCTAATTTAGGTTACAATACCACTTCCATTATCAGTATCCCCATTAAAGATGCTGTACATGGGCGCAACATCAGCGCCAAATTGCGCGCGCGCTTGGCATCGAATCCATCGATTGTAAGCGTTTCGGGCGGTGACGTTAATCTAGGCCTTGGCGAAGATTGGGGCACCTCAAGATCGCTCATCAGTTTTAGTCATGAAGAAAAAAACATACAAACCGCTTATATTTCAGCCGACTACGACTTTTTAAAGACTTTGTCCATTAAGCCCTTGGAAGGACGCGATTTTTCCAGCACCTTCACTACCGACAGCATGGATGCCGTTATTATAACAGAAAGTATGGCCAAGCAGTTAGGGGGATTGCAATATATGGGGCGTAACATTAATACAGATTCAACGGGCCGGCATGGATGGCATATCATTGGTATTATTCCTGATTTTCATCTGTACTCCATGCATGAGAAAGTAAAACCTCTTACCATTGCATTAGAAAGCACTTCCCCTATTAATTATCTTTTTGTGAAAGTAAACACACAGAATCCGATTTCTACAATGGAAATGGTTAAGAAAGCCTATGTCCCTTTGGAGCCGGATGCGGAATTTAAAGGAACCTATGTGGACGAAAACATCGAGCGATGGTACAAAGAAGAAAAACGCCTGGCCACCCTGTTTTCGGTTTCCGCAAGCATCGCCGTTTTACTATCGTGTATGGGCTTATTTGGTTTAGCACTCATTATCATCAATCAAAAAGTAAAGGAAATAGGCATAAGAAAAGTGTTAGGTGCCTCTGTGGCGGACATCACTTCCAAGGTAATTCGAGAATTTATAAAGCCTGTTATCATTGCCTTTTTTATCGCGACACCCATTGCTTGGTGGATTATGACCCTGTGGTTGGAAGACTTCGTTTATCGCATGAATATGCCGCTATGGGTTTTCCCTCTGGCGGGAATAGTAGCATTGATAATCGCTGTTCTTACCGTAGGTATTCAATCATTAAGAGCGGCGAAAGCAAATCCGGTTGAATCGTTGAGGAGTGAATGATTTACTTATCGGTTCTTGGTTGTTCGCAAACCTGCCGATCGAGAGCCGAAAATCTGGCAATGAGCGTCAGATCGAACAACGAATAACAAGCAACAAACAACGAAATGTTAAAAAACTATTTTAAAACCGCTTGGAGGAACCTGTTAAGAACTAAAGGCTTTGCCTTTACAAATCTGTTGGGCTTAACCATTGGTATCACGTGCACAATCTTTATCTTACTATGGGTGAAAGATGAGTTAACTTACGATAAGTTCCATTCCAATTACAACAACATTCATGTTGTCATTGCAAATCGTGACTTTAATAATCGTGTTTTCACCGATTACAATATGGTGTTGCCACTTGCAAAGGCCATCGAAGAGGAGAGTCCGCAAGTAAAAAATGCCGTTGTCGCTACACAAACTCAATCTAGAGTATTTGCATACCAAGATGTTAAGCTCAAGAAAAACGGCCATCTTGTAAGCGAACATTTCTTTAATATGTTTTCGTGGCAATTTATAAAAGGCAATGCCGCAACGGCCATTAATAATCCTTCTTCCATTGTACTAACGCAGTCGGCAGCAAAGGCCGTATTCGGTAGTACTGACCCTATTAATAAAGTAATCCGATTAGACAATAATGAGGACGTAAAAGTCACCGCTATAATCGCCGATCCACCTGGTAATTCTAGTTTTCAGTTTGATTTTATCATGCCCTTTAATTATGCTGATGATTTTACCAAACAGATGATGAATAATTGGAGCGGGTCTTCATGGCGGGTATATGTGCAAGCCATCCCAGGCGCGAACATGAAGCAACTGAATCAAACTATTAATGCCATAAAAAAGCGGCATGACCCGGGTGATAAAATCAGCACCTATTTTACTTTTCCCATGGAAAAATGGCGCTTGTATAGTGAGTTTAAAGATGGAAAAAACGTAGGTGGCATGATTGAATACGTAAGGTTATTTAGCATTATTGCTATCATCATTTTATTAATCGCTTGCGTCAATTTCATGAACCTATCCACCGCTCGTTCAGAAAAAAGATCGAAAGAAGTGGGCATAAGGAAAACACTGGGCTCTGATAAAATGCAGCTGGTACTTCAATTCTTTTTTGAATCAATGCTTTTAGTGTTTGTTGCATTTATATTATCACTTGTCTTTGTTTACTTTTTACTAAGCCCCTTTAATTTATTAGTAAGTAAAAATCTGTCTTTAGATATTAACCAACCCTATTTTTGGATAGCTTCTCTTGTTATTATTGTATTTACAGGAGCTGTCGCTGGCAGCTATCCAGCTTTATACCTTTCTTCGTTTAACCCTATAAAAGTCTTAAAAGGAATTTTCCAAACCGGCAGAAAAGCAGTTCTACCAAGACACGTTTTGGTAGTTCTTCAATTCGCTATCTCGATTTTACTTATTTCGGCAACTTTTATTGTCTACCAGCAAATCCAACACATCAAAAACAGAGATATGGGTTACGATCCTAATAATTTAATTATGGTTCCCGGTACGCCTGATATACAAAAGAATTATACCGTCATAAAACAGGAATTATTGGAAAGCACCTTAGTAAGTTCTGTTACTAAGGCGAGCTCACCTATTACAGAAGTGTGGTGGAAATCAGGAGCACCCGATTGGAATGGTAAGCCTGCAGATCTTTCCATTATTGTTTCTGGCATACGTACTGACGTTGATTTCACAAAAACCATGGGTATAAAAATGCTGTCAGGGCATGATTTTTCGGGAATGCCAGCTGACTCTTCTTCCATATTACTAAATAAGGCCGCTGTTGAAGCGATGAACTTAAAAAATCCATTAGGCATGGAAATGCGTTTCGGAGATGAAAAATACAATGTCATCGGCGTTACAGACAATGTAATCATGGAATCTCCTTATCAGCCGGTAGATCCCATGTTGGTATTTTACAATTCAAACGAATCTGGAATAATCAGTTTGCGCCTTAAAGAGGGGGTATTACCACAAAAAGCGCTGCCAGTTATCGAGTCGTTATTTAAAAAATACAATCCTGCCTATCCTTTTGATTACCAATTTGCAGACGCAGAATTTGGAAAGAAATTTCTCACCGAAGAGCTCATTAGCACCATCACAAATATTTTTGCGGGCTTAGCTATTTTTATCTGTTGTATGGGATTAGGTGGTCTTGCCGCTTTCACGATCGAAAAGCGTTTCCGTGAGATCGGCATAAGAAAAGTTCTAGGATCCACCGTCGCACAAATACTTATGTTAATCTCAAAAGAATTTATGAAACTTGTTTTAATCGCTTTTGTCATCGCAGTGCCTTTTTCATGGTGGCTCATGCATAATTGGTTAGAACAATACACCTATCACATTAACATAGGCATATGGCTATTTCTTGCTGTAGGCATTATTGTTCTAATGATTACACTGCTTGTAGTTGGTCTGAATACCATCCGGGCCGCAAACACCAATCCCGTAAAAAGCTTACGAACGGAATAAATAAGGTAAAGACATAAAATATTAGTATCAAGACATAAGACTCAGATTTTTAAAGTATGTTCTTAAGAATATCTTGATACTTGATACTTGATACTTGATACTATAATGATAAAAAACTATTTTAAAATTGCTTGGCGTACATTACTAAAAAGTAAGGGATATGCAACCATTAACATTTTAGGTCTGGCAATAGGTCTAGCTTGTTGTTTATTGATCGGTTTGTATATCCAAGACGAACTATCTTACGACCAATATCATGCAAAAAAAGACCAAATTTATCGCGTATTGCATGGCTACAAAGAAAGTGGTACAGCCGGTTCAACAGCAACGGATCAAAAAGGGAGTTTTACCTATCAGGTTTGGGGTAATGCACCGGTTGGCAAGGCGTTAAAGGCGGACTTTGCGGAGGTGCAGGAAGTGGTTCAATTTTCCGGCCAATCATCTGTCCTTCTACGTTATGGCGAAAAGGCATTCCAAGAAGACAATGTCTTTTATGCAGATTCAAATGCACTTGATGTATTCAGTTGGAAGTTGATTGCCGGTAATCCTAAAACAGCATTAACAGCTCCCTACTCTGCTTTATTGACAGAAAGTACTGCGAAAAAATATTTTGGTGACGAGAATCCAATTGGCAAAACACTAGAAGGAGGCAATTCAGGAGGAAGGGCGAACCCGGGGCTCTACACAGTAACAGGTGTACTAGAAGATATTCCATCCAATTCTCATTTTACCTTCGACGTCTTGATGTCTATGAGCTCTTTTAAGCAGTCGTGGGCAGAGCCATTTGAGCAATGGGGATATGTGGATTTCTATACTTACTTTGTTGTGCCTGAAGATTTTAACATCAATTCATTATCAGCTAAAATACCTGCATTTTTAAGGCGTCACCATGCCAACGAAGACGGACGTTACAACGTTACCTTCGAACCAATGATGGGCGCCTATTTACATTCCACAGCAGAAAGACAGCCCGGCGCCATAGGTAGTTTACCCAATCTTTATATTTTTGGTGTAATAGGTGTTTTCATTTTGTGTATCGCCTGTATTAATTTTATGAACTTAGCGACAGCACGCTCAATGGAGCGAGCCAAAGAGGTGGGAGTACGCAAGGTTGTAGGAGCGGAAAGGGGAGAATTGATCCGCCAATTTATGACAGAATCATTGCTAATGATTCTGATTGCTGCCAGCTTAGCCTTCTTATTTATCTGGATCTTATTGCCCTTTACAAATGGCTTTACCGGAAAACATTTCGAATTTACTCGCTTGTTTAATTGGCGCACACTAGCTTTATATTTGCCTGTAGTACTTCTTACGGGATTAATAGCAGGTAGTTATCCGGCTTTGGTTTTATCAGGATATAAACCGATTACCATCCTTAGGGGGGTATTTCGTACTTCCACAAAAGGAATTGCCTTAAGAAGAGGATTAGTGGTATTTCAATTCAGCCTTTCCATCGCGCTTATTGCAGGCACTATGATTGTTGTTTCCCAATTGGATCATCTGCGAAATAAAAATCTTGGTTTTAAACAAGACAAGATGCTTGTCATAGACTTCAATTACGACCAATTAATAAGTTCTCAATTAGAAACCATCAAGCAAACCTTTTTAAACGAAAAAGAAGTACTTTCTGTTTCAGCTTCACGCAGTATACCTGGCAGTTATTTTCCAAATGCGGGTACTAATATCGAAACATCGAATGGAACATCAGTTTCGGAAACTCCTGGTATATTCGAGGTAGATGTTGATTTCATTCCTCACTTCGGCATTGAAATGGCCGCCGGCAGGCCCTACTCACGAGATTTCCCAGCAGATACAGCCAAATCATTGGTTATCAATGAAGCGACAGCGAGACTTTATGGTTACCGTAATCCACAAGACATTATTGGAAAGCGCTTTTCGCAGTGGGGCAGAGAGGGGACGGTAATTGGTGTAACTAAAGACTTTAACTACCTTTCGCTTCATAAACGCGTGGAACCTCTAACCATGCGATTAGCTCCTTTGGCCAGCAGGTTTCTTACACTTCACGTAAAATCCGAAAACCTGCCAGCAAC
The DNA here is from genome assembly GCA_035565175.1 of Pseudosphingobacterium sp. Taxonomy (GTDB): domain Bacteria; phylum Bacteroidota; class Bacteroidia; order Sphingobacteriales; family Sphingobacteriaceae; genus Olivibacter. Next base: position 8,654 of record DATMSZ010000283.1, read on the forward strand.
CATCACTAAGCTAGGAGAGATATGGACAAAGCTAGCTCCTCATCGACCTTATCTGTATAGTTTTCTTGATAATAGCTTTAACCGTCAATACGAAGCCGACCAGCGGTTCAGAAATCTATTTTCCGTTTTTGCCTCACTTGCCATATTCATTGCCTGTCTAGGACTTTTAGGCCTCGCCACTTATACCGCTCAACAACGGACGAAGGAAATAGGTGTACGTAAAGTATTGGGAGCATCAGTGGGGAATATTGTGAAGCTTTTATCTACGGATTTTGTGAAGCTGGTAATACTCGCTGGCATTATTGCCTCACCCCTTGCTTGGTGGGCCATGAACAAATGGTTAGATAATTTCGCTTACCGAATGGAAATACACTGGTGGATATTTGCAGGAGCGGCGCTAATGGGAATCATAATTGCCATCCTAACGGTTAGCTTTCAGGCTATAAAAGCTGCAATGGCCAATCCTGTGGATAGTTTGAGGAATGAATGATTTAGTTGTGAGTTACTCGGTTGTTCGCAAACCATTTCTAGCAGCTCACACATAAATTAAAAAAGGATGTCTAAAGTAAGGTACAGAGTTGAAAGCGGAAGCTGTACGCTTTTGCGCCATAAAGTGTACGCTTTCGAACACTACCCTAAACAGAATTCCCTTACCGAACTGTTAATCAGACATATATAATTTTGGCGTATTTCCTGATAAGGGTTTAACAGTATTTATTTAAGCATAGCTAAGGCTTAACTGTATATGAAACAGCTGCACGTCACTTTACGCTATCTTTGGCGTAACAAATTGTTTACCGTCCTGAATATTTTAGGACTAGCCATTGGCATTAGTGCCTCCTGGATCATCTATCGTATGGTTAGCTATGAATTTAGCTATGATCAGCATGAGCCTGATAGAGATCGGATATTCCAGTTTTATACCCATGGTGAGAAGGGGGATGGTACTAAGAGGGAGCAGATCTTCATTCCCAAAGCAATTCTTCCCCACATCCTAAATGACATTAGCGGCATCGAAAAAATAGCACCCTTATATTATCAAAATTTTTCCAGCGCCGTAACACCAGATGGCCATACGTTAGACCAACTTGACGAGCAGGTAGCCACGCTTCCTGACTATTTTGGGATGCTCGGTTATCAATGGTTAGCAGGCAATCCAAAACAGGCAATCGCCCCAGATAAAGTCGTCTTAACGGCAAAACGAGCTCAGCTCTACTTCCCCGGAAAAAGTCCGGAAGAGATGGTCGGACAAACCATCACCTACAATGATACGGTGCAGAAAACTGTCAGCGGAATTATTGCCGATTTAGATTATCTGAACAGTTTCCCTGCTCAAGAGTTTTTCGCGCTTAACAAAGAGGATCTGACCAATACCGACTGGCAACGTGTGTCATCCGAAGAGTTGCTGTTTGTCAAATTGAAAAAAGGTGTGAGTGTAAATAGTGTTCTTGATCAACTGAATCGGATCAATAGCTCTATTAATAAAGAGTTCTTCAAAGAGCATAATTTCACCCTTAATTTTAAGCTGCTCCCCTTGGCAGAGAAACATTTTGCCACGCATTTAACTCTTCGTTCCCGCACAGTCAGCAAGTCGATTTTGTTTGGTCTATTGGGTATAGCAGCTTTCTTATTGGCCTTGGCCTGTATCAACTATGTAAATCTCACCACCGCACAATTGCCACAACGCGCTAAAGAAATCGGCATCCGAAAAACCTTAGGCGGTAAATCTTCATCTCTCATTTGGAGCTACCTCAAGGAGACCCTCGCTACCTGTATACTAGCGGTACTTTTGTCCCTCTTGATCACCATAGTAGGCTTGCACATCTTTGCAGAATACCTGCCTGAAGGAATGAACCGTTTCAACAATTATGCAGAGATGGTGCTGTTTTCGATAGTCTTAATCGCAGGAATCACCCTCATCGCTGGGATCTACCCAAGTTGGCTAGCTACTCGCGTGCAAACCGTACGCGTATTGAAAGGTGAGATCAACCAGTTCATGGGCGGTTACCAGCTGAACTTGCGAAAAGGGCTTATCGTCTTTCAATTTGTGATCGCGCAACTATTCGCGGTTTGTGCTATTATCATTGGTCAGCAGTTACGATATACCTTAGATAAAGATTTAGGCTTTCAGCATGAGGCTATCGTAACGGTAGACATTCCATATAAAGTACAAGCAGACAGCAGCTATCAAGGAAGGCAATTTGTATTAAAGAGTATGCTCGAACGGCATCCCGAAATTAGCACCGTTGCATTGGGCGATATCCCGATGAGTAACTGGATGAACGGGTTCGCGATGGACTATCGTAGTGATACAGGTACCGTCCAAAAGGGGCTACTGTTTAAAAATGTGGATGCCGACTACCTTAAAGTTTATCAGATTCCTTTGCTCGCAGGTCGAACTTTACAGGAAACAGACACCATACGCGAGCTATTGATTAATGAAACAGCACTGAAAAATTTTGGTTTTCGTAAACCACAGGATGCAATCGGGCAAATCCTCTACCAGGGGGGGAGTCCGCGATTCATTGTGGGTGTATTTAGAGATTTTCATCAATTCAGCTTAAAAAGTGAGATTCCTGCGCTTGCCTTTTCCGCTGTAAAGCCACGCTTGTCGTCTTTCAACATCAAACTGGCTGGAAAAAGGCCTTCTTCTCTGGCAAGTACTATCGCCCTTGTCGAAAAGGAGTGGAAACAGGTGTATCCAGGCTTTGATTTTCAATATCAATTTTACGATGATACCATTCGGGATTTATATCAACAGGAATACCGTACAGGCAAGCTTATCAGTGCAGCCACAATCATCACCCTACTGATTAGTTGTTTGGGGCTTTATGGACTAGCCACCTTAACGGCTTTCCAACGAACCAAGGAGGTCGGTATCCGTAAGGTATTGGGCGCTACGGTAACCAACGTTATCGCGTTACTTTCTAAGGATTTTGTTAAGCTGGTGCTGTTCGCGCTATTTATAGCTACCCCTATCGCATGGTGGGCCATGAACAAGTGGCTGGAAGACTTCGTCTATAAAATTGAAATCCAGTGGTGGATGTTTGCTTTCGCTGGTTTTGGAGCGATTTTTATCGCCTTGTTAACGGTTAGTTTTCAAGCCATTAAAGCGGCGTTAGCTAATCCAGTAGATTCGTTGAGGAATGAGTGATTTGGTTATTCGTTACTCGTTATTGGTTATTGGGCCGAATAACGAATAACTAACGACAAATAACTATTATGATAAAACCATCCACCTTTGGTGGATAGCTGAGACGCCTTAAAAAATAAACAGAATGTTGAAACCATCCGCCGACTGGCGGATAGCTGAAGCACCATAAAAAACATGCACGATGCTGAAAAACTATTTCAAAATCGCTTGGCGGAATCTTGTAAAGGATAAAATATTTTCTTTTATCAATATTGCGGGACTTTCCATTGGCATTACTGCCTGCCTTATGATATTTTTATTCGTTAAAAATGAGTTTAGTGTAGACCGTTTTCATACCGAAGAAAGAAACATCTACCGCGTAATGCGAGGGATAGGCAAGAATGCAGAAGAGAAAAAGGTCTCTTATCTGTCGGCGCCTTATGCCCCTGCTTTATTAACTGACTTTAAGAACGAAATAAAGAGAGCCGTACGCGTGCGACCAAACGATGGATTGGTAAGCATCGCCGATAAATCATTTCGCGAAACGAAGATTTATGATGTAGATGCCGACTTCTTTAGTTTATTCACTTTCCCGCTGATCAAAGGAAATGCTGCAACTCTCCTGACAAACCCCTCAAGCGTCGTTCTTACCGAAACCACTGCAAAGAAATATTTCGGTAGTGTGGATAATGCTTTCGGAAAGGTTATCGAACTCAATAAACACCTTCTTCTAAAAGTAACAGGTATTGCGAAAAATGTGCCCTCTAACTCACATCTTGATTTTGATCTTGTTGTTCCTTTTTCTAATTATGAAAATCAGGCTGGCATGAAAGAGTGGATCAACAACAGCATGTACACCTATATTTTATTAAATCCCGCCGCGGATCCGAAAAAAGTAGAAGCTCTATTTCCTCAATTTATGACGAAGCACATGGGCTCGGATATGCAGCAATATGGATATAAATTTACGCTATCGCTTACACCTTTAAAAGATGCCTATTTCGAAAAGCTTGATTTTGACGGTGCGAAACATGGTGATAAAAAGATAGTCTACATTTTCCTCTCAATTGCACTACTTATACTGCTTATCGCTTGTATTAATTTCATGAACCTTTCAACTATCCGGGCAATAGAACGTTCTAAAGAAGTTGGAATGCGTAAAGTACTAGGAGCATCGCGTAGTCATTTGGTTGGTCAATTTATCGGAGAATCGCTCTTATTGACTTTTTTTGCTTGTTTCATAGCGATCGGTTTATTGTTCTTATGCATGCCCTTGTATAACGAGCTGTTAGGATATGAGTTGAACGTTTCCTGGAACACATCGCCTGTATGGTTTTTTCTTATTGGTTTAATTCTTCTTATCGGACTTGTGGCAGGCGGTTACCCAGCCTTTTTCCTTGCCGAATTTTCACCCATACAAGCGCTTAAGGAAAAATTAAAATTAGGTAAAGGATCATTGTTCAGGCAAGCATTGGTAGTTGTACAGTTCAGCATCTCCGTATTTTTAATTATCGGAACGATCGTAGTTTCCAAGCAAATGAATTATCTCAAACATAAAAACTTAGGGTACGATGAAGAGCAGACTGTAATTGTTCCTGTTAATAATAGTGCTATATATGATCATATAAAATCATTTAAAGCCGACCTACAGAATGACCCTGCTATTGCATCCATTTCGCTCATGTCTGGCGAACCGGGGGGGTATTTTGATGGTCAAATGTTTGAGGTTGACGAACATACTGAAAGATGGAAGGGTCGAACAGCTTTTGCCGATTTCGACTATGTAAAAACACTCGGTTTAAAAGTAATTGCAGGAAGGGATTTCTCCCCCGCATATGCCACTGATTCTACCGATGCTGTATTAATTAACCGTACTGCTGCAACGCAGCTTGGTTGGACACCCGAAAAGGCAATTGGTAAATGGATTCGGAACACCGTTAGAGACGATAAGAAGCGAAGGGTAGTCGGTGTCGTTGAAGACTTTAACTTCCTTTCGCTCAAAGATAATATAGAACCATTAGTCATTTCCCCCAATGAAGACTGGAGAGTTATCCTTATCAAACTTAATGCGGGAAACCTTCAAGCGGGTGTGGATAAGATTAAACGCATTTATACGGAGGCAGCATCAGACTATCCTTTTGAATATCGTTTCTTAGATCAGCAGTTCGATAATTTGTATAAAAACGATCTCCGTCAACAAACTCTTTTAAGTGTATTCGCTGGCTTAGCCATATTTATTGCCTGCTTGGGTTTATTTGGTTTGGCATCATTTACAGCCACTAAGCGCATTAAAGAAATAGGCGTTAGAAAAGTATTGGGTTCATCCGTACACAATATTGTTATCTTATTATCAAGAGATTTACTAAAGCCCGTGCTGATTGCAGCCTGCATCACATTACCGATAAGTTATTATGTAATGAATAACTGGCTACAGAACTTTGCTTACAAAACGAGCTTGCACTGGTGGATATTTTTATTCGCAGCCTTAGTCACATTTGTCATCGCCTTAACAACGGTAGGTGTCAAAGCAGTTAAAGCAGCGTTAGCCAATCCTGTGGATAGTTTGAGGAATGAATAATCTCAGTTGCGAGTGACCAGTTGCCAGTTATGAGCTTGACCAAACTCGCAACGCATAACTCACAACTCATAACTATAAAAAGATGTTAAAACCATCCGCCGACTGGCGGATAGCTGAAGCACCATAAAAAACATGCACGATGCTGAAAAACTATTTCAAAATCGCTTGGCGAAATCTCCTTAGACAGCGGACTTTTTCGTCTATTAATATCGTAGGCTTAGCGCTAGGGCTGGCTACCTGTTTATTGATTAGCCTATATATATTCGATGAATTGAGTTTCGACCGATTCCATGAAAAAGCGAATCAGATTGTCAGAGTAGTCTTCAAAGGAACGGCATCGGGAGGTAAACTTAATGAAGCACATGTCATGCCTCCGGTTGCACAAGCCCTTAAAGCTGAATTTCCGGAGGTAGAGGAAGCTACTCGTTTCCGCAGAGCAGGTAAGCCTATTTTTCTCATAAATGGTAATCGCTTTTACGAAGAAGAAATGGCTTTTGCCGACCCCAACATATTCAAAGTATTTTCACTACCGCTTATCCAAGGGGATCCCGAGTCTGCTTTAAAGGAGCCTAATACGGTTGTTATTTCGCAAGGCATGGCTAAAAAGTATTTTGGTCGCGTAAATGTTCTGGGGAAATTTTTGACTATTAAAGACTCCAATACACCATTAAAGGTTACTGGAGTAATGGAGAATATTCCCTCTAATTCACATTTCCATTTTGATCTTTTTACTTCCATGGCGAGTTTTGGTCCGGCCAGTTCAACTTCCTGGATGGAATCGGAGTTTTTCACCTATTTATTGCTTCAGGACGGAAGTGATTATAAGGAATTAGAAAGTAAACTGCCTGCAGTATTTGAAAAATATGCAGGACCGCAGTTTCCAGCGGCTTTTGGCATGGGTTATGCCGAATTCCAAAAGGCAGGCAATGCAATAGGCTTGTTTTTACAGCCACTCACTGATATACACCTCCATTCGGATTTTGCATACGACTTAAGCTCCCCCGGCGACATCCGTTACATTTATATATTTGGATCTATTGCCGTGTTTATGCTGATCATTGCTAGCATCAACTTTATGAACCTTTCTACGGCTGGGGCATCCAAACGTGCTCGAGAAGTCGGTGTACGTAAAGTGCTCGGATCAGGCCGCCAAGCACTCGCTTACCAATTTCTTATCGAATCTATCTTATTGGTATTTATTAGTTTGATGCTGGCTGTCGGCCTTACGATTGCTGCTCTTCCGCTTTTCAACCATCTCTCGGGGAAGACCCTCACTTTCCACGACGTTACCAATCTTTGGTTATTGCCGGCATTACCTGCTTTCGGGCTGATTATTGGTTTGTTGTCCGGAAGTTATCCTGCATTTTTTCTGTCGTCATTCAAACCACTCGCCGTACTTAAAGGAAAGCTTTCTCCGGACAAAAAAGGCCTAGGTTTACGAAGTGGCTTAGTTGTTTTCCAATTCTTTGTCTCCATCGTATTGATATTTTGCACAGCGGTGGTATATAATCAACTTTCCTACATGAGGAATAAGAAACTGGGTTATGATAAAAACCAGGTACTGGTTATACAGAGTTGGCCATTGGGGAAAAATGAAGCGGTGTTCCGCCAGCAACTGTTGGAAGACCCCCGTGTAGCGGATGTAACCAATTCGCCTTACGTCCCCGCCGGAGCCTCAGGAAACAACAATTTTTTTGTTCATACTGAAGAAAAACCATCGGAATGGGTAAAGACGTTGCGTTATGATGTCGATGATCACTATCTCTCAACGCTTGGTATCGAATTGAAGGAAGGCAGGAATTTCTCGAACACTTATGGAACGGATTCTCTAAGCGCTATTATTAACGAAACAGCTGCCGCAGCCTTCAAATGGAAAGATGGAGCACTAGGCCATACCATTACGAATAAAGACCACAAAGTACTGCGTATTGTAGGGGTAGTAAAAGACTTCCATTTTCGATCTATGCATGAACGAATTTCACCCTTGGTAATGGTTATGCAACAAAATTATGGCAACCTCTTGGTAAAAGCAAAAACAGCCGATGTTGACCAATTACTTAAAACAATAGAAGAGCGCTACAAAGCATTGCAGCCCGAGCT
>DATMSZ010000284.1:0-6059 GCA_035565175.1 Pseudosphingobacterium sp.
CCAGTCCCAATGAAACTAAACAGATGGACACGGAGTCTTTACGTAAGAACTTTTTGATTGAAAAACTTTTTGAAGAGAATAAGATTCATTTAGTATATACTCATTACGATCGTTATATCGCAGGAGGAGTGATGCCCGTAAGCGAAACAATCAAATTAGAAACGATTGACGCCTTAAAGGCTCCCTATTTTTTAGAGAGGAGAGAGCTCGGAATAATTAATATCGGTGGGGCTGGTACCGTTACCATTAATGGAGACGTTTATGATATTGATTTTAAAGAAGCTCTTTACGTCGGAAAAGGAAATGAAGAAGTATTGTTTGCTAGTAATGACGCTGCTAATCCCGCGAAATTTTACCTTAACTCGGCGCCCGCTCACCACGTCTTTCCGATAAAAAAAGTTACCAAAGCAGATGCAGAAATCGTGGAGTTAGGAAGCTTGGAGACCGCTAATCATCGAATCATCAATAAGCTGCTGGTGGCCAGCGTGGTACAGACATGTCAATTACAAATGGGTATGACAGAATTAAAGGCAGGAAGCGTTTGGAATACCATGCCCGCCCATACACATGATCGACGGATGGAAGTGTACTGTTATTTCGAAGTACCTCAAGGGCAGTCTGTATGTCATTTTATGGGGCAGCCGCAAGAGACGAGGCATATTTGGATGCAGAATGAACAGGCAGTAATTTCTCCCCCTTGGTCCGTTCACGCGGGAGCCGCGACTTCCAATTATACCTTTATTTGGGGAATGGCCGGTGAAAATATGGATTATGGTGATATGGATGCCTGTGCAATCACCGAGCTGAGATAGCTATTCAGGCGTGTTGCAATTAATGCACTGAAAAGATAAAAGCAATCCTACGTAAAATTTAGCTAAAAAAAGTGGAAAGAACCAAAAAAATAGGGCGGTTGAGTGCCATGTTGACTTGTGTGGCCTTTGTCTTAATATCTTGTAATACAGCAAGTAAGCAGAATAAAACAATTGTAATTTCCAATCCTTCTAATATAAGCAGGGCAGAAGTTGCCAGTATACCTTTTCAAGAGCTTCGGAGGGTTTACAATGGCTCAAACTCTTTTAAAATTTTAGATGAGCAGGGGACAGAATACAGTTATCAGCTGGAAAAATTAGGTAAGGACAGCGTTGCTAACGTACTTATATGGATAGAAATCCCTGCAAATGGCGAAAGAAGCCTTATTATCCAAGAGGGTAAACCAGCAGAAGTAAGGGCAAAAACCTTCGCGCGCTATGTACCAGAGCGTTTTGATGATTTTGCTTGGGAGAATGATAAAATTGCTTTTAGAATGTATGGCAAAGCGTTAGAAGGAAGGCCTGACGATGCACAAGGAACCGATATATGGGCGAAAAGGACTGATTCACTAATCATTAATGAATGGTATAAAACAGGCGATTATCACAAAGATCATGGAAAAGGCCTAGATTATTATTCCGTTGGTATGACGCTAGGGGCCGGAGATATCGCACCTTTTGTAAAAGATAAAATTATTTATTCAAAACATTATCGGCAACACGAAGTATTGGATAATGGACCGCTTAGAAGCACTTTTAAATTAACTTTCGAGCCTTGGGACGTAGATGGTAAGGAGGTGTCGGTTACAAAAACGATCACATTAGATGCCGGGTCACAGTTAAATAAAGTGCAAGTGGTGTATAATTACGCTGGAGAGAACACCTTACCTGTTGTCACTGGAATTGTGTTACGTAATGACGAAGGAGAAATCATAGAAAAATCTGAACAAGGGATAATGGCCTATTGGGAGCCAGTGCATGGTGCTGATGGTACAATAGGTGTAGGTGTTTTAACTGAAGAACCAATTAAGAAGAGTTTCAAGGCAGACGGCCAATTACTTAGTTTATTAAGCGTTTCGAAAGGTAAACCCCTTGTCTATTACAGCGGTGGAGCATGGGATAAAGCTGGTAACATAACTTCAGCAGCAGCATGGAAAAAATACCTGCTACAGTACCGGGATAATTTGAATAATCCTTTAAAAGTTTCAATAAAATAACATATATGTCTACATTAAATAAATTCGATTTAACAGGTAAGCTAGCAATTGTTTCTGGCTGCAAGCGAGGGATTGGAAAAGCAATGGCCGTTGCTCTAGCGGAGGCAGGAGCTGATATTATCGGTGTTTCAGCTTCTTTAGAGCTGACAAATAGCCAGGTGTCTCAAGAAATCACTGCCTTAGGACGTAAGTTTTATGCCTATCAATGTGACTTCGCACAACGCGAATCACTCTACAATTTCATAAATGAAGTGAAAAAGAATCATTCTCAGGTAGATATTCTTGTCAACAATGCCGGTAATATATTAAGGACGCCTGCTGCGGAACATCCGGATGAGTATTGGGACGAAATAATCTCCATCAATCAAACGGCTCAGTTTATTATTACACGAGAATTCGGAAAAGCAATGGTAGCCCGTGGATTCGGTAAAATAATTTTTACAGCCTCGTTATTGACTTTCCAAGGAGGTATAAATGTACCAGGTTATGCGGCTTCAAAAGGTGCTATAGGACAACTCACCAAGGCGTTTGCAAATGAATGGGCCGGCAGTGGCGTCAACGTAAATGCTATTGCGCCAGGTTATATTGCAACAGATAATACTTCCGCGCTCCGTGCGGATGAGGATAGAAGTCAATCTATCTTGGCACGTATTCCTGCGGGAAGATGGGGCGAGCCAGATGATTTTAAAGGCCCTATTGTATTTCTGGCATCAGATGCAGCTGCTTATGTGCATGGCACAATATTGACCGTAGATGGCGGATGGATGGGACGTTAATTTAAAACAACAAATGGCTTGTAAAATCGTTATAGGAAAGTGTAATTAATTACAGATGTCCTGTTTTAATTACACTGTTTTATATATGGGCAAAATTTCTTTATCAAACAACCTTTTACTTTATCTATTTTTTCTATTTACGATTATAGCATGTAAGGCACCAAAACAGGTGACCAGTATTCATCATAATGCGCCGAAAGGCAACAAGTCGTTAACAGAAACCATTGATCAGCGTTTTAAACATGCAGCTACGCAATATAAGCTGATGATGGATGAGCTTCCTGATGGTAAATTTCCGAAGACATTCGTGAAGAATACTAACTACTTTGAAACCAGTGGCCCTGATTGGTGGACTAGTGGTTTCTATCCTGGTACCCTGCTTTATTTGTATGAGGAGACACAGGATTCAACTCTTCGAAAAGAAGCAAATAGAGCGATGAAAATATTAGCTAAGCAACAGAATAATCAAAAATCTGCTGATTTGGGATTCATTATGTACAGTAGCTTTGGCAATGCCATGAAAATAGAGCCTGCGGTTTCCTACCATAAAACGCTTTTAACGAGTGCTAAAACACTGACTAAAAGATATGATAAAAAAGTAAAGGCCATCAGATCATGGGATACAAAGCAAAATGATAAAGAGTTCATTATCGTCATCGATCATCTCATGAACCTGGAATTATTATTTTGGGCTACTCATGCAACGGGCGATTCATCTTATTATAAGATGGCAGTTAACCATGCAGAAACCGTCCTGAAGAATAATTTAAGAGAAGATTATAGTACCTGCCAAATTGTGAATTTAGATACGAAAACGGGTAAGCTCAAGCAAAAACGTAATGCACAGGGATACAGCGATACCTCGACCTGGGCGCGTGGAGAAGCTTGGGCCCTTTATGGTCTTACGGTATTATACCGGGAAACGAAAAATCCGAAATATTTAACGTTGGCAAAACATGTTGCTGATTATATTTTAAATCACCCGAACCTTCCGAAGGATAAAATTCCGTATTGGGATTTTGATTCACCGGAGATACCGAATACTTATCGAGATGCCTCTGCTGGGGCAATTATCGCTTCCTCCTTGCTAGAACTCTGTGGTTATACGCAAGAAAACGGAAAAATATACTTTAAAGCAGCGGAAAAAATGTTGGAAACACTTGCTTCTCCTGCCTATACATCTTTGCTAGGGGCCAACGGAGGATTTATACTCATGCATGGAGCGGGGTACATTCCTGTTATGGCGGAGGTGGATGTGCCATTGCCTTATGCAGATTATTATTACATTCAAGCGCTGAAAAGGTATAAAACGATTGTAACAGAAGCAAGAAGCGCAAATGCAAGCTTTGTTTATCCCTAAATATTGATTCAAAAAGACAATAAAAAAAATACATTTTGTTAAGTAATTTTAAGGAATATTTTTATGTTTGTCTTTTTGCTAAAACGCTTTAACTATATTTGTCACACGTTTTAATAAATTGTAAACTTTAATAATATCTGCATATAAGGAGCGGTGAAATATTTAAAAATTGCAGATAAGCAAATAGGACCAAAATTTTAATAATATTTACGAATGAATAATAAGATCGTTGTAGGTTGCGATATCGGCGGATCACATATTTCAACTGCTTTAGTTGATCTGGAAAATAAAATTTTAATAGAAGATACTTTTAAAAGGCAAACCGTAAACTCACACGACGAGATAGCCGCTATTATTGATTCGTGGAGCAACTGTATACAGTCTTCGATAGAAAAGAGCAATTTAGAAGTTACAGCCATCGGCATCGCTGTTCCTGGTCCATTTGATTATGAGAAGGGAATAAGCCTCATGAAGAACCAAAATAAATACGAGGCACTCTATGAAGTCAATGTAAAAGCGTTGCTGGCAAAAAAGATTGGATTTAGCACAGAAGATATCACCTTTTTAAACGACGCTGCTTGTTTTTTGCAGGGTGAAATGTTTGCGGGGGCAGGGGTGATCTTTAAACGCGCGGTAGGTTTAACGCTGGGCACGGGCTTGGGCAGTGCCTTATTCCTTAATGGGCATGCGGAGGATGGAGATCTATGGTGTGCAAAATTCAGGGAAAGTATTGCAGAGAACTATCTTTCAGGACATTGGCTAAAAAGCACTTATACAAAACGTACCGGTGAACAAATAGAAAGCGTAAAAGCATTGTGCGATATAGCTGAGACAGATGCAAACGCTGCGGCCATTCTACGGGAATTTGGCCTCACTTTGGCGGATTTTATTTTCGAGCATCTATTAGATAAAGATCCTGAGGGACTTATTCTTGGCGGAAATATTGCAAAAGGACATGCACATTTTCTTAACCATATGCACGCTAGACTGAAAGAGAAAGGAGTTTTGCTTCCTATAGAAATCGCACAGTTAGGTGAAATGGCTGCTATATATGGTGCAGCAGGAGCTCTTAAAATAGATTTTTGAGCTCTGCAAGTTCCTTAATGCTATGTTTGATGTCTATCGGTTCCTCTAATCCGTTCGGATTGAAATAAATAGCTTCTAACCCAAATGCTTGCGCACCCCTAATATCTGCTTCAATGCTATCGCCAATCATAATGCTTTCTGCTTTTTCGGCTTGCGCTGCTCGAAGTGAATAATGGTAAATATCAGGATGGGGTTTATGTACGCCAACGTCTTCTGAGATAATTATCTGAGAAAAGTATTTCTTAAGATCTGTTTTTTCTACTTTAATCTCCGCAGCATCCTTAAAGCCATTAGAAATTAAATGAAGGACGTATTTTTCTTTTAAATAAGAAAGCGTCTCGTGTGTGCCTGGGAACAAATTTGTTTTAGTTGGGCAAATGCGCAGGTAATCAGCCTCGAAAGAAGCGGGAAATAAAGAGGGGGATAATCCTAGCTCTTTGAAAGTATCTGCAAACCTAGCTTTACGCAATTCTTCCTTGTCTATTTTTCCGTTATGGTATAAAGCCCATACTCGCTGATTGTTTCGTCCATAGGTTTCAATGAACTTATCTGCTGAACTTATTCCTAAATCAACGAATTTATAGATAAGAAAGAGCTCATGTAAAGTTTCAGTTGCATTTTTGTCAAAATCCCATAAAGTATGGTCTAAATCAAAAAATATATGCTTTTTGTTTGAATAACGCATAGCGCAAAGGTAAGACTTTTTTAGCTGTTCGTTATTAGTTATTCGTTGATGGGCGCGATATTATTTTGTTGCCCAAAAACCAACTAATATATTTTTATCTATATAAGAGCCTGTTTAAAATTCATC
>DATMSZ010000285.1:0-27711 GCA_035565175.1 Pseudosphingobacterium sp.
ATTTTGCTTGCTGTATTTCTCATTTTTAAACTAACGCAGTAACAAATATATGTTGCTGTAAATTATAAACAATAAATTTAGATAATATGAAAAAGTTCAATGAATTAAAAGAGTTGGTCAGTTCAATGGAAAAAGACGCAGTAGCTTTTTATGAAAAAGGAAACAAAGCTGCGGGAACCCGTTTAAGAGGAGCTCTGCAGGAAACAAAAGCGATTGCTCAAGAGATACGAAATAGCGTAACTGAATTGAAAAACAAAAAATAAATAATCAATTATAAGCCGCTTGATAGAAGTCTATAAGCGGCTTACTATTTTAAGTAAATCTTTATTCTTTCGCCCTGATTGTTGGATAACTAATACCTAATTGATCTAAGTAGGTAGCGTATTTTTTAGGATCGTAATAGTACTTCTTCATTTGAGGTCTAAATTCTTCCATAATCTTCTTATTAAGATAAATAGCGGGTTTATCCTTTTCTGAAATCAAAGGAGTATATTTGATCTCTTTAGTTTGCACGTCTTTAAAATAAGTCCATGCGTCCTTGATAATCTGTGGATTAATTAACATATCCAATAAAGTAAGTGCTTCTGCCTTTGCACCAGCAATGACTCCTTTATGGGCTATTGGCGTAGCCATAGCGATCGCATTTGCCCAGTGGTGACCTGGTAAACCAGGTATATTAGCTGGATAACGTAATACTACTGTTGGTACATTCCAGGCGATATCTGCGATATCATCAGATCCGCCCCCCATGATTGAAGAAGTGGCTGAAGGTATGCCGAGAGGACTTAGCTCGCTATTCATTCCCTCTTCTTTGACTTTCAACTCTTTCTGTATCGCTTTTGCTAACTGTTGATCCTGATCGCTCCATTGAGGCAATCCCACAGCTTTTATATTCTCATACATTGCTTCAGCAATTGCTTTATTAAAATGACCTGGCCAGGCACTTCCTAAGACTTCATAAGACATTTTTGTGTTGGTCATTTTAGCGGCTCCTTCGGCGATACGTATACCATCTTGATACATCTGCACAATCTTTGGATAGGTTTTTTCTCTAAAGTAATACCATACCGCGGCCTTGGAAGGAACAACATTAGGTTGATCACCTCCATCTGTTACTACATAATGTGATCGTTGAGTAGGTTCCATATGCTCCCGATGATAGTTCCACCCTACATTCATTAGCTCAACAGCATCTAAGGCACTTTTCCCCCGCCATGGCGCTCCTCCTGAATGAGCGGCCTCTCCTTCAAAATTAAATTTGACAGATATCATACCATTGCCCCCGCTATCACCGTAAGAAACGCCAAGGTTATTGGCAACATGGGTAAAGATACAAGCATCTACATCCTTAAAGTAACCGTCCCTCACATAATATGCCTTGGTAGCAAGTTGTTCCTCAGCAACACCGGGCCATAATACCAAGGTACCGGCAATTTTTTCACGCTCCATTATTTTCTTTAAGGCTAGCACAGCGGTAATATTAAGTGGAATTCCGGAATTGTGCCCTTCTCCATGCCCTGGTGCTCCTTCCACGAGTGGGGCATGGTACGCAACACCGGGTTTCTGGGAAGCTTTAGGAATACAATCAATATCACTACCTATTGCAATAACAGGCCTTCCGTTGCCCCATTTAGCTAGCCAAGAGGTAGGGATTCCAGAAATGCCATATTCTATCTGAAAACCATTTTCTTTTAAAATATCGGTGAGATAATGGGAAGTCTCTTCTTCCTGAAAGCCGAGTTCGCCAAAACTGAAGACCATATCTACCATCTCTTGGCTGCGTTTTTCTTCTTTATCGATTTCCTGAATAAGCTCACTTTTTAAAGTGGATAACTTTTTAGCACTTATTTTCTGTGCGGATACGTTGCAAATAGATGCAAATGTCATATATCCCGATAAAGCACCGGCGGTGAATAGTTTTAAAAAATAATTTGTTTTCATGAATGTTTCAAATTAGTTAAATGAACAAATACTATTATTATTAAAATCTATTGAGGGCATGCCTATTGGAGCTCCTGGAGGCATTTGCATAGGCGTTTGTATCTCATATTGAGACGGATTTTTCTTGAAAGCAGCTACCTCGGCTAAACCGTAATGCAAGTTAGACGCATAGGCAGATGAAGCAGTGTCGACAGTCTTTTCCATCCATGTAGCCAAAGCATCTATGAGAAAAAGTGCTTGCCCTTTAACGATAGGAGAAACATTTTTACCTGCGGCTAACTGAAGTAAATATTGTAAAGTAGTATTGTTTACCATGACCTGTAATTCACCTTCATAACCAGAGGGAAGTGGTTTTTTCCAAGTGACATCAAGTAGTTTTTCTATCATAGGAATAAATCCTGGTTGTTTGGGGTCTCTTCCTTGATATTCAATTAAGCGGGCCGCTCTAGCGGGGTCTAACAAAAAGCCAATAGTAGTATTTGCAACCGTTTCGGCCGCGGCTATTGGGTCGAATGTCGGACCCGTGTAGCGATTAAATATTTCTCTGGTTTCTGGATAACCCGAAGGACGCGGTGGAATCTGTTGAATTAATCTTTCGGGTAAAGCCAAAGCGCTTGGGTGAACGGTTTTTAATAGCGTGTTGAAAGCATTCCATTGCTCGGTAGGTTCTATAAACTTAGTTACTGTTTGTCCGTCGTTCTTTAAGGCGTGCGTGAAATATAAACCGCCAATAGATTTAGCAGCTGCCTCAATTTGGTAGCGGTGTAAAAGATACATTGGGACTAATACCTCCTCCAGGGTGGCCATTGGCGCTCCGCTTGGGATAGCTTTTTCAGAAAATTTCTTCAATACCTCGGCTCTTACTTTCAGTATGCGTTCGAGCTCATCTACTGCGTTTACCCCTTCATCCCATTGGTTTGCAATTGGGTGTACGTAGCCTCCTATATCAGGTATAAAGATGTGACCCTGTGCTAACGTTTCCTGCATGATTTTGTTCAACGCGTCGTCTTCGTTCGTGCCTTCGGGAAAATCTTGATAACCCCACATAATTGCCCTTTTGTCCCAAGCACCAATGCCAACAGTATAAGCGTCAGATACATCTATGTTTCCTTGCTTATCCATACTAAAACGAGGGAAAGGATAATCCATTACGGAAGCGCGGTCTTTCGTACTGGAAGTGAAATTATGATAAAGTCCTAGGGTATGGCCAATTTCATGGGCAGACAATTGACGAATGCGTGCTAAGGCAAACTTTTCCATTGCTTCGCTTACGGGTTTGCCATCTTCATAATTTTGCAATAAGCCTTCGGCTATCAGGTAGTCTTGACGGTGTCTGTCGGCACCTAGTGTTACTACTCCCTTGATAATTTCACCGGTACGCGGGTCGATATGTGACATACCTGTAGAATATGCACGTGGATTGCCCGTGCGATTAATCCAATTTACAATATTATAGCGAATATCCATTGGGTCGGCTCCTTCTGGGAGCTCCTTAATCTGAAAAGCATTTTTGTAGCCTGCGGCCTCAAAAGCTTGATTCCACCATCCACCACCCTCTATTAGTGCTTTTTTAATTAAGGCAGGTGCACCCCGATCTACATAGTAAATAATTGGTTTTACTGGTTCACTGAGGGCTGCATTTGGATCTTTCTTTTGCAACCGTTGTCTACGGGTAAAACGTTTGAGTACCGGCTCCTTCATAGATGCCGCAAAATCCATATAACTGAACATATTAAAGCCGGATCGTGGATCAAACTTTCTTGGTTTATATCCGTCTTCAGGCAATTCTACGAAGGACTGATGCATTTTTACGGTAACGGCATTTGGATCGGGTGCGATGCCTGGCCCTCCACCCCAACGGCTAGAGGCGGCGGAACCACCCGTGAAGGTAATAATCGCCTCAAATTCGGTATTTTTTGGGAAATTTTTAGTGTTTTCCATGTAAATGGCCGATCGGCTTTCATCGAAATGGTAGGCAGGGCCGCTACTTTTGCTTTCTCCCATATTAAGACCAGGAAGGTTGTTTTGCCCCACGCGATTAGCTATTTTCTGACTATCTCGTATAATGAAAGGAGTGAGGTCAATTAATATGTTTCCACCTTCGCTGGCGAGGGGTGTAAAAGCCCAAATAACTGATTGGGCGAAGGCATTTTCTACCGCTTTTTGCTCATCTTTATTCTCGGTCATGGCTCTAAAGGAATAGTTCGGTTCTACCAATAATATTTTAGGACCTGCCTTAATGAATTTGGCGATTGCCGCACTTGCTTGCCCGCGTTCCGGTCCACCCGAACCAATACCGTCGCTCAGCGAATTATAATAGAGGAATTCGGTACCGAGTTTGTCAACTTCCAGGTATATTTTGCCGTTTTTTTCGTCATGATAAAAATTAAAATAACCGGCATATTTTGTTAAGTTTTTTACCTTCGTGGCAATGTTTTGAACGCTACTTGTATCCATTTTAACTGCTGCTTTTTGCGCAAACACTATTTGATAAGGCAGAGCTAAGGGGAGGGTTATTAGCAAACTGTTAATGATTGCTTTTTTAGTATGCATAATAATAGTATTTAAGTTTACAAATCTTTATTGGTTAATAATTCTGAATTCGGCAACGGGAAAATATATGCCTCATCAGCCGGTGCCACCGCTGGAGCCGAACCTTTAGCAGGGATTGTTCGTAAAGTACGTAACAAGTCATTGGAACGCAATCCCTCACCAAGGAATTCTATACGTCTTTCATGTAAGATGGTGTTGACTAAAGAAGCTTCATCAGCAACAGTATTTGCCGCGAATTGATAGCTGGCATCTGCTCGATTTCTTACGAATGTTAAAAGATTTCTTGCTTTATTAAAATCCCCAGTGTGGGCAGCAGCCTCTGCGTAGTTTAACAATACCTCTGCATAACGTATAACGGGAATATAATCAAGAAAAGGTGAAGGCTTGTTATATTTTTTTAGATATTTAGTTGAGCCCATAGTTATGAACTGTCTACGTTGATCGTTTTCGCGCCATTCTATATCGCCAATGATCCCATCAGGATTGAGATTGTATTCGGAATTTCCAGCTGGAGCTGTGTTGAGGTTATAAGTGATGGACGATTGACCGGTAGAGGAATCTAAATCAGTCATAGGCATGCTAAACATGGATTCGGTTGTCGTATAATTGTTTCCTAAAAAAGGAACAGTAGCATCAGTCTGTAATGCGTTGGCTACACCTGTTTCGGCACGATAAGGGGCATTTTGAGAGACAATCTTTTGCGCTTCTTGTACTACCATGCTATAATTCCCCATTGTAAGGTATACTCTTGTTTTTAAAGCAATAGCAGTGTTGCGATGTGCGCGAGTAGTGTTAAGCAATGGTGTGTCATAGGTTAAAGGTAAGTCATTCTCTGCTTCGTCTAGGTCTTTTAATATTTGACTATACACTTCAGCAACTGTACTTCTGGCTAATGAGTTATTCGCGGATGTAGTCTCTCCTTGCAAACGAAGAGGTAAACCAGGGGAGGTACCATTATTTTCTATATAGGGCCTGGCATACAGTGTTACCAATGCAAAATAAGCAACAGCACGAACGAATTTAGCTTCCGCCGCATATCGAGATGCCATTTCAGGATCTACTTTGTTGGCATTGTCATTGAGCCCTTGTAGAAATACGTTGCAAAGATTAATGGTTCGATAAGCTGCTGTCCATAAATTCTGAACCTCGTTAGAACCCGCGTTTAAAGTATGATTCCAGGAGTCAAACGCAGTAAATAAGTTAGCTGTCCGGTTAATGTATTCATCACCACGTACCTCTGCATAAATATAATAACGGCCACCATAAAATTGTTGGTCTTTCATGCCTCTATATAAGCCATTTACCAGCGCCAATACGCGCTCTGGTGTATCAAACGTTTGCTCCTGTGGAATATATGTGGTTGGGTCTGGATGCAAATAATCTTTCTCGCTACAAGAACTGAGACTCAAGATCGTTAGCAATAAAAGTTTAATGCTATGCTTGTATAAGTCGTTTTGAAGAATAATTTTCATAATCTTTTTTTGTTACATACGTTTTTAATTGTTTGAGTGCTAAAAGCCTATGTTTACACCTAATGTAAAAGTACGCGCTTGCGGTACCGAATTTTTATCAACACCTGGCGTTAAATTGTCATTTCCATTAGATGAAAGTTCTGGATCGGAACCGCTGTAGCCTGTTATTAAAAAGGCATTAAATACCTGTCCATAGATGCGAACAGAACTAATGCCCGATTTACCCAATAAGCGAGGAGGGATTCGATAACCCAGCGATACCGTTTGTAGACGTAGAAAATCGGCCTTCTCCACATTTTCTGAAATTGGATAAGAAGAGCCATTAGAAATCACATCTCCATATACGACACGGGGAATATCTGTTATTTGTCCAGGTGTAGTCCAGCGATCGAGTACATCAGTATAATTGTTCCAAAAACGCTGGTCACGCAGTGTTCCTTTGCTACCGTTTTGAATGTAGTTGCCACCCGAATACACAAAATTTAAGTTAAGATCAAAATTCTTATATTGAAAAGTATTGTCAAAACCACCATACCAAGTTGGGAGCGCATTGCCAAGCAAATAATAATCACTACCTGAGATAGCTGCTGCAGGACTTCCGTCTAAGTACGTCCATCTACTTTGTCCCGTTGCCACCGCATGGCTATATTGCACTTGTTCACCATGACGATTAATAAAAATACGCTGTCCCGTTTCAGGATTAACACCATTGGTTTTAGCACCATATAAGCTGCCTACCGAATAACCCACGCGCGTTATATTAGTCGCTTCGGCGGCGGTGCTGGTTGATCCTACGATATCGGCGTTGCCTTCGGCTAGTGCAGTTACCCTGTTTTTTATAGTCGTAAAATTTAATGAAGCATTCCAATTGAACGCATCCCGCTCAATTACGCGTGTATTAAAGGCAAATTCGAAACCACGGTTATACATAGAGCCAACATTTAACATAATGCCGTTATTGGGAATTCCCTTAGAAGGCGATTGTGGAGCATTTAAGATAAGTCCATTTACATCATTATAGAAATAAGTCATCTCCACTTGCAAGCGATCATGAAAAAAGGAAATGTCTGCACCCAAATTAGTTTGATCACTCGTTTCCCACTCTAACCCAGTATTGCCTGCCTGATAGTAATTTAGCATAGGAGCGTCTCCGTATAAGCCAGATTCATATAGGTTTAGCGATGCAAATTTGTTAGGATTGTTTGCATTGCCTACACGACCCCAGCTAGCGCGTAATTTTACGCTGTTCATGAAGGTGGCCAGATCCGAATTTTTATAGAAACTTTCTTCAGAAAGCGTCCATCCAAGTGATGCACCACCGAACACACCGAATTTAGAATCTTCTCCTAAAATAGAGTTGCCATCACGACGAAAGTTGATTGTTAAGAAATATCTTTTAGCATAATCGTAGTTGATGCGAGAGATATAAGATATGAGTGAAGATTGAGCATCTAACATGTTAGCGAAAGGAATAATCCTGCCATAGCTTCCCTCAAAGTTTTCGTAATATTGATCGGAAAGTTGCGTACGGTTTGCCCCCCATCTATTAAAATCAAAATGTTGAACCTCATATCCTGCTAATAGGGAGAGGTTATGTGCGGCGAAAGCTCTCCTAAAGGAAAGGGTATTACTCCAGTTCCAGGTATTAATATTATTCATGGTGTTAACCGCATTCCCTCTAGCAGTGAAACCGGGACCATGTAAAGCGCTTTCGAAAGTCTTGTTTTCAACTTTTGTCCAATCAAGTGCATAACTGGTTTTAAAGTCCAAACCCTCCAATAATGTTACGGTGGCTCCCACATTTCCAATAATATGGTCGTTTTGTGCATCGTATCTGTTTAAACCAAGTAAGGCAGTCGGATTATAAAAATTGCTAGGCACCGTGTTATTTCCCATTCCCATAGTGTTAGTACTATTATTAATATTATAAGATCCGTCTACATTGTAGGGGCCTACATTTGGTGCTGTAAGCCAGGCTAGTCTAGCTATTCCAGTAAGTAAGAAGGCGTTGCCTCTTAAAGATCCTGTGTTTGGTGATTGGTTGTTGCTGCGGGTATAGTTGGCACCTCCCGTTAATTTGAGCCAGCTAGTAAGGTTATGATCAACATTGAAACGTACACCAATACGATCAAATTCATTGTTTTTGATGAAACCCTTTTGATCAGAGTAGTTGGTTGAGAAGAAATATTTAGTATCTTCTGATCCACCCGTGATATTTAAACTGTGATTGTGTGAGAAACCGGTGCGGTAAGTCTCGTCGTACCAGCGAGTATCTACCAAAGAGCCATCCTCATTATATGTAGGGAAGAAATAGGCTGACGCTACTCTATCATTATTTGCATTACCGCTTAAAATTTTTGAGTTCAATACAGCTTCATTTTTTATCGTCATAAATTGTTCTGCGTTCAGCATGGTAGGCAATCTTACCGGATTAGAGATGCCTGTCCATCCTTCATAATTTACACGGGCTTTGCCGGTCTTTCCTCTTTTGGTAGTAATGATCATCACGCCGGCGGCACCCCTTGATCCATAAATAGAAGTAGATGCAGCATCTTTCAATATATTAATAGATTCAATATCTGCTGGATTTATATCTCCGAGTGGATTGTTAGACACGTTGGCATTGGATGAAACGCTTTCGCCAGCATTTATAGGAATTCCATCCACAACAATAAGTGGGTAAGAGCTTTGAGAGATTGAATTAACCCCGCGAATACGGATGACAGGTGCATTGTTTAAAACCCCGTTAGGTTGGGCAATATTGACGCCGGAAGCCCTACCTGCCAATGCTTGATCAAAACTTTGTACAGGTTGATCTGCTAATTTTTCTCCCCCAATACGAGAAGCAGAGCCCGTAAATTCCTCTTTTCGTTGTACACCATAACCAACCACCACCACTTCACTTAATTCAGCAGCAACAGGCTCCAATTTAAAATTTAAAACAGTTTTGTCTGAAACGATCATCTCTATTGGGCGATACCCCATATAAGAAACAACTATAACCGCATTTTTTGGAAGGCCTTTTAAGGTGAAGTGGCCATTCTCATTTGTACTTGTACCCAAGCTAGTACCCTTTATCTTTACCGCTGCAAACGGAATAGATTCTCCTTTTTCATCTGTTACCGTTCCACTGATTATTTGTTGTTGCGTTTGCAAACTGCCGTCGGTATTGCCTTTAATACCGGTATTATTTTTCTTTTCAATGATAACATAGAACTTCTCATTGTTCTTGGTATACGTTAAATTTTTTTCAGCCAACGCTGTGCTCAGCGCAGCATCAACCGTAGTTAGCATTTTAAGTGCGTCCATATCCACTTGATTGCTGCCAAGCAATCCGCTGCGATACGCTATTGAAACTTTGAATTTTTCTTCCAAGGTTTTAAGTGCCTGTTCTAAGCTAACCAGTTGCATGGCAGTGCTATACGCCGGATGATTTTTTTTTAAATGAACAACTGTTGAACTATTCATGGCTCCATAAGCATTGGGAGAGAGGAGTGGTAGCGTAGTTACACCAAGGAGAAAAGTTAAACTGACATTTTTTAGAGTTTTACGCATGATGAAGACTTGTTTAGATGATTAAAAAAAATGCAAAGCATTTCCATTAACCAATAAATATTGTTTTATTGGTTTCACTTTTAATGTGCATGAACCTAAATTTTAGGATGTCTACAGCCGGTTTAACAACGAAGAACGATAAGTACTTTTTGTAGTTTCATAGTAAGGGGTTTGATATTTATATTATGTTGTTTTTATAGCAATAAAAAATCTTTACATATGCTTGAGCATATATTCAGTTTCGTTAAAAATCTTGCTGTAAAGCGATTTTTATTTACGATTTGCTGATTTAGGTAGTAATAAGAACTGATTGTCCTTTCTCATAACATTTAAATCATATAATAATGCAATATTTGATATCATTTCTTTATAACTGACATTGAGAGGTAAAGAGCCTGAAGCATCCCTTTCTAACAATTTACTGTCTGTCACTTTTAGCTTTAAGCCATAAGTCTCGGCCAATGTGGATAATACGTATGAAAGTGTACCATGATTTAATACGAGTTTATATTGCTGCCAAATAAAAAAATCATCGATTGGCGCATTATTTTCAAGTTTGTAACCTGTGCTGTTTTCTGTTAAAGAAAGGTACTGCCCTGGGTGAATAGTTATTTGATGTTTGCCCTTCTTGCTTTTATATTGAAAACTGATCTTCCCATTGCGTAGTGCAACCAGCGTTTCCGCCGTTCTATTTTGTACATTAAATTCAGTGCCTAATACATCAATATATGTACTGTCAGACACATGCACCCTAAACGGTTGATTGTTTTGCGTGTGTACGACCTGAAAAGATCCTTCTCCCTTGATCCAAACTTCCCGTTCTGATGAAAAATTATATTTATGATAAACCAAACTAGAATTACCATTTAGTTTAACATTGGAGCCGTCAGGTAATTTTATGTGTTTTATTTGGCCAAAGGCAGTTTTATATACTAATTTTTTAGAAGTAGAGAATAGGGCGAGGAGACCTGTTAAAACAAAGATAATAGAAGCTGCGTACAGCACCGGTTTCCATTGAAACGTTAGGCCAAGTGATGTAGAAGGTTGATAAGATATGTTGGATTTTGCCTTGATCGTTGATAGCATGGTATTGCGAAGATTGCGTCTAGTTTCCGGTCTTAATTCCTCCGTAAAGCTGTGCAACTCATCCACTTCATTATACCATTTTTCGAAGCGTTCGTTTAGTGCTCTTTCCTCTTCCTTATGTTGACTGTATTGATCCATTATCTACGCAAATACAGTTAATAGTAAATTTAAGCAAGTGAACACCTCCATTTTTAAAAAATAAAAAATAATAACCAAAAAAAGTACTTTAGTTCCTCGCGAATTATTTTTAATGCCTTAATAATGTGTTTTTCTACGGTGCTAATAGATATTTGTAGCAGGGCGGCGATTTCCGGATAGGTTAGTCCATCCTCCTGCTTTAATTTGTATACTTTTCGAGCTTGTTTAGGTAACTTTTCAATGCACTTTTTTAATGCTTGGTGGAGATCGGTATAATTTAAATGCTCTTCAATTTGATTACTATTACTTGTGTGCAAAGAGGCTTGTATGTTTACAAATTCCTTATACCGTTCCTGTACTTGTTGGGATTTATAATGATTGAAGATTTTAAATTTTAACGATTGTTGTAGGTAAGAGGATAGCGAAGTGTGAATTTCTATTCTACCTCTATTCAACCAAAGTTCAGTAAAAAGATCCTGTATAAACTCCTTGACGATTTCTTCATCAGCCAATCTTCGATGAGCTTGATCGAAAAGTTTTGACCAATATTTGTCATAAATCTGCTCGAAGGCTTTTACATCGCCCGCTTTTAGTTTTTGGAAGATATCTATATCCGACATTTTCTTGTTTACTGACATAATTAATAGAATTCAATTAAAAATTCATTATCTCTTGTCAGTTCAATACGGTTTTATCGGCTTTGTTGATACGAATTTAATCTAATCGAATTATAAAAGCAATAAATTTCAGAATTAATAGTGATTTGATGCGGTTTTGATCTTATGCCTGTTATGCACATTTTATTGAAAATTGATGATTTGGCCGAAATATTCGATGATTTTTGTCCAATTTACGTGTGGTCATTTGTTATGGATATATAACAAATGTTTTAAATAACCATTAAACTTTAAAAAAGATGGAAGAATTTATGTTGATTTTCAGACACGAAGATGGTCATGCAGTAGCTTCGCCAGAACAAATCCAAATTTGGATGCAGCAAACGATGGATTGGATGGAAAGCATTGCCGCTCAAAATAAACTGGTCAGTAACGGCAATGGACTGTCTTTTGAGGATTGCCGAGTTGTTAAGCACGACAAAACAATAACGAATGGACCCTTTGGTGAAATTAAAGAAACAATAGGTGGTTATATTATTGTTCGAACCGATTCTGTTGAGGAGGCCGTTGAATTTGCAAAAGGCTCACCAGTTTTACAGGGAGAGGGGAATACGGTAGAAGTAAGGAAAATTGCCAAAATGGATCATTAAATTAACCACCCAAACACAAACAGATCGTTCGCTTTTTAATATGAAGCAACAAGCATTGATACCGCACTTATTTAGAACAGAGTACAGCAAAATTGTGACTGTACTCTGTAAACGTTTTGGTATAGCCCATATAGAAGTAGCGGAAGATATTGCCAGCGAGACATTTTTATTGGCTTTAGAAATATGGCCTTTTAAAGGTGTTCCAGATAACCCCACGGCATGGCTTCATACGGTAGCAAAAAATAGAACCAAGAATTATCTCAATCGGCATCATCTATTTCATGAGAAGATAAATTCTCAAATGCAGCATACTGTACCTGAAATGCAGCATATTGAAATTGATCTTTCTGAACATAATATTGTAGATAGTCAATTACAGATGCTTTTTACCCTTTGTGATCCAATTATTTCTGCGGAAGCACAAATAGGTTTATCCCTTAGAGTGCTTTGTGGTTTTGGCATTGATGAGATAGCCAATGCTTTTTTAACTAACAAAGAAACCGTCAATAAACGGCTTTTTAGAGCCAAAGAAAAATTGCGTCTTGAAAAAGTACCAATTGAATTTCCTAAAAGTTCCGAAATTGATAAGCGATTAGACGCCGTGTTAACAATCCTGTATTTGCTCTTTAATGAAGGTTATTATTCAGAAAGTAAAGATGCCGTATTACGTGAAGACCTGTGTTTAGAAGCTATGCGGTTAACTTATTTCCTTATTAAAAACAAACAGACCAATCTGACCCAAGTAAATGCATTGTTTGCTTTAATGTGCTTTCATGCATCGCGCTTTGGTACAAGAAAAAATGAAAATGGAGAAGTGATCTTATACCAAGACCAAGATGAATCTCAGTGGAATAAGAAGCTTATTTATAAAGGTATTTATTATCTTAAGCAAGCGTCACAAGGAACAAAGCTATCCAAGTATCATTTGGAGGCTAACATAGCTTATTGGCATACTATTAAAGCGGACAAAAAGGAAAAATGGGAAAACATCTTACAGCTTTATAACCAGCTATTAGTTCTTGAATACTCGCCGATAGCAGCACTTAATAGAACCTATGTACTTTCTAAAGTTAAGAGCAAAGCGGAAGCGATTTTAGAAGCCCAAAAATTACAACTTACCAATAACCCCTTTTATTTTTCCTTATTGGGAGAATTATATAGAGGGATTGATAACGATCAGGCGAAGCAAAATTTTAAAAGAGCCTTACAGTTAGCCAAAACCAGCACCGATAAACAAACCCTACAACGTTATATTGATGAGCTATAATTAATCTAACAATCGTTGTCTATTTATTTTGTCACACAAGTAGTATTGAAATCCCCTCATTTTGCTTTTCTCCACCTTAGCAAGAAAAATGTTTTAGCAAATGATCTTTTGAATATATCTAATAGTGTCTATACAACACTATTAAGTGTTAAAATGAAAAATAATTTATAAATATTTCCTAAATCGGTTTAGATTGCATAGGTTTGTGAAAACCTTTTATAAATTAATAATAATGGACATGTAATGATTGAATAAATGTAGCTACACGCGCAGGTGTGCATACGTTTGCAATCAAAAGAATTTCCAAACTAAATTATAAACCAATGATGAAATCTTACTTAAAATGGGTGGTTGCCATATTTGCCATCACAAGCCTCCTGAGTTCATGCAAAAAGAATTTGCATTCCGTTAATCCTGTAGAAGAAGAGTTGTTAGAAGGATATATTTTTGATGATTTCAGTCAGCAAGATACGTTGAATTGGCGTACACCAACTACAGCCGCTACAACCATACTCGAAAACGGAACTATGAAAGTAACCATGTCAGGCTCCGTTAAATTTAGAGGAGACATACAGCGAGTGGGAGGTGCGATCCTGAATATTTCGAATTATCCTATTATAGCTGTGAAAATGGCAAAACCACCTAAAAGTAGTTGCTTTTTTGATACCAATTTAGGAGCATTCGACAACAGAAATAACAACCATACAGTCATTAAAATGACTTCTGGCAATATATATTATTGGGATTTGAGTAAAGGTAAATTAGGTAACACGTCGTTACCGGCCGATAGTACTATTAGCTTATCTCTCTTCCAGTTTAAAATTGCCGATGTCGAGTTAACAGCCCAGCAATTGGCTGATCAGCAATTTGATTATCCTGTATATTGGGTTGGAACGTTTAAATCGGTAGAAGAACTTAGACGGAAAGTCGGTGCTCCCGAACCAAGTCCCGTTCACTTTACTGAGGCATTCCAACACCCAGGGATGTTACATTCAAAAGCCGACTTGCAACGAATAAAATCACTGGTTGACAATCAAAAACCAAATGCGTTTGCCAGTTATGGACTTCTTGCTGCTAATAGCAGGGCGTCTTATACATTTAATATGGCCGGACCTTTTACAAAGTTGACGAGAGATCCCAGCCAAACAGTGGACGGAATAGCGGGCGGTACCGTGAAATCAAGGGTAGAAAGCGATGTGCTCGCAGCTTATTACAATGCTTTGATGTGGAACATTACCGGTAATCTATTACATGCACAAAAGTCAGTAGAAATAATTGATGCTTACTCTAATACATGTACAGGCATAGTAGGTTCGGATGCCGAATTGAATGGTTTATACGGTTTTATTTTGGCTAATGCTGCTGAAATTATGCGTTCAACCTATTCACAGTGGCCTGCCAGCTCTATTGAACGCTGTGGAAATATGTTAAAGCAAGTGTTTTATCCGGTACTTCAAAATTTTAGACCTTATGCCCATGGTAATTGGGACATTATTTGCATGAAAGCACTCATGTCTATTGCCATCTTTACGGAAGATCGTACCATGATGAGCCGTGTGCTTACTTACTTTTATCATGGTGAGGGAAACGGAAGTATTGATAATTATGTCGTTTCTTCTGCTGGACAATTACAGGAAAGCAATCGAGATCAACCTCACACGATGCTTGCCCTCGGTTCTTTAGCAGAGATAGCGGAAATGGCTTACCATCAGGGAATAGATCTCTATAAAGCCTCAAGCAATGCGCTTTTGCGAGGGTATGAATATACTTCTAATTATAATCTTGGAAATAATGTGCCCTATGTATTGTGGTATGATTACGGTGAACGCAATTACCAGGATTATACACCAGAGGTTATTTCTCCAAAAAATAGAGGCGCATTCCGCTCGGTATTTGAGATTGCCTACAACCATTATGTACATAGAAAAGGCTTAACCATGCCATACACTTTACAGGTACTGCAACAAATCAGGCCGGAAAACGCTCCTTTCGGAGCAGACCATCCCGGATACGGCACGCTATTATTTAACCAATGGGAATAATCCTTTCTGAGATGGAATATTGTTTATAGTACGATATATCTAACAGTATTAGCATAGTGGTCTATTCATTATTGCTCGATTACGTTTTTCAGCAGTTCAATAGTAACGCTCCAATAGAAAGCCAGATGCTTATATATCGTTTCTGTTGGAAAATTGGAAAGCGTTATTGTTAAAGCTGTCTGATCTTTTTTGGTTGTTAGGCCAAAGTCAATTATAGAATAGTTTTCAATGTTGTTAGGCAGTTTTGAAAGAGAGCTTAGGTGGCTGTAACTTAAACGTTTATTGGGCTCAAAGGCCAAGATTGTGCCGTTGTTTTCAAGGTGGGTTTTATACCAATCATCTACGCGAATGGTTATTGGATTTCCCACCTTCCAATCGGTGATTATATCAATTTCTGTATCGAACATCCATTTTTTCATCAGCTGAGGGTTTGTTAGAAACTCCCACACTGTTGATGGAATAGCATTGATGATAACTGTTTTGTTCATCGCTTCAGGAAATAATTTTTTTTCACCCATTTTCTATAGTAATAGTGTATGTAGAAATCTGTAATAAATCCATATGATATTGGAGCTTATTGAAATATAAATCTAAGCAATTGGTTGATAGTAATGTCAAGGTAAAGTCTGAAAATCAGGATAAGACTTAGTTGAAACATTGTTCAATATTTCCAATATGCCGCTTTGATCATTTTTCTTCCCCACGAAAAGATGTAAATCATCAATTGTTTGACTATCTATGAGAAAGATATCCACGTTGTTTAAGCAATTTAAGGGTTTATGGCTAAAAAACGTATACAGTAGATTTTTGTGGTTAGCGGTGTGAGAATTTACAGCCATTTATTCGTTGAGGAATGAACAAGTTGAATTTTTTACTATTTTCGTTGTATGAAAGCACTTTCGATGTTCTTTTACTTTTTCGGGCATCACGGTGTTTTGGCTTTCCTAGTTCTCATCCTGGTAGGGATAGGCCTTTTTACTTGGCGGAAGAATTTTATTTATATGCCCGTTTGTTTTGCTTTGGCCATTGCAAATGTATTTGCAGGTCAATTTGCCAATGCCTGGTTCCTGGCGACTTTTGGAGAAAGGGGCACAGGGGTAATCACTGCCTCAGAACAAACCAACTCAACATTAAACGATGAATATATTTGGAATTACGATGCTGTTGTACAAACAAAGGGGGGAAAAGATGTGGTTACCGATTTTTCCACAACCACAGCGTCTACTTATCCTATTCGGAATGCCATCTTAATACCTCCAGATGGCGAACGGTTTGTTGTCAAATACATACCAGGCTTTGAGAGAAACATTGTTATTATGGTTGATGAATCAGCGTATGGCAAAAGGTTCTTGAGTTTTGAAAATCTCAAACCGGTGCAGAAGGCAAGGCGACAATATGAAGCCAGTCCAGATAATAGATCCTTTCGGGAAGAATACCTCAAGGCACTTCAGGATTTTGTTAATGATCCGGTAAATGCCACAGATACATTGAATCTTCGTCAGCTAAGAAAAATAATTCGTTACCTTAACGAAAACTGATAAAGTAGGTGAATTTAACATAAGGTTAAATATTAAAAAACATTGGGAAGTTACTTTTACAGCAAAAGATAACTGAACTATGATTAACAAGAACGCTAAACAATCACTGAAAATAGGTATAGCCTCCTTTGTCTTATCAACGCTCTTATTTAGTGCGTGCGAAAAGAACAATGATAACAACGACGATGGTGAAAATGCAAATCCCGATTTTGAAATTGTTGATAGGTCGGTAAACCCTTCTTTGGTAAAATCAATGACAGGATTTGAAGATTTAAAGATTAATACGTTGATTAGTAGTGATGATGTTCTTTCGGAGTCGCCCGACTTTATCTTTGGTGCCCAGCCTGACGGCGCCGGTATTCTTAAAAATCCCGATGGGACTGGTTATATCATGATCAATAATCATGAAATCTTACAATCCGTTTCTAGAGTTTACTTAGACAATGAATTAAAACCATTAAAAGGTGAATATATTGTAGATTCGGATGGGGGTATGACCCGCCTGTGTTCGGCGACATTAGCGACACCCGAAGAGCACGGCTTTTCAAAACCTTTATTCCTTACTGCCGGAGAAAGTGGAGAGGAGTCTTTGATACATGTTATTGATCCGTTGGCCCCAGCTGATAAAAAGAATCAGCAACGCGTAAACACTGCTTTTGGACGTTGGAGCGCAGAGAACGCTGTTCCGCTACCAAAAGACGCTTTTCCTGGGAAGACAGTTATTCTTATTGGTGAAGATGAAGGCGATGGGCAAGTAGCAATGTATGTCTCTAATAATCAGGGAAACTTAGACGATGGGAAATTATATGTGCTGAAGCGTAGCGATAATAATCCAGTAGAAACAGATATATCAAAAGGAAGTTCATATGATGTGGAATTCGTGGAATTGGATAACGTAAAGAAGAGTACCGGTGCACAGCTTCAACAGCAGACCGTTGACAAAAATGCTGTAATGTTTGCTCGTGTGGAGGATATTGATTATCGTAAGGGGGGAAGCGCTAATGGTAGAGAGGTTTATTTTACTGCAACCGGGGTAAGTCAAGCCGACAAAATTACGCCAGTTAGTGGGAAAACGATGTGGGGACGTGTATACAAACTGGTCTTAAATGCTGATAATCCACTGAAAGGTAAACTGGAGATTGCAGTTGACGGTGCAGATGATCCAGGTAACAGTATTGTTAATCCTGATAATCTCTGTGTAACGGAGAATTTTGTTTACATTCAAGAAGATGGGGACTCGTTCTATAAAAACAATAATCATGACGGAACGATATGGCAATATGAAATGTCGAACAAAGCATTAAAGCCAATGCTTCAGATGAATCATAGAAGAAATGAGACCGCGTTTAACGCAAAGTACAATCCCGACAACGTACAAACGTTAAGCACTTGGGAGTATGGCGCTATGTATGATATTTCAGAAATTATTGGTAAACCTAATACCTTTGTAGTGAACTTACATCCACATACATGGAAAGACGATAAATATAAAAATGCTGATGGTGGAGGTACACGTATCACAGATAATAGAGAAGGTGGTCAAGTGGTAATTGTGAGTGGGGTTAAGAAATAGTCAATTATAAAATATTTTACCATTTCCCTTCGTAGTAGCGCTACGAAGGGAATTTTATTTAGCCTTTCCGTATGGTTAAAAGACCTATTGTCCTTTTTTGGAAGTCTATTGTAATCATCTTTTTAATAACTTTCTGCTCTAGAAACGAAAAAACGTTCGCGATTGCTGTAAAAGATCATGCAACGAAAGAAATTTGCAAGCTTGAAGCGTTAATTAATACTGATTTACTGCCTTTAGCTATTGATAGTAAGGATACGTTGGCTATCAAAAAAAGTTTTCTGGACTGTAGGAAACAATTTAAAGTCATCGAGTACTATATAGAGTATTTTTTTCCAAGTACAGCGAAAGCTCTAAATGGTCCCCCTATTAATGAAATTGAATTGGGCGAGAATCTGGTAGAACCTCCTGGTGGATTTCAGGTTATAGAAGATTATCTATACAATGACCTAACACCAGACACTAGAGAAGAGCTTGTTAATGAGATTAAAAAAGTTAGTGTTGCCTTAAAAAGGATTCAACAATATCAGCAAGAGTATACCATTACAAATGAACAGATTTTTGATGCAATGCTGTTGGAGCTTTTCCGTATTACCGCTTTAGGTATCACGGGCTTTGACACACCTTTGGCCCTACGTTCGCTAGACGAAGCGGCATCTTCATTAACCGGATTAAAACAGTGCCTTTCGCTTTTTCCGGAACACGGTGCAGTGTCTTCTGCATTAGACGAATCGATAAAGTATATTCAGGGAAACAATGATTTCAATAATTTTAATCGCTTGGATTTTATCACAGAGCATCTGAGTCCTCTGGGTGTTTTACTTAATGATATGCGAAATACACTTAAAATTCTACCTGTATCTGGTATGTCAGCGCTTAATAATGAAGTCACAAGCCTCTTTAAAGGAAATGTTTTCAATATCAATAAATTTGTTAGCAATAAAAACGAATATTTCTCCAAAGAAAGGGCCGCACTAGGTAAGGTGCTTTTTACCGACGTTATCTTGTCGAATGGGAACAATAAGAGCTGTGCAAGCTGTCATCATAGCGACAAGGTATTTACCGATGGCTTAACAAAAGCCATCGGTATAGATAAACAAAAAAAACTGCTGAGAAATACTCCAACACTTAAATATGCAGGTTTTCAACGTGCCTTCTTTTACGATCACAAGGCTGGCACTTTAGAGGATCAGGCGTTAGATGTGGTGCATAACGAAGCAGAAATGCAGGGAGCACTCGCGGTAGCTGCCGAGGCTTTACAAAAAGACCAAAAATATGCAGGTCTCTTTAGACGTGCTTATGGGGCGGACCTTTCTCAAATCGATCCTTGGAAAATACAGCATGCACTAGCTAGTTATATCAGATCGTTAGCACCCTTTTCTTCCAAATTTGATCGATATATGCTCGGTGACCATCAGCAACTAAACGAGTTAGAGAAAAAAGGATTTAATTTATTTATGGGTAAAGCGAAATGTGCCACCTGTCACTTTGTTCCATTATTTAATGGTACACCTGCACCACTGTTTGATAAATCAGAAACGGAGGTATTGGGAGTGCCCTCTAAGCCAGATACTGTTCACGCTGTGGTAGATGGCGATAAAGGTCGATTTTTATTAAGTCCTTACGATCAATATATGTATTCTTTTAAAACACCTACACTGAGAAATATTGCTGAAACGGCTCCTTATATGCACAACGGCGTCTATAAGACCTTGGAAGAAGTGATGGATTTCTACAATCGGGGTGGGGGAGCAGGTATCGGAATATCGCTTGATAATCAAACGTTATCAGATCAAAAATTAAACCTATCACGGCAGGAAATAGTCGAAATTATTGCCTTCATGAAAACACTAACAGATAATTAAGGTCTGCGTGTTTTTTCTTTACAAGTGTCCTAGATTTACTTACAAGGTTGAACGTTTAAGTGATGTTACTACTGAAATAATGAGTGTAAAGGTGAGCTTTTTAACAAAGTGAATTTGAGCCTTTAAACAAAATTATTTTCGCAGATTACAATTAAGTTTGCGACAAAATAGTACGCAGTCAATTCATTCAATAAAAATAAAACGGTCGCTAGGCAGGCAAAACACTTGCATGGATAGGGATGTTTCTTGATGAAGGAAGATGCAGCTATACGGGTTAACTATAATAAATAGATTGTAAAACCGAAGGATTTGTATAGATTTATACCAATTGAATTAGCGTGAAGCGATTTTTAAAAGTATTTAAACGAACAATGATAGTCCTTCTATGTATAGTATTGCTGTTTGCAATTGCTACATTCTTGTATATGCGTCAGGAAAAATTTGGCAAAGCCCCGTTCGGCAAACGTCTTGAGCTAATTAAGAAATCACCAAATTATAAAGATGGGCAATTTCAGAATATTCACTTTACGCCAACCATAACAGAAGGCTATTCTACAGTAGGCGTTAGCTATGATTATTTATTTAAAAACTATCCCAAAAGAAAACCGCTGGATAGTATCCCCTCTATGAAAACGGATCTACTAAAATTGCACTTGGATAGTAACGTGCTAGTGTGGTTCGGGCATTCTTCTTATTTTATACAAGTAGGAGGGAAGCGATTTCTGGTCGATCCGGTTTTTAGTGGGAATGCTTCCCCTATTCCAGGAACGAATAAAAGTTTTAAAGGTGCTGATATTTACAGCGCTGCAGACATGCCTGATATTGACTATTTACTGATAACGCACGACCATTATGACCACCTCGATTATGAAACTATTCTTACATTAAAAGGAAAAGTGAAGAATGTGATTTGCGGACTCGGCGTGGGTGAACATTTTGAATGGTGGGGATTCGACGTTAAGAAGATTATTGAAAAAGACTGGAATGATAGTATTCAGCTTGACAATGATTTTATTTTGTATATGGTTCCTGCAAGGCATTTTTCGGGCAGAGGTTTTTCGAGAAATAATACTTTGTGGTTATCGTATGTTCTACAAACGCCCAGTTTCAAGATATATATAGGGGGAGATAGTGGATATGATAGTCATTTTGCTGATATTGGAAGGAAGCATGGCCCGATAGATTTAGCCATCTTAGACAATGGCCAATACAATGTAGCTTGGCAAGCAATTCATATGTTACCAGAGGAAGTATTGAAGGCGGCGAAAGAACTAAGGGCTAAGCGTTTATTTCCGGTGCACTCTTCAAAGTTTGTATTAGCACTGCATCCTTGGGACGAACCATTAATGAAAATTACAGCACTCAGCAAATCTCATAATTTTCCATTAATAACGCCTATGATTGGACAAGAGGTAGCATTATATGATAGCACGCAGGTGTTTCATGAATGGTGGAGAGATATAAATTAATAAGTGTAAACCTTGAATTTCTTTGTAAGAACTCAACTATATAGTTTTGACATACTGATTAGCAAAAAATAGTAAGCAGTTAAAAATCCTCCGAAGCAATTTTTACCTTTGTATACAAGTCTCTGTCTTTAATTTTCGATTGAGATAACGCTATCGCATGAATTTAAATATCACACATAAACTTGTTATAGACTTCCTCGTAAATACAGATAAACCAATATTCTTAACAGGAAAAGCAGGAACAGGAAAAACTACATTTCTTCATTATATTAAAAGCAACATAGCAAAAAATATGGCTGTTGTAGCTCCAACGGCCATTGCTGCGCTGAATGCTGGTGGCGTTACTATCAATTCGTTTTTCCAGCTACCTTTCGGACCACTTGTTCCCGATACCTCTGGAGAAGGACATAACGCAGAAAAAGTTAGCCGTATGTCTCCTGACAAGGCAAAACTATTGGCGAGTTTACAGCTGCTGATTATTGATGAAATCAGTATGGTTCGTGCTGACACGATAGACCGAATTGATAGCCTTCTGAAAAGTGTAAAAGGTTCTTCACGTCCCTTTGGAGGTGTACAGCTTTTAATGATTGGAGATCTTTACCAGTTGCCTCCGGTGTATCAGAACGATTGGCCAGTATTGAAAGTATTCTATACCAGTCCCTATTTCTTTAATGGTCTAATTTTTAAGACCTTTCCAGTGCTTAGCTTTGAGCTTACTGAAGTCTTTAGACAATCGGATCCCACCTTTGTACGAATTTTAAACAGTATTAGAAATGCTGATATAGACGATTCGCTTCTAGGCATTTTAAATAAGCAATATAAGCCGGACCTTGCTCCCGATGCCCTCTCGGATTATATTACACTTTCCACCCATAACAGTTTAGTAAGTAAAATAAATGAATCTCGACTGGAGAATCTAAAAGGTGAATTGTTGATTTATAAGGCGACCATTACAGGTGATTTTTCGAAAGAAGCTTATCCTGCAGAGCCCGAATTACAGATAAAAGCAGGGGCTCAGATTATCTTCATAAAAAATGATTCTAGTGGTAAAAAACAATATTATAACGGACGTGCCGCCAAAGTAATTATGGCTAGTCCGAACAGCATACAGGTTAGGTTTTTGGATGATGGGACCGAATTCGACGTAGTGCCGGAGACATGGGAAAATGTAAAGTACACGCTCAACGAGTCGGAGGGTAAAATAGCGGAGTCGAGTAGTGGTTCCTTTACACAATATCCTATTAAACTAGCATGGGCAATAACTATTCATAAAAGTCAGGGATTAACATTTGATAAGGCGGTTATCGACGTAGAGGCGGCTTTTGCTTCGGGTCAGGCATACGTCGCACTTAGTCGTTGTAGAAGCCTGGAAGGCTTGGTGTTAAAAGCACCGGTGAAGGCGGCGAATATAATAACGGATAAGCGTATCATTACTTTTATGCAAGAGACAACAAAGCAGAGCAATCAACAGGAAATGCTTAAAACTGCTATGCTTGAACAAGAATATAAAGTGGTGGCTGATCTCTTTGACTTTAATATTATTCAACGGGAATGGAGGTTGTTAAGTTCCATGATAGATCATACCGGTTATGCGGATAAGACGGCTCTTTTGTCGTTCTCTAAGGAGGTTGAGGAGATATTGGATAATCAATTAAAAAAAGTTGCCGACACGTTCTTGAAAAAAGAGTATTCCATATTAACCTTTGAGTATCCTCTACAAACGCAAACAGGTTTTTTAGTTCGGCTGAAACAAGCAACGGCCTATTTTAAACCGAAACTCGAAGATTTAATAAGCATTATACAAAAAATATTAACGCTTCCTTTGGAAAAGCATATCGACCCGGATTTCTTTTCAATCTATAATCAATTGATGAGCCATTTAAAAGGAAAGCTTGCTGGTTTGCAGGTTGATTTAACGAGCTCGAATCTAAATGATTTGATTGCGGCAATTACGGAAGCAAGTATGAGTTATCATCCGGTCTACCAATTAAAGAAAGAAAGAGCAACTGTTCCGATAAAGGAAATCACCAACCCGCTTCTGCTTAAAGAAATTTTAACATGGAGAGCGGAGGCCGGTAAAAAACGGGGCATATCAGATTACTTGGTATTGAGCGACCAGCTTTGCGTAGCCGTGTCGGCTAAATTACCGAGATCACTTGGTGAATTGGCCCAGATTAAAGGCGTTGGAGCTGGAAAAGCCACCGAACTAGGCGATGATTTTGTAAAAATAATTCGTAGTTATCTAGGAGAAAATGATCTCTTCGCATAGCATTTACAATTTTAAGGTAGAAAGCGTTTCAGTGATGAAAAATCGTTTTCTGTTCAATAGCTTTATTTCTTAAAACTGATGGCTATACCTGAGCTACTTGACTTATTGACGGTGGTTTCATAATCTGGAAGTTTTTTAATAAAGTTCATGTACGCTCCTATGCCATTCATATTTTGAAGTACATTATGGGCTGTAAAGCAACCACCTTTTTGGAGCTTGGGATTTACGTCTTTGAAATATTGCACATACCAATCTTTATCTGCATCCGAGAAAACGAAATCGAAAGGTCCATCCAATTCTTTAACAATTTGATGGGCATCTCCAAGTTTAAAGTCGACAATATCAGATAATCCAACCGCCTTCAAATTCTTTATCGCCTCCTTTTGTCTTTTTGGATCAAGTTCTATGGTGGTTAATCTACCGCCGGTCTTACTCAGCGCCCAGGCTATCCAAATAGTTGAATGTCCGGTGGATGTGCCGATTTCCAATGCAGACTTATAATTTTTTTTTATTATAAGTTCGTGTAGTATCTGGCCATCTTCAAAGGGCACGTTTAGATTATGCCAATTTTGCCGATTTTCGTCTAGAAACTTTTGTACACGTTTATCTAACTCATTTTGGTTTGTACTTTGTGCGGGGCTTACGGCTACTAACCCAAAAAATAGGGTAAGCAATAAAACTGACTTAATTTGAAATATAGTTTTCATGATCGTTGATATTAGCTTAATATAGAAACATGAAATATTATTTATTTGTTGCGATATTTTTTATAATTTCATGAGTAAACAGTTTTATTCTATTGGATCGTTGTGAAAAATGGTATGTTGGGTTTAAGATAGTTTTCCAAATGGACATTGTTACTGAGATTCCCGAGTAGGCCTTATTGAATAATGTAGCAATATTATATCGAAGTGATCGTAAAAACGTTTGACGAAATGATGGTCGGTAAAAAGCCGGCGTTTTGTTCTAGTGGCGAATAAGCAATATTAAAATAAACTAATTTTATCAAAACTTGAATTTATGAAAAAGATATTATTTCTCTTTACATTAATCGTTTGTTCTGCTGCTGCCCAAAATGCTATGGCGCAAAAAAAAGTAATCCATCAGCTGCGTATCTATGAGATTTTTGATAATAATAAAGCAGCTTTTCATCAACGATTTGAGGATCATGCACAGCGGATTATGAAAAATTATGGATTTCATATTGTTGCAATGTGGGAATCACAAGGCGACAAGAAGACAGAGTTTGTCTATTTATTAGAATGGCCAGACATAATAGCTTTGCAGGAAAGCTGGGCGAAGTTCATGAAGGATGAAGAATGGAAAGAGATTAAGCGACGAACAGGCAAACGCCATGGTCAATTAGTTGGTGAAATACAGGATCGGATTTTGACAGTGACACCTTATTCACCAGTTCAGGGGTTGGATGGAATGCAAGAGAACAACTAAGACTCTTTATCTATTAATTCCATACGCATTTCAATCATGTGTTTCTTGAAACCCACTTTTTCATAGGCATTAATAGCGATTTCATTTTCCTGATATACATTTAACTTGAATTCAGCGAGACCCTGTTCCGCTCCCCATTTTATAAGTGCATCCATGATTTTTTGGTTTACGCCCATACCGCGATAATTTGGAAGGACATACATAAAACCAAGATAACCAAATTTACTATTCCTAAAATGATCTTTCGCATCCATGACGCGAACATAGCCAGAACCTACTAACTGATCGTTAATAATAGCAACAACAAGTTCTACTTGCGGATCAACAATGAATGCTTTTATGTCGTAATAATTAATGGGATCATCTTTGAGAGAAGGTGTTAACGGACGTTCCGCCGCAATGACACCCTGTTCAAATGTTAAGAGTATTTCGACATCGTCTAATGTGGCAGTGCGGATAATTATTGTGTTCATAAGTTTGTTTGTGTTTTTCGGGTAATTTAATCATGTATTAGCTCAATGTCGAGAATGCTTTCAAATGCGTAACCACTTTCTGATAAGCTGAGGTGGTAAATCCTTTAAATTTAATAAAGAAACAATTGTATTGACGAAAAATTAATAAAATAACGCCCCAGCCCCAAAAGGGCTGAATTTTTTTGGCTTTAACTGGATCCTGATGCGGTTTTACGATAACCAAAACAACTTTACAAATTAATTATTCGTTCGATGCTTATCTGTTTCAGAAAGTGCTCATCATGAGATACTACGAGAAGTGTACCTCTGTACTCGTTAATGGCAGCCATTAAAATTTCAATATTTTGTATGTCTAAATTGTTGGTTGGTTCATCTAAAATAATAATATCGGGAGCCTGGTTACTTACTGTGAGGCAGCAAATCATTAGCCGCATTTTTTCTCCGCCACTTAAGGAAGCACAAGATTTGTTCCAATCTTCTTTCGGAAATAAAAAGCGGTTAAGTCTGATTTTTATTTCATGCTCTTGCAGCATGGAGGTATTGAATTGTTGTGCCTGTTCGTAGACAGCGAGTTTATTATCGATCAGTGAATAGTCTTGATCGATATATATCGATTTACTCTCCGCTCGATAAACTGTACCCAATTTTGGTTCCAATTTTCCTAAGATTATTTTGATCAATGTTGTTTTACCAGAACCGTTGAGCCCTTTGAGCACTATACGCTCTCCGCTGGTGATTTGAAAATTTAAACATTGCTGCCAAAGCAAACTGTTTTCGTAACTAAAATTTATGTCATTTGCTTTGAACAATATTTTACCCTTGTGGAGTGTTGAGCTGTCAAAACCAAATTTCATTTTACCTACATCAGGTACATCCTTACGCAAGTCGCTTAACTCCAGAGAAATGGCATCGATTTTTTCGGCATGCACACCTTTCAGTTTGGATGTACTTTTTTCGGCATTGTTTTTCAGTGTGTTCATTAATATGGTTGGTAACCCTGCCTTTTCCTGCTTCTTCTTACCTCTTGCATCTAATTTCTGCTGTCGTTCTATCGTTTCCCGTTCAATTTCTCTTGCTTTGCGTAAAGCTTTTTCTTTATTCTTTACATCCTGTTCCAATGCATAAGCTTCGATCAATTTTTGTTCTGCATAAAAGTCATAATTACCACCATAAATGCTTATGCCTTGTTTATTTAGCTCATAAACGGTGTTGAGTAAATTCAGCAGTTTTCGGTCATGGCTCACAACTATTAAGGTCTGTGAAGTGGAGCTGACAAAATCGTACAGCTGTTGTCGTCCCGCTGTGTCCATATGATTACTAGGTTCATCCAATAAGATGGCCTCCGGTTGATGGATAGATATGCCTGCAAGAAATACCTTGGTTTTTTGACCACCACTCAAGGTTTCCATTTTTTGAGATAAGTCTAGATGCCCTAAGCTCCAGTAATTCAGCGCTTCGTTGCAGCGTTCCTCTATTGTCCAATCATCATTGAGCAGCGTAAAGTTTTCTTCTGATACGTTGCCTTTAAGGATTTCTTTCAATGCA
Source organism: Pseudosphingobacterium sp. (assembly GCA_035565175.1). Classification (GTDB taxonomy): domain Bacteria; phylum Bacteroidota; class Bacteroidia; order Sphingobacteriales; family Sphingobacteriaceae; genus Olivibacter. The sequence continues at coordinate 27,500 of DATMSZ010000285.1, forward strand.
TTTAACTTATCTTCAATCCGAAGCGCCTGTGCAATGGTTAAATGATTATACTGTCCAAATATTTGGGGCACATAATAAATAGGAGCATCAATTTGTATAAACCCTACTGATGGATGTAATTCACCAGCAATAATTTTTAACAGGGTAGATTTTCCAATACCATTATTGCCAATTAAAGCAATTTTACTATTCTTATTGATGGTAAGATTTAT
>DATMSZ010000286.1:0-3045 GCA_035565175.1 Pseudosphingobacterium sp.
TTGTTAATAATGTATATCAAAAATCAAGTTCTCCGTACGGAAAATGATCTTTGATGAAAACAGAATAAAAACAGAATTACCATGTTAAAGAAAAGCAAAGCATTCAGCGGATTTTCTGCTGACAATTTACAAAAGATCAAAGAATTTTATGGCAATACACTCGGATTAGATGTTCGGGATGGTTCTATGGGAATACTAGAATTGCATTTGGAAGGAAACAATCCTCTTATTATTTATCCGAAGCCCAACCATGTACCCGCCACCTTCACTGTGTTGAATTTCCCAGTAGAAAATATTGTAGAAACTGTTGATGCGCTTACGGCGAAAGGTGTTACGTTTCTTTCTTATACGGGCGAATTACAAACCAATGAAAAAGGAATATGCAACGCTGAAGGAAAGCAACCAGGGCCAAAAATTGCTTGGTTTGAAGATCCGGCTGGAAATATATTGTCAATTTTAGAGGAGTAGGACCTTTTAACAAAAAAAATGTAAAAAAGATTTTGGTATAGAAGACATTTCCTTTTATACCATAAATTATCATCAAGATAAGCGACAACATAGATCGATAAAAAAGCGGAGCATCTTGGCAATTTCCCGCAAGCATTTACGCACTTGGCCTTGATTAGTGCTGCGCTGGAATGGATAAACAAATTAGTCGGAAAAATTACCAGTGAATCCGTCACCAAGCATACACTAAAAAAAATACAATTTATTGGCAAAGGTTTTGCTAGCTATTTACATGATTTAACGTCTTGTTTTTGAGACGTTTTACCAATTCTATTAAAACAACGGGCTCTACAACATCCCAATCCATGGTGTCGGTGTTATTCAATTCTAATACACCTTCAACCGTTGACTGCGAAATAAACAGATGGTTATTAATAATGATGATGGGAATATGTGCGATATTATCACAGGTCACTTGTAAATTGAGCGCTTGGGCAAGTGTAAAAATATCCATAAAAATATAAGTCGTTTAAGAAAATGCAAATATAGCTATACAATGTTGCATATTATATTTTAACTGCGACATTATATTGATTTTGTCGCAAAAAATGTGTATATTTTTGTGAAATGCTACAAGGACTAAAAGCATTGTATATAGTCATCTTTAATGGTCGAGTGATTTTATTCGAGACCAATCTGCGTTCATTTGTCCGGGAATTCGAAAAAATTGAAAAAGAATCAAGAAATTTTGATTTTTTCTATCGTCAATTTAAGAAAACGACTTATTTTCAAATGACTTTCTCAAATAAGGAATATCATTTTCAGAGGCTTCTATAACAATAGATTATTAATATTTTCGAATCAGGCTAAGAACCACCCTCTCTATGCAATGCATAATACAAACCTTTGAAACATGCATTTTTTTTCCACGGTGCTTTCTATCTGCGTAAAAATCCGAGCAAATCAAGAATCATGCTGAACTTTACTATTAAGTTACTCATTTAAAAACGAGTTACCTAACAATAAAAAACACAAAAATTTAAAAAAACAGCTGCTAAACCCTATAATTTTATTAAAAATCGCTTTATTTACCCTATTATTACATCTTAAAGCAAAAAAAAAAATTGAATTCACACAAAAGACATGGAAAAAACCATTAACGCAATCAATAATATCGTTTGGAGCGACGCCCTTGTTATACTTTGTATGGGTGCCGGCATTTATTTTACTATAGCTACCCGTTTTGTACAAGTTAGATTTTTAAAAGACATGGTCAAACTGCTAATTGGTGGAGGCTCATCTGCTAAAGGAGTATCGTCTTTTCAGGCATTTGTGATTGCTTTATCTGGAAGAATTGGCACCGGTAATATTGCCGGTGTAGCAACAGCCATTGCTATGGGGGGCCCGGGATCTATTTTCTGGATGTGGGTTATTGCTTTTTTAGGCAGCGCATCCGCTTATGTAGAAGCCACGTTGGGACAGCTATACAAAGAAGTAAAGAATGGACAATACCGAGGTGGACCAGCTTTTTATATAGAAAAGGGTCTGGGAATTAAGTGGTACGCTGTTTTGTTCGCTATAGCTACCGTATTAAGTACAGCTGTTTTTTTACCCGGAGTACAAAGTAACAGCATTGCTGTAAGTATAAAAAATACTTTTGATATACCTGTTGAATACACAGGAATTGGCCTCGTAATTATCTTGGGGCTTATTATTTTCGGTGGTGTTAAACGTATTGGAAAGGTTGCAGAAATTGTAGTTCCGTTTATGGCTGTTTCTTATATCCTGATGGCCATCATTATTATTGCACTGAATATAAAAGAGGTTCCGGCTGTTTTTAGCTTAATTATCCGCTCCGCTTTTGGTATGGAGCCAGCTTTTGGAGGCATTCTCGGTATGGCCATTTCTTGGGGAGTTAAACGGGGAATCTACTCCAATGAAGCAGGGCAAGGGACTGCACCACATGCCGCTGCTGCCGCTGAGGTTGATCATCCTGCAAAACAAGGGCTTGTACAAGCATTTTCAGTATATGTAGATACACTGTTTGTATGCAGTGCTACTGCTTTTATGATTCTTTTTACGGGCCAATATAACGTACAAGCACCTGGAGGAGGATTTATTGTGGAAAATATTCCAGGTGTAGAAGATGGGCCCGCATTTACGCAAAAAGCAGTGGCTTATCATTTCTCTGAGCTATGGGGCGGTGGCTTTGTAGCGATATCTTTGTTGTTCTTTGCTTTCACCACTATTATGGCGTATTATTATATCGCCGAAACGAATTTGAGTTATTTGGATAAAAAAGCTCGACACCCTTGGATGGTGTGGATACTGCGGATCCTTATACTCTTGGTTACTTTTTATGGAACAATTAAAACTGCTCAGACAGCATGGACACTTGGAGATATCGGTGTTGGCGTGATGGCATGGTTAAATGTCATTGCCATCTTCCTATTACGAAAACCTGCCCTCCTATTATTAAAAGATTACCAAGAACAAAAGAAGGCAGGAAAAAATCCTGTCTTTGATGCAAAGAAAGTAGGCATTAAGAATGTAAGCATATGGGAAGCTGATTAAAGCCTCAATTTCATAAACGAGCCT
>DATMSZ010000287.1:0-15908 GCA_035565175.1 Pseudosphingobacterium sp.
TGCGCTGGGTTATTGTAGTTAATTTCATTTATATTTTTTTCAGTATTTAGCTCTTTTTTTGCCTTAAAGATGTGGTCCTTGCGTTGTTGAGGGCTATTGTCATTTCTACGCTTCCATTTTTCCTATGTTGATTTTCATAACGTTTGTGCGTAAAATTTACTTTGTTAATATTTTTTTTAAACAAATATTAGGAATTTTCAAAAAATTATGATGATTTTTACAGCGTAATCACTAAACAAGGATAAAAAAACAATAAAATCAGGACAAAAAGCATGTCAAACCTTAGATTTAATGCAGTAGAGTCTGCTATTTCTCGTAACAAAAGACCAGTGGTTACTGCTACTGGTGAAAAAGCATCTTCCTACTTTGGTAAAAATGTCTTTACCGTTAAGAAGATGAAAGATTATTTACCAAAAAATGTTTATGCTAGACTTACAAGTGTTATTGATGCTGGTGAGGCAATTGATTTCGATCTAGCTGAACATATTTCTCAGGCAATGAAAAGCTGGGCAATCAGTAATGGCGTTAGTCATTATACACACTGGTTTCAACCATTAACTGGTACAACTGCTGAAAAGCATGATGCCTTTTTTGAACCAGGCAGTGATGGCGTAGCTATTGAGAAATTTACTGCAGATGCTCTAGTACAGCAAGAACCTGATGCTTCAAGTTTTCCTAACGGAGGAATCCGTAATACATTTGAAGCACGTGGATATACTGGTTGGGACCCTTCTTCTCCTGCCTTCATTTATGAAACTGGAGGTGGAAAGACGTTATGTATTCCTACGGTGTTTTTATCCTATACAGGCGAGGCTTTAGATTATAAAGCTCCCTTATTAAAAACCTTAAATGCACTCGATAAAGCAGCAGTGGATGTTGCTCAATATTTTGATAAAAGTGTTGAAAAAGTTTTTGCTTCTTTAGGAATTGAGCAGGAGTACTTTTTAGTTGATCTAGCGCTATTCAATGCTCGTCCTGACTTACAGCTTACAGGAAGAACGCTATTTGGCCACATGTCTGCTAAAGGACAGCAGTTAGAAGATCATTATTTCGGCGCTATACCAGAACGCGTTTTAGCTTTCATGGTAGATTTAGAGCAAGAAGCATTAAAGTTAGGTATTCCTTTAAAAACAAGACATAATGAGGTAGCGCCTTCACAATTTGAATGCGCTCCGATGTATGAAGAGATTAACTTAGCTATCGATCACAACCAGTTGTTGTTAAATTTGATGGATCAAGTTGCTATTCGTCATGATTTTAAAGTGCTTAGTCATGAGAAACCATATGCCGATATCAACGGATCTGGTAAACATAATAACTGGTCACTTATTACCAATACAGGAATTAACTTGTTAGCTCCTGGAAAAACGCCTAAGAACAACTTAATGTTCTTAACGTTCTTTGTAAATGTTATTCGTGCGGTTTATGAGCATGCGGATTTACTAAGAGCATCTATTGCAACGGCCAGTAATGATCACCGCTTAGGTGCAAATGAGGCTCCTCCTGCAATTATTTCGATCTTCTTAGGTAGTCAATTAAATGCCGTTTTGGATGAAGTTGAAACAGCTAGGGTTGCGAAGAAGGTGAAAGCCGAAAGTCAATTATGGCACGGTATTCCAAAAATCCCAACCTTACAGTTAGATAACACCGACCGTAACCGTACTTCTCCTTTTGCGTTTACAGGAAACAAATTTGAATTTCGTGCGGTAGGTTCTTCGGCTAATTCAGCTAGTCCGATGACAGTATTGAACGCCATTGTTGCAGATCAATTGATTCAATTCAAAGTTGAAGTAGATAAGCAGATCAAAAAAGGAATTAAAAAGGATCTTGCTTTATTGAATGTAGTACGTAAATATATCAAGGATTCGAAAGCAATACGTTTTGAAGGTAATGGTTATAGTAAAGAATGGGAAGAGGAAGCTGCAAAACGCGGTTTGTCTAATATAAAAACTACACCTAGAGCTTTAGACGTATATGTAACTGAGAAAACAGAGAAGTTGTTCGAATCACTTGGTGTTTTAAACAAAAGAGAGGGAGAAGCACGTCATGAAATCTTATTAGAAAATTACTTTAAGAAGATACAGATCGAAGCACGTGTAATAGGTGAGATCGTTAATAGCATGATTGTTCCCGTAGCAATAACCTATCAAAATGAATTGATCGAAAATGTAAAAGGCTTAAAAGAATTAGGTTTGAAAGCAGCTGCATTTAAGTCACAATCTGATTTGTTAGAGCGTATAGGTGAACATATAAATGTGATCATTGAAGAAGCGGAAGCAATGCGACAAGAACGTAAGAAAGCAAATGTTTTAGAAAACGTTCGTGACAAAGCTATTGCTTATGATGAAAGTGTAAAGCCTTATTTTGATAAAATTCGTTACCACATCAATAAATTAGAACAAATTGTTGATGATCGTAAATGGCCTCTTCCAAAATTGAGAGAATTACTTTTTGTTAAATAAAACAAAGGCGAATTTAATAGCATCCCCAAGAACACGCATGTTCTTGGGGATTTTTTTGTATTACGACCACGGAGTAAATACTTTATTTATTTAAGAAGGTAGTTAAAATTTCGTATGGAATAATTACTTTTGCCTCCGATATGTCAGATTTAAAGTACAACCAAAGAGGCGTTTCTGCCGGTAAAGAAGATGTGCATAATGCTATTAAAACCATAGATAAAGGTTTGTTTCCGCAAGCTTTTTGTAAAGTTATACCTGATATATTGGGTGGAGCAGAAGATTGGTGTAATATTATGCATGCAGACGGCGCTGGAACGAAATCTTCTTTAGCATATGTTTACTGGAAGGAAACAGGTGATCTATCCGTTTGGAAAGGGATCGCTCAAGATGCGATCATCATGAATATAGATGATTTGCTTTGTGTTGGCGCTTTGGATAATATCTTACTTTCATCAACTATTGGACGTAATAAAAATAGGATACCGGGTGAGGTAATAGCGGAGATTATTAATGGTACAGAAGAAATCCTTCAAGATCTTCGGGATTTAGGTATAGGTATTTATTCGACGGGAGGAGAGACGGCAGATGTGGGAGACCTCGTTCGAACGATTATTGTTGATAGTACTGTAACTTGCCGAATGAAACGGGCTGATGTTATATCAAATGATCGTATTCAGGCTGGAGATGTGATAGTAGGATTAGCCTCCTACGGTAAAGCGAGTTATGAACGTGATTATAATGGAGGCATGGGCTCTAACGGTTTGACTTCTGCCAGGCATGACGTTTTTGCGAAAAACATAGCAGAGAAATACAAAGAGAGTTATGATCCGTCAATTCCTTATGACTTGGTTTTTTCTGGTAGTAAGCAACTTACAGATACATTAAGAATTGGTAACGAGGATATTACGATTGGAAAACTGGTGCTTTCACCTACAAGAACATATGCGCCGGTAATAAAATCAATTTTGGACCAGTACAGACAAGATATTCACGGGATGGTACACTGCAGTGGTGGCGCGCAAACAAAAGTGTTACATTTTATTAATAATCTTCATATAATTAAAGATAATTTATTCCCTGTACCTCCGTTATTTAAAATTATACAAGAAGAGTCAGGGACAGACTGGAAAGAAATGTATAAAGTGTTTAATATGGGGCACCGGATGGAACTATATGTTCCAGAAGAAATAGCAGAAGATATTATAAAGATATCTAAAGGTTTTCATATAGATGCACAAATTGTTGGACGTGTAGAAGCTGCTGATAGAAAGCAAGTTACCATCACATCAGCGTTTGGTGAATTTGTATACAATTAAGCTCAAGCCAATAAGAAAGAATCATAGCTGAGAAAATTTATGCTAAAAACCATAGGTTGGAAGGAAATTATAGATTTTACAGATTTTCAGCTTTTTAATGTTCCGGCTAAGGTCGATACAGGTGCCAAAACGTCTGTTTTACATTGTAAATCAATAGAGCTTATTAAAATAGGGCGGAAGAGCTTTGTTCGTTTTGAGCCATTGGACGATACTTATGAAGGCTATGGTACTGCCTTTACTTTACCTTTTCATAAAGAGCGAAAAATAAAGAATTCTTTCGGTTATGAAGAGAATCGATTTATTATCAAAACCAACATATTTCTTTTCAACAAAAACTATGAAATAGAAATTTCCCTTCGTGACAGATCAGACATGGAATATCCTGTTTTGTTAGGCAGAAGTTTTATAAGAAAAAAATTTCTAGTAGATGTTTCGAAAGCTAATCTATCCAGAAAAGCTATCAGTAAAGAAGGCCAATAAAAAACCATAAAACATATCAAAAACAAATGGTAATGATACTTGTTGAGAAGATTGTTCTTAACGTGACTTATCAGAAAATAGAATATCATCGTGAAGATTGCAGTACTCTCAACAAATAAAAACCTGTATTCTACTCAACGATTAGTTGAGGCAGCATTAAAACGTGGGCATGAATGTGTTGTAATAGACCATAGACAATGTTACGTAGGCATTAAACAGGGCGAACCAAGTATTCATTATAAAGGGCAAGATATATCGAATATAGACGCTATCATACCTAGGATTGGAGCTTCTGTTACTTTTTATGGTTCGGCTATTGTTAGGCAATTTGAAATCATGGGGGTTGTCTCCACTAATGCAAGTCAGGCGATTACTCGGTCACGAGATAAACTGAGATGTATGCAAATCTTGTCGGGTGCTGGAATCGGGATGCCTATAACAGGCTTTGCAAGACAAACGAAGGATGTGGATGATCTTATAAGAATGGTTGGAGGGGCACCCTTGGTTATTAAATTATTAGAAGGCACTCAAGGAATAGGGGTTGTATTGGCAGAAACCCGGAAAGCAGCAAGTTCCGTTATTGAGGCCTTCTATGGCTTAGGAAATAATATTCTTATTCAGGAATATATAAAAGAGTCAAGAGGATCGGATATAAGAGTACTCATCGTAGACGGCAGAGTAGTGGGGGCTATGAAAAGAACAGCTAAAGAAGGAGAGTTTAGATCTAATCTTCATCGCGGCGGTTCTGCGGCAATTATTAAACTTACAAAATTAGAAAGGGAAACGGCACTTAAAGCTGCAGCGGAACTAGGATTAACAGTATGTGGGGTGGATATGTTACAGTCTGATAGAGGGCCTTTGGTATTGGAAGTAAATTCATCTCCTGGCTTAGAAGGGATAGAGAAGGCGACAGGGAAAGATATTGCTTCAACGATAATTGAATTTTTGGAAAAGAAACATATTGCAAAAGCACTGCCAAAAGAGAGAAAAAAGAAAAGCAAGGTTGGCCAAACACTCTGAGTTTTTATCCAATTACTTTTTGTGTTGGAATATCCTTTGAATATCAGATTCTTTTTTGTATTTTTGCGGACTTTAAAAGAAATAGGAAAAAGCAAATTAAAAAACAGTAAATGCCTACTATTCAACAATTAGTTAGAAAAGGTAGAGTAGCTCTGGTTGATAAGAGTAAATCACCAGCGTTGGACAGCTGTCCACAGCGAAGAGGTGTATGCACACGTGTGTATACCACTACCCCTAAAAAACCAAACTCAGCCATGCGTAAAGTTGCCCGTGTTCGTTTAACCAATGGTAAAGAGGTGAACGCATATATTCCGGGTGAAGGACACAATCTACAGGAACACTCTATCGTATTGATACGTGGTGGTCGTGTGAAAGATTTACCTGGTGTACGTTATCACATCATTCGTGGTGCATTAGATACCTCTGGTGTTGCTGGTCGTAATCAACGTCGCTCAAAGTATGGAACAAAACGTCCAAAACCAGGACAACCTGCAGCAGCTCCTGCTAAAGGCAAAAAGAAATAATTAAACGGAGGAAAATAAGATGAGAAAGTCAAAACCAAAGAAAAGAATCATTTTACCTGATCCAAAGTTTAATGATGTTCAGGTTACACGTTTTGTGAACAATATGATGTACGATGGAAAAAAATCCATTGCATATTCAATCTTTTATAATGCTGTTGATCTAGTTGAACAAAAAACTAGTGAAAGCGGTTTAGAAACATGGAAAAAGGCACTTAACAATGTGATGCCAGCTGTTGAAGTAAAATCACGTCGTGTTGGAGGAGCTAACTTCCAAGTACCTACTGAGGTTCGTCCGGAGCGTAAAATTGCTTTAGGGATGAAATGGTTAATCAGCTATGCTCGTAGACGTGGAGAAAAGACCATGTTTGAAAAGTTAGCAGGTGAAATCATCTCTGCTTCAAAAGGAGAAGGTGCAGCTGTAAAGAAGAAAGAAGACACCCATAAGATGGCAGAAGCTAATAAAGCATTCTCTCACTTTAGATTCTAAAAAGAAGATTGCACAGATTTAAAAAATTACACCGGTTACTTAATTGATAATCGGTGTAATCGTTTAAAAATCAGCGAAATCAAAAAAAATAAAATGGCAAGAGACTTAAAATTTACAAGAAATATAGGGATTGCGGCCCACATTGATGCAGGTAAAACTACAACAACGGAACGTATCCTTTATTATGCAGGTGTAAGCCACAAAATTGGTGAAGTGCATGAAGGTGCTGCAACAATGGACTGGATGGCGCAAGAGCAAGAACGTGGTATAACGATTACTTCAGCCGCAACTACAGTTGAGTGGAAGTATAGAAATCAAAGTTACCACATGAATATCATCGATACCCCTGGACACGTAGATTTTACTGTAGAGGTAAATCGTTCGCTACGTGTATTGGATGGTTTGGTGTTTTTATTTTCTGCGGTTGACGGTGTTGAACCTCAATCTGAAACCAACTGGCGTTTAGCTAACAACTACAATGTTGCTCGTATTGGTTTCGTTAACAAAATGGATCGTTCAGGTGCTGACTTCTTAAAAGTTGTTAAGCAAGTTAAAGATATGTTAGGTAGTAACGCGGTACCGTTACAATTACCTATCGGAAGCGAAGATGCCTTTAAGGGAGTTGTAGATTTAATTAACAATCGGGGTATTATTTGGAATGAGCACGATAAAGGTATGACCTTTACAGAGGTTCCTATTCCTGATGATATGCTTGACGAAGTGGCTGAATGGAGAGAGAAATTATTGGAATCTGTAGCTGAATATGATGAGTCATTGATGGAGAAATTCTTCGATGCTCCTGAGACCATCACAGAGCGTGAGGTTTTAGATGCTTTACGTCAGGCAGTTCTAGATGCTAAAATTGTTCCTATGGTTTGTGGTTCATCTTTCAAAAACAAAGGTGTGCAGACCATGTTGGATTATGTGATGGAATTACTTCCTTCGCCAATGGATTCCGAAGGTGTTATTGGTACTAATCCAAATACAGGTGCTGAAGTATTGTTAAAACCAGATATTAAGGAACCATTTGCAGCTTTGGCGTTTAAGATTGCGACTGATCCTTTCGTAGGTCGCTTATGTTTTATTCGCGTTTACTCTGGTAATCTAGAGGCAGGTTCATATGTATATAATACACGCTCAGAGAACAAAGAACGTATTTCACGTATCTTCCAGATGCATGCTAATAAGCAAAACCCTGTTCCTAATGTAGCTGCCGGTGATATTGCCGCTGTGGTAGGCTTTAAGGATATTAAAACAGGTGATACACTTTGTGATGAGAAAAATCCAATTGTACTTGAATCAATGGATTTTCCAGAGCCTGTTATTGGTTTAGCAATTGAGCCTAAAACGCAAGCCGATGTTGATAAATTAGGTATTGCGCTAGGTAAATTATCTGAGGAAGACCCAACATTTAGAGTGCAAACTGATGAGGAAACTGGTCAGACTGTTATCTCGGGTATGGGTGAGCTTCACTTGGATATATTAATTGATCGCTTGAGACGCGAGTTTAAAGTTGAAGTTAACCAAGGAGCTCCACAGGTTGCTTATAAAGAAGCGATCACAGCAGAGTCTGCTCACCGTGAGGTTTATAAAAAGCAAACTGGTGGTCGTGGTAAATTTGCTGATATTCAGGTTATCATTTCACCAATTGATGCTGATTATGAAAAAGGTGGTCTTCAGTTTGTAAATGAAATTGTAGGTGGATCTATTCCTCGTGAATTCATCCCTTCTGTACAGAAAGGATTTGAGGCGGCTATGGTGAATGGCGTTTTGGCAGGTTTCCCTGTTCCAGATATGAAAGTTCGCTTAGTAGACGGTTCATTCCACGCAGTTGACTCTGACGCATTATCATTTGAGATAGCTGCCCGTACCGCCTTCCGTGAAGCATTGCCAAAGTGTAAACCTGTGCTAATGGAGCCAATCATGAAGATTGAGGTGTTAACTCCTGAAGAAAATATGGGTGACGTAATGGGTGACTTAAACCGTCGTCGTGGACAGCTGCAAGGTATGGATACACGTAATGGCGCCCAGGTTATCAAAGCATTGGTTCCTCTATCGGAAATGTTTGGATATGTAACGCAGTTACGTACCATTACGTCCGGTCGTGCAACATCGACAATGGAATTTGATCATTACGAGGCTGCGCCTAAAAATGTTCAGGATGAAGTAATTGCTAAAGCTAAAGGTAAAGTTAAGGCATAATTGCAGAATAATAATTGATGTAACGTTATAAATAGCTCTAACGAAGCATCTTAAATCAAACATAATAATGAGCCAAAGAATCAGAATTAAATTAAAATCGTACGATTACAACTTGGTTGATAAATCGGCTGAGAAAATCGTTAAAACTGTAAAACCAACAGGAGCGGTGGTAAGTGGTCCAATTCCACTTCCTACAGAGAAAAAAATCTACACTGTTCTACGTTCACCACACGTAAACAAAAAAGCTCGTGAGCAATTTGAACTGTGCTCATATAAGCGCTTATTAGATATTTACAGCTCTAACTCTAAAACAGTTGATGCGTTGATGAAACTTGAACTACCTAGCGGTGTTGAAGTTGAAATCAAAGTGTAATTGATTTTAATTTTACTTAAAAAGCGGTTGTCTGTAGAGATAACCGCTTTTTTTGTTTAAGGGCAGGATGTACGCGATAAATTTTGTATTTTAGCAATTAACGCTTTTTTAAGTATGTAGTATGGCCAGTAAAATCTTAGTTATAGAGGATCAATCGAAATTAGCATCTTTAATTCAAAGAGGACTTAGCGCAGACGGTTACGACGTTTGGGTTGCGCCCGATGGTGAATTGGGTTTGGATATGATAAACCATAGTAGCTTTGACCTTATTATACTTGATTTAATGTTGCCGGGAATCAGCGGTATTGAAGTTTGTCAACTGCTACGTAAGGAGAACAATCCTGTTCCTATTCTAATGCTTACAGCCTTAAGTGCAACCAATAATGTAGTAACGGGTTTGGATTCGGGAGCTGATGACTACATGGTGAAACCATTTAAATTCGAAGAGTTAAAAGCAAGGATTAGGACCTTGGTTAGAAGGGTAAATGGTACCAGCGCACAACTACCCTCTTCTACTATCCGTATTATGGATCTAGTGTTAGATACAGATGCTCGTACCGCCACAAGAGGAGGGAAGGAAATTGTCTTAACGGCTACAGAATATCGCTTGCTCGAATTCATGATGAAGAATAAAAACAAAGTGTTAACGAGGATTGAAATTTTAGAACATGTATGGGATATCAATTTTAACATGGGAACCAATGTCGTCGATGTATATGTGAACTATTTGAGAAAGAAGGTGGACAAAGCTTTCGATGCAAAGTTAATTCATACCATGATTGGAGTGGGATATTCCATCAAAGAAGCGTAGATAGTAAAAATGAACCGGTATCGTATACGAGGAAATAAAGGATAGATCAGATGAAAATTCAAAGTAAGTTTGTACTTCTTTTCTTCTGCGTTGCACTCGGATTGATATCCATCTTAATGGGGGCTATTTTCTTTTTTACGCAACAATATGCCTTTGAAGATTTTTATAAACGCTTGGAGGCTAGAGTAAATATCGGTGCCGAGGTTTACATGCAAGAGGATGAACTGACGATCTTTTATTACCGACGAATAAGAAATCGGTATCTAGAAAGATTACCCGCCGAAAGCGACTTTTTCTTTCGCGTTGAGAATGGTAAAGTAACGCCAAAAAAGGGAGCACCCCGGTTACCGAAAAGTTTTTTTGCGGAGATATTAAGAAGAGGAAGCAGTCGATACAATAGCCATAACGATTTTTTTGCAGGCAAATTTTTTAAATCTGAAAAAGGTGATTTTATTGTCGTAGTTTATGCAAAAGACCCATCGGGCTTTAGAGAGCTAGCTATGCTACAAAGAATACTGATCATCGGATTTTTTATTTCTATTCTCGTTGTCTATTTTATTGGTAAGATGTTCTCGCATCAGATTTTCAGACCTTTTTCTCAGATCATTAAAAAAGTACAAGAAATAACAGCCGAAAATTTACATCTACGCTTGCCTGCGCGTAAAGGAAAGGATGAGCTGGCTGAGCTTACCTCTACCTTTAATGATATGTTGGACCGATTAGAAACAGCATTTGATACACAGAGCAATTTTATCAGCAATGCCTCTCATGAACTTCGAACACCTATCAGTATTATATCAGGAGAAGCGGAGTTGGCAATGGCTGGCGGACAGCTGCCCGAAGTTCATAAGCAATCCTTATCGGCAATCATTAGTGAGGCAGATAAGCTGCAGGAGATTATTAGCGGTCTGCTATATCTGGCAAAAACCTCTGCAGATAAAAGCAAGCAACCCAAAGAACGGGTACGCATGGACCAGCTGTTAATGAATATTAAAAAGATTATCGATCAAGTGAATCCTAAGTGTGAGTTAAGGTTGACCTTTGATGATTTGCCGGAAGAGGAAAATGAACTTACCGTTATGGGCTATGAACATCTGTTGCAATTGGCCTTTTCTAATATCGTAACCAACGCCTGTAAATATTCTGATAATAAGCCGGTAAGGATTCATTTGAAAACTTCCAATAAGCATGTTGTGATTAACGTGTTAGACGAAGGAATAGGTATTCCTGAACAGGAAAAGAAGTATATTTTTGAACCATTCTTTCGAGCATCCAATACCCAGTTCTATGAAGGACATGGGGTAGGATTACCCTTAGCATTAAAAATAATACGTTTACACCGTGGTACCATTGATATCAGAACCGAGGTGAATTCAGGTACCGATATAACTGTGTTATTACCAAGCGTTGCCAACCATAAGTAAGCATAAGACTTATTCTTCTTTGTGAAACTCTAATCTCATTCTAATTTTGTTTTTAATCTCCTTTAATAGGTTTCTTATTTCTTTGTAACGTTAGATAGAATGAACAATTGTTTGTGGGAGCTTGGCAATGTTCTAATTTTATTAATTTTTAATGTAAAAGAAATGAGTTTATGAAACAAATTCTTATTCCAACAGATTTTTCAGGTCAATCATTGGATATTCTTACAGATTATCTTCTCGAAAGTGATGAAAATGAGGTTTCAGTCTTATTTTTTAGCGTTGTTAAACTTTCTGATTCTATAACTGATTTGTTGCTTTTGTCTAAAAGGACAAGAGAAATAGAATTGATTCCAAGATCATTTGAAAATTATTGTAAATGTATCCAAACTGAATTTTCACGAATTAAAGAAGTTCGATTTGAATACTTTTACGGAAATACTGTAGCACTCTTTAGAAATTTTTTAGATGCAAATCATATTGATGAGATTGTGTACGATCCATCGATCGAATTACAGATGATTACGAAAGTTAGTTCTAATGCTATTGAGATGATTGAAAGGTGTAAGTGGAACAAATGGATTCCTTCAAGGAAGGAGACAAGAAGCAAATTGACAGAGGTGGAAAAGGCAAATTATGCCCAGGAGTTGGAGAAAGCATTCCTGTAACGAACAAAATACTAACAAAATTACTTATGCTACTGAAAAACAATATACCCATAGGATACGTGCTTGGTAAAGTAAAATATGATAGCGCGTTGGTTGCAATGTATGCGATTGTCGTGACCGTTTTACATCAGATGAAAATATTTAATTTCGATATCCCGATAGGAGGAGTTCCTGCCATTCTCGGAACAGTAATCTCTTTATTATTGGCTTTTCGTTCGAATCAGGCGTATGATCGTTGGTGGGAGGCCCGCATTGTATGGGGAGCCATCGTAAATGATTCAAGGAGCTTTACCCGCCAGGTTATCACTTTTATCGGCAATCTCTATGACTCAGGTAGTACTGGTGAGCTTAAGGAAAGGCTGATTAAACGGCAAATAGCATGGAATTATGCGTTAACAAAATCGTTGCGAAAACAAGATCCTTACAAAGATATTAAAAGATTATTGTCTGAATCTGATTTTGAATTTGTAAAGGCGTATGATAACGTACCAAATGCTTTACTTAAGTTACAAGGTATGGATATTAACCGGGCAACTAATGAAGAGCTTTTAAACCAATTCCAACAGATTGAATTGGAAAGGACTTTAATGAAGTTAACCGACTCAATGGGGAAATGTGAGCGCATAAAGAATACGGTTTTTCCAGAAACGTATACCTTGTATATACGTTTAGCTATTTACTTGTTTATCACGGTGTTGCCGTTTAGCCTTTTTGGCCTATTTGGGTACATTTCCATTTTCTTGGTGATTGCTATAGGTACGTTGTTCCTTTTGATCGAAAAAATGGCGGTGCACCTCCAAGATCCGTTTGAGAACAAGCCGACAGATACACCGATGTCTACCATTTCTGCTAAAATTGAACGCGACTTAATGCAAATGTGGCTCGATGATAGGATGGAAGATCAACGAGATGACGCCAAACAAGTTGACCGAAAGATGTTCTACTTACTTTAATTTAACCTAATCTTATCTATAAAAAAGGCCGGTAGAGATTTGATCTCTATCGGCCTTGCTGTTTATAATAATCTTATCGTCGCTTATTTATAAGCAAAGACATCATCCAATTGATTGCTTTCTGTAAATGTCAAATCAAGGTCAATTAACTTGCCAGTTTCAAGTTCAATAACCATACCGTGTACAGCAAGGTCATCCCTTTCTTTCCAAGCATTTTGAATGATGGTTGATGTACAAAGGTTGAATACTTGCTCTGCCACATTCAATTCAACTAAGCGATTCACTTTTGCGGTTGGGTCTGTTATCACATCGATTTCGCTCTTATGTAAACGATATACGTCCTTAATATGGCAAAGCCAATTGTCAATTAAACCAAATTGTTTTTGGCTGAGTGCTGCAGCGACACCGCCACAACCATAATGCCCTGCAACAATAACGTGTTTTACCTTAAGCACGTTTACAGCATAATCCAGCACGCTTAACATGTTCATATCAGAATGGATGCACATGTTCGCTATATTTCGGTGAACAAAGACATCACCAGGGCGTGTGTTTGTAATTTGGTTGGCGGGTACACGACTGTCCGCACAGCCAATCCATAATATCTCAGGCTTCTGGCCCTTTGCTAGTTCTTTAAACAAACCACTTGTATCGCTTGCCACTTCGCTCACCCAAGCATCGTTTCCGGTTGTAATTTTATTAAATGTTTCTTCTAAAACGGGATTCTTAAAAGCTTTTTTCGACATATTTAAATTTGTTTTATTAGTTTACTCTTTTTTTTTCTTGTTCTTGGTTGTGTTTTCTTAAATAAATGATGAATGTTTGGTGCTTCTCTTTTATCGTACACGTCGATAAGTTCAACGCGTTTACCCGAACTAATAGCATTTTGCTGAAAATCCTTGATCACCTCCACAACATCTTTATCAATAAAGCGACTATTGGTACCATCTACAATAATATGTGTTACATCTTTCGGTAAGTTGTAAAGAGATTGTTGAATGGCAGCTTTGTTTAAAAAGGATACTTCCTCGGATAAATATACTTTTATTTTTTTATTTCCATTAGACTCTTCAAGGTCGTAGCCAAAAGGATTCCGCATATTATTTCGCAAAATATAAAATATAGCTACTACCATGCCAATACCAACTCCTTTTAATAAATCCGTAAATACGACCGCTAGAATAGTAACAACGAAAGGAATGAATTGATCGAGGCCTCTCTTGTACATGCGGGTAAATAGAGGAATTTTAGCCAATTTATACCCAGTAACTAGTAGAATCGCTGCTAAACAAGCGAGTGGTATCATATTGATTACAGAAGGGATGATGAGCAGTGCCAAGAGTAACCAGAATCCATGCAACATGGCACTTTGCCTACTCTTTCCTCCCGAGTTAGCATTTGCAGAAGATCGAACAATAACGGAAGTCAACGGGAGTCCGCCTAGCATACCGCTACTCATATTGCCGATTCCCTGAGCAACTAACTCTCTATTAGTTGGAGAAACGCGCTTATAGGGATCAAGTTTATCAATAGCTTCTATTGAGAGGAGTGTTTCCAAACTGGCAACAATCGCAATTGTAAATGCGATAATCCAAACGTTGTAGTTCCCAATCGCTGTAAAGTCGGGAAATCTAAATAGCCCTAAAAACTCACTAAATGAGTTAACTACGGGGATTTCAACCAAATGTTTCGGATTAATTTCGAGTTTACTGCCTTTAAAAATGACATTAAACAATACAGCGAAAATGACAACGATTAAGGGAGCAGGCACCGCATTCAGCTTTTTAATCTTCGGCCAATAAATCAATATTAACAGAGAGATCGCTGTTACCAGAAAAGCACCTAAGTGAATTGCTCCGAATGCGGCTTTAATCGCTATTATTGTATTCTCACCATCCAATTGTTTGAAGCTTTCATCGCCAAAAAAATCTGCGTCATATCCCAATGCATGTGGTAATTGTTTAAGTATAATAGTTATACCAATAGCAGCTAGCATGCCTTCAATGACAGCTGTGGGAAAATAATTGCCAATAGTTCCTGCTTTGATGATGCCCAGAGCTATCTGTATGACGCCCGCCAATACCACGGCTAATAAAAAAACATGATAAGAGCCCAGCGATTGTATGGCGCCAAAAACAATAACTGTTAATCCAGCAGCAGGGCCGCTTACGCTTAATTGTGAGCCACTAATGGAAGCAACAACTAAACCTCCGATAATACCTGTAAGTAACCCTGCAAATAGGGGTGCTCCGGAGGCCATTGCAATCCCTAAACAAAGGGGTAAGGCAACTAGGAAAACAACCACACTGGCGGGTAAATTGTATTTTAAGTCTCTTTTGGCAACTTTAAAAAATGCTGAAAAACGTGTGCCTAGCATAAAATTCTAAATGTGTTAGATAAAATGATAATTGTTTGTTATTGTTTAAGCAAGCAAAATTAATCCCAAATACAATACGTTTTTCGTGTTGGTTAGACGGCAATAAAATGCTGATCGTGGGAGTATATCAGCCCCTTATCTAACCCGCATAACCAACTACGTTATAACTGTGCTATAATATTTAGGAAAAATTATTTTGGGAATTACTGCTTAGCAATTGGGAGGCGGCGTAGGAACCGACGGATAAAAAGATTTAACACTGGTATCATCATCGGCTGCATATTGCTTCACAGCTAGATAACGTAAAGGTGCCATGGATATATTCCAATCGACCATTGTTGCAAATTCTTTGGTGAAATTTTCGGTATTAGTATCGCTACAATTGGATTTTCCTGAATGATTCTCAATTTCTAATTGTAAGATTACTGCCATCACATGCCTACTGTCATAAAGAGAAGCATATATAGGCGCTATGGAAATAACCATCTTCAAAAAGAAGATAGTAAGAAAAAGAACACTGTATAATTTCCTTATCTTTTTCGTTCTCATGCTATTTTAAAAACGGGTTTTCCATAAATATCCTCCGCTAAAGTAAACAAAAAACATTTATATCTGATTTTGTTCAACAAAAATATTACGAAAGTTAGACAAAGGTTAACCGTTTGCAAAAACTAATCTGTGTAGACTTGGTTTGTCATAATATGCGCTAATAGTCATATTCACAACTGTATGGGGCACTTTGATAAGTAGAAATTATTTATCACCGAAATATATAAATACGTTCAGATTATTCAATAAAAAAGTCGACTTTTGC
>DATMSZ010000288.1:0-15709 GCA_035565175.1 Pseudosphingobacterium sp.
GTTTGACATTTTTAAAGCGACCAGTCTATGGGTGTTTTATTGTGATTTATTAAATATTGATTGGTCTTTGAAAAAGGCTTACTTCCAAAAAAGCCATTATGCGCAGAGAGCGGGGATGGATGCGCAGATGTAATTATTAAATGTTTGGAACTATCAATTAACTTTGTTTTTTGCTTGGCATAATTTCCCCATAAAATAAATACTATATTTTCCCTTTTTTGCGAGAGTTCTTTGATAACAGTATCCGTAAAAATTTCCCATCCGCGTTTTTGGTGCGACGCTGCCGTATGAGCTCTGACAGTTAAGACAGCATTTAACAATAAAACGCCTTGATCTGCCCATTTTGTTAGAGTCCCGTGATGTGGAATCTTAAATTCGTCAATATCGGTGCTTAATTCAATATACATATTTCGTAGAGACGGTGGAATTGCAACGCCTGGTTGAACAGAGAATGAAAGTCCATGCGCCTGGCCGATGTTATGATAAGGATCCTGACCTAGGATAACAACTTTAGTTTGATCGAAAGGAGTGTGCTCAAAAGCATTAAATATTAGCTTATTTGGAGGAAATACTTGATAATGCGTTTGCTCGTCTTTCAAGAAAGCTCTTAGCTCATTCATGTAAGGTTTTGAAAATTCTTGCTCCAAAACCGCTTTCCAACTTTTTTCAAGGGTTATGCTCATGCCCAAACTTAGTAAATAAATTTATTTTCGGAGATCAATGTTAAAAAAATGGATCGAAGTAGTGCTCTCAGCGATTCTTATTCGCTTAATATTTGAGGCGGATCGTGCTTGCCTAAAATATTTCATTTGTACGTAGAAACTTTTTGCTAAAGCCCATAAATTAATGGATATTTGTAAATATTTATAATTAAAAATAATCAGAATAGAAACGTATGCCAAATTTTGTTCGTATAATTCTTGCTTTTGTGTTTTTGGGAGGAGCTGTTAGCCTATTTGTTTTCGGACATTGGGGATGGGGGGCTTTAGCTTTATTTGTAGCTATTGTTGTTTTTGTTACATTTTTCTTCAATGAAAATATGTTAATAGCCCAATTTTATCTACGTAAAGAGAATATGGATAAGGCCAAGCAATGGTTAAATAAAATAACCAATTATGAAAAGCAACTTATACGTGCGCAACACGGATATTACCATTTACTGATCGGATTAATAGAATCTCGCACCGCACCGTTACAATCAGAGAAATATTTCAAGAAGGCTTTAACGCTTGGTATGCAAATGGATCATAATATAGCGCTTGCTAAATTAAGCTTGGCTGGAATTGCCATGGCAAAACGCAATAAACGCGAAGCGACTCAATTATTACAAGAAGCAAAAAAGGCCGACAAAAATAAGCTGCTAGCAGATCAAATTAAAATGATGAAGGATCAAATGGGGATGCTAGATAAACAACAAATGAAGTTTAGGTAAGGCTGTGTGGATCCTCGCGAGCGAATAGTACACATCTTTTAGTAGGCGCAAGGGCTGTCACGGCATTTGATGATGGGACTATCCTATGAGATTAACAAGTAAAGCG
The DNA here is from genome assembly GCA_035565175.1 of Pseudosphingobacterium sp. Taxonomy (GTDB): domain Bacteria; phylum Bacteroidota; class Bacteroidia; order Sphingobacteriales; family Sphingobacteriaceae; genus Olivibacter. The sequence continues at coordinate 1,539 of DATMSZ010000288.1, forward strand.
CTTAATAACAGCTTTACTTGTTAATCTACCTTTTGATTTTGCTCGAATAACCACCAACTAATAACTAGTAACCAATAACTAACAACTAATAACCAACACTAAACCTCTTCTTCTAAAAGTTGTTTTTCATATAATTCAAAATAACTTCCACGTGCTGCAAGAAGGTCATCGTGTTTTCCTTGTTCAACTATTCTCCCTTGATCCATCACTAATATGTGATCAGCATTTTTAATAGTTGAAATACGATGGGCGATAAAAATGGCGCTCTTGTTATGCATTATAGCACCCAAATTGTTTAAAATGCGCTCTTCTGTCTTAGTGTCGACTGCAGACAAACAGTCGTCAAATATTAGAATTTTTGGGTTGATAATAAGAGCCCTGGCAATTGATATACGTTGCTTTTGTCCGCCAGATAAGGTAATCCCTCTTTCGCCAATTGCCGTTTCAAAGCCCTCCTCAAATTCAATTATATTGTCATATACATGAGCGTTTTTAGCCGCCTCGATGACAGCATCCATGTCAAGTTTTTCCTTACCGAAAGCAATGTTCCTTGCTATTGTATCCGAGAATAAAAAAACTTCTTGAGGTACAAATCCAATTTGACTGCGATAGCTATTTAAGTTTAATTTATCAATGGGTGTGCCATCAACTAATATCTGTCCGCTTTGCGCGTCATACATACGCATGAGGAGACGTGCAATAGTTGATTTTCCCGAACCGGTTTTTCCTATAATAGCAAGTATTTTACCAGAATTTAGTTGAAATGATATGTTTTTTAAAGCGTTAATACCAGTGTCAGGGTAAGTGAAGCTAACATTCGAAAAAGTAATATTGCCTGTGTGCTCCCTTTCTCCTGTTTGATTGTCATTTGAAAGAATAGTGGGAGTGGTTTTTAAGAATTCATTGATGCGTTTTTGCGAGGCAGCAGCTCTTTGGACGAGCGACGTAACCCACGCCAATGACATGGCGGGAAACGTTAATTGATTGACGTATACAATAAATTCTGCAATGTTTCCAGACGTAATACTCCCTCGCATTACCTCAATACCCCCAATATAGATTGTAATAATAGTACTAAGTCCGATCAATAAAAGGATGAGCGGGAAAAATACAGCCTGTGCTCGAACTAACGAAAGTGATGCATTTTTATAATCGGTGCTTTCTTGCGCGAAATTCTTCATTTTTTCCTGTTCCCTATTATAAGTCTTAATAACCCTTATACCTGAGAAAGTTTCCTGCACAAAAGAACTTAAACCAGAAAGTTGCTCTTGTATTTTTTCACTTCTCTTATTGATTATTTTATTAACAATCAAAATAATTACAGATAAAATTGGAATCGGCAATAAGGCGTAAACGGCTAAACGTTGATTCACGCTTAGCATTGCTGTTATTACCATAATAGAAAGGACAACCGTGTTGATGGAATACATGATGGCTGGACCGAGGTAAGCACGAACTCTACTAACATCTTCTGTTACTCTATTCATGAGATCACCGGTATTGTTTCGCTTAAAGAAGGCCATATCCAATTGCTGATAGTGCCAGTATATCTCATTTTTTAAATCATACTCGATATGTCTGGAGGTTAATATGATCGTTTGTCTCATTAAAAAAAGAAAGACGCCTCTAATAAGAGCCAATAGCAATACGATACCACCGAATAACAGTAAGCTGTATCCAAAAATATCGTATATAAGTGATTGCCTTTCAAACCCGTAAAACAACTTATATAAAGCAATGTTTTCTTTTACCAAATCGAAGGCAATACGTATGACTTGAGCGGGAACGACGCCGAAATAATTAGATACGACTACAAAGATAAAACCTGGGAGCAAGTGCCAGCGATACTTAAAGAAATACTTGTTGAGATAAGCTAGATGCTTCATTAATGCTTATTAATTATTCAAACCCAAAGTTAGCAAAATAAAAATAGAGCGTCTTTGTTCGGCTACAGATTAAAGCCTTATCAAAATTTTTATAGTTAAATGGCAAAAATACGCTGTTTTATTTTCTGGAAATGATTTTAAAAGAATATAAAATTAGTACTTTTGCCGAGAAATGCCGGTACTTAAATAAGTAATATATGTCTTCCGAAACTTCATATCCTCAAGTGTTTGATTTGCTTAAGCAGTTTGAACATCAAAAGATTGTATTCTGTCAAGATAATTCAATTGGTTTAAAAGCGATTATTGCTATTCATGATACTACGCTCGGGCCAGCGATAGGAGGGGTTAGGATGTTGCCGTATAAAACTGAATTAGAAGCAATAGACGATGTTCTTCGACTCTCGAGGGCAATGACCTATAAGTCGGCGATCAGTGGCGTAAACCTTGGCGGAGGAACTGCAGTGATAATTGGTGATCATAGAACGCAAAAAACAGAAGTTATTTTAAGAAGATTGGGCCAATTTGTAGAGGAATTGAATGGTTCATTCATTGCTTCGTTAGATATGGGGACCACTTCTAAAGATATGGAGTTTATCCATATGGAAACCAATCATGTAGTTGGATTGCCTAAATCTTTGGGTGGAAGTGGTGACACCGCCCCATTTACCGCAAAAGGTGTCTATTATGGAATTAAGGCCGCTGTTAAGGAATTGTATGGTACGGATAGCATGGCTGGAAGAACAGTGGCTGTACAAGGAACCGGTAAAGTTGGTGAACATTTAGTATCCTTATTGCGTGAAGAAAATGCAAAAGTATATGTAAGTGATATTGTAGAGGATCGAATGATACAGGTGTCCAACAAATATGGGGCAGAGGCTATTGCACATAATAATCTATTTGACATGGATTTAGACGTTTATGCTCCCTGTGCCTTAGGAGGAACTGTTAACGATTATACTATTGAGCGGATGCGCTGTAAGATCATTGCCGGATCTGCCAATAACCAACTGGAAAACGACAGCGTACACGGATTGAAACTGCTTGAGAAAGGAATTGTATACGCACCTGATTTCTTGATTAATGCTGGTGGCTTATTGAGTTGCTATGCGGAAATTGCAGGGTATAACGTATTGAGAAGTGCTGCTTTAACGGAAAACATTTATGAAGTAACGCGTTCCGTATTGCAAAAATCTAGAAAAGAGCAGATAACGACACATAAAGCTGCTATGCAAATAGCAGAAGAACGCATTGCGCTCATCAAGAAAATTAAACAGAATTAACAAAACAAGTGGATTATTTCCACAGTAAATATAAAATCGTTCTTTAAATAATTATGTTAAATCGAAGGCACCTCCGGGTAAAAGTTCTGCAAACGATCTATGCTTATCATCAATCGGAAGATAAAAATGTCAATAATTTTGAAAAATCATTGCTGAAAAGTGTTGATCAAGTCTATGAAATGTATATATGGGTCTTAGCCCTGCTATCTGAAGTTGCAGATTACACATTAACGGATGCCGAAGGCAGAGCAAATAAGCATCTTCCGACTGAAAATGATCTTAATGCCAACACACGTCTTGCCAACAATACGTTCATTGAATTGTTAAGACAGAATGAACAGTATATAGACGCGGCAAAAAAATATAAGGTAGATGTGATGTTTGACGGTGAATTAATCAGAAGCATATTTCAGATTTTAAAACCATCTCCAGAATACATTGCTTATTTAGAGAGTGAAGATAGATCCTTGAAAGCAGAAAAGGATATGGTGAAATTTATCTTTAAAAAGATTATTCTAAAATCACCTGCTATTGAACAAGTTTTTGAAGAACGTTTTATAAATTGGACAACTGACAAAGATGTGTTGCAAGCCTTGTTGGCTAAAACATTAAAAAACTTTAACAGCGAAGATCCGGAGAAAAACCAATTAGCTGCTCTTTGTCCTAACTGGGATGACGATAAAGAATTTATTATCGATTTATTTAAGTTGACCACAAGGCATGGGGAGGAATATCAAAAATTAATATCCGGTAAAACTAAAAATTGGGAAGCTGATAGGATAGCTTTGATTGATACGTTATTAATGCGAATGGCTATTGCAGAATTGCTGAATTTATCATCCATACCGGTAAAAGTTACAATCAATGAGTACATTGAGATTTCTAAGGAATTTAGTACTCCGAAAAGCAATTCGTTTATTAATGGTATATTAGACAAAATTCTGATAGAACTTCAAAAAGAGGGAAAAATAAGGAAGTTCGGACGAGGTCTTATTGGTTAAAACAACAATTTTTAAATTTTAAATATATGAAGGCGAAGTTCTTAACATTTTCAGTTGCTGCTCTAATTTTTGCCGCATGCAACAATAATCCGAAAGAGAAAGAAAACAGCGCAGGAGAGGACATTCTCGAGAATGTGAATACGACAGACAACACAGGTGTGAATAAGATGGTCCCGGATTCTGCGGATGTCGCAGATGCTCCTGTAATAGCATTCAGTAATGATACGTACGATTTTGCGAAAATAAAGGAAGGTGAAAAGGTTGATCATACCTTCGAGTTTACTAATACCGGGAAATCTCCTCTAATTATCAGTGATGTTCAAGCCGGATGTGGATGTACCACACCTAAATTTGACAAGAAACCTATTAAGCCAGGTGAAAAAGGAACAATTGAAGTTGGATTTAATAGTGCAGGACAGAGAGGAACTCAGCATAAAATCATTACAGTATATAGTAACGCACAACCCGCTCAAAGTATGTTACACTTGAAAGGCGAAGTGCAAGAATAAAAACCAGTTTATATTAATATTGAGATTCATGACAACAGCAACAGTTTTATTACAAATGGGTGGAGGAGGGATGCAGTCCCTCATTATGATGGGTTTAATTGTGGTAGTGTTTTATTTTTTTATGATACGTCCACAAATGAAAAAACAAAAGGATCATAAGAAGTATATTGAAGAATTAAAGGTTAACGATAAAGTTGTTACAACTGCAGGTATACATGGACGTATTGTTGAGGTAGGTGAAAATACCTTGATCATTGACGTTGGTAGCGGCACAAGAATAAAATTTGACAAAGCGGCCGTTTCATTAGATGCTTCTAAAGCGGCTAATGCATCTAAACAAGCGAGCAACGGTGCCGTGGAAGAAAAGAAATAAAACTTGTTTGATCTTTCATTTAATATAGAATGATAAGATACCTTAGGTAGTTTTTTATAATAAAACGCTTAATCAAATTGGCAAAAAATAAAGAGCTTGCTATTTTTGTTAAGCGTTTTTACTTTATTTAGGATGGCAGTATTTAATCTGAGTAAGAAGCAACAAAAAAAACTGAGCCTGTTTGCGGTTTGCTTACTTGTTTCTTTTTTAGTTTGGAGCCTTTTTGCCTTATCTAACCAATATTTGTATAAAGTTAGCGCATCACTCAAATACGTTAATATACCGCCTAAACGAGCTTTTCATCCATTACAATCAGATACTGTAAGTATGCAGGTAAGAGGGACTGGCTGGCAGGTTCTTTTTTCAAATTTAAGATTGAAACCTCAGGATATTGAAGTGGATCTCAGCGGATTAAAGACGCGCGATTGGGTTGTTTTCTCTAATCAGATGGGCTACATAAATAGACAGTTTAGTGAAAACCAAAGTATCGTTTCTATTTCTCCAGATACACTCTTTTTTAATTTTTCGAAACAAGACGTTAAAAAGGTTACCGTTAACCTATCGCAGGATCTGCATTTTAAAAAACAGTATGATATTATTGGTGAAATAATTGTAGAACCTAAGTTCGTAACGGTTACAGGGCCATTGGAGGATTTAGTACTAATTGATGGTTGGGCTACCGACACGCTGCGTAGGGATAATGTAAGCAATGACATAGTTGCCAAAGTGGCCTTGCAAAGAAGCCAAAAGGCAAATATAAATGTTCATCCCTCTAGCGTTGATATAAGGGTTCCCGTTGGTGAAGTGACAGAAAAAATCATTGAAGTGCCAATAAAAGCCGAGAATAGGAAATCTTTTCGTACTGTAAAAATTCTCCCTGAGAAAGTGAAATTAACGGTCATTGTTTCATTAGCTAAATATGAAACAATTAATAGAGACATGTTTGAGGCTGTTATAAATTTGGATGATTGGAGAAGTAACCATGTGCAAAACTTGCCGGTAATTATAACTAAAAGTCCCGATTTTGTTAAAATTGTAAAATCAGAACCACAGAATGTTGACTTTTTACTTTGGAAATAAATAAATATGAAAAAGCTTCACATTGGTGTAACAGGTGGAATTGGAAGTGGTAAAACAGTGGTCTGTAGGATATTTGAAACGTTGGGATACCCCGTATTCTATGCCGATGATGAAGCAAAAAAAGTGATGACTGAAGATGCCGATTTGGTTAAGAAAATTAAACAGCATTTTGGGGAACACGCTTATTTTGATGACGGTAGTTTAAATAGAAAATTGCTGTCGGATATTGTTTTTCAGGATACTGATAGATTAAATATTTTAAACGGTCTCGTTCATCCTGCTACGATTAAAGCCTACCAGGAATGGGCGGAAAAACAGCAATCATCTCTAATTTTTAAAGAAGCAGCCCTATTATTTGAAAGTAACAGCTATAAGCTTTCGGATTTTAACGTTTTAGTGACGGCACCTGTTTCGATTCGAATTCATCGCGTTGTTAAAAGAGATAATGTAACTGCGGCTATAGTGAAAGCGAGAATGGATAAGCAAATGATAGATGAGGAAAAAGAAAAGTTAGCCGATTTCATCATTATAAATGATGATAAGCGCGCATTGATCCCACAGGTATTAAGCTTAAATGATCATTTTTTAAGCCTTATTACTAGCTAACGAAATCGATGGGAAACGTTCTAGCAGATTTTTTGGAAAGCAGAGAAAATGGCCTGTACTGTGTGTACGGGGATTTTTATCTTGATGCGTGTAAGCCTGTGAAAAATGTTGTCGTATCACATGCACATGGAGATCATATCAGTCCTGGCTGTTTAAATGTATTTTGCACCGCGCCAACACGATCTTTAATGGAGTATCGATTAGGTAAAAATGCAGGAAACCATTTTTTTACTTATTCTTATGGCGACGCTTTGTGGATAGGTAACGTTAAAGTTACTTTTTTACCAGCCGGTCATATATTAGGTTCTGCTTTAATTTTATTGGAATACGAAGGCATTAGGTATTTATATACTGGCGATTATAAAGTGCAGGCTGATGTTACCTGTGAACCCTTATTGTTGCAGCCCGCAGATGTGCTAATTACGGAAAGTACTTTTGCTAATCCGCTAATTAAACATCCTGACGATGTGGCAGAAATTCTTAAGCTGAATACGGTCAGTAACGCCATTATGTTGGGTTGTTATGCTCTTGGCAAAGCACAGCGTTTAACAACATTGATTAATAGATATTGTCCTCAAAAAATAGTTTTATTACATCATTCTATCTTGCCTTATCATAAAATCTATGAAAGCTATGGTGTCAATAACTGGAATTATCTTCCATATGGTCGCAAAATGATGAAGAATAACCACGAAAATTTGATATATCTTGTACCTCCTCTTACTTTTAATAGTTATATAAAAGCAAAAAATGTGGTTAGAGTGTTTGCTTCAGGGTGGGATAGGTTGCAAAATAAAAATGGTATGGAACTTTTTATTTCTGATCATGTTGATTGGCATGATATACTTGAGACAATAAAAATAGTAATGCCAAAAGAAGTTTGGACACTTCATGGTGACGGAAGGCACCTTGCTGAGTTTTTTAAGGGAAATATTTTAGTTAAGCACTTGTAAATTGAATCTTTCAGATAAAAATTTTTAGCCATATATTCGTGTTTGATTTAACAACAGGTTATGAAGATAGAAGATGTACTGGCAACGAATAAATTTGAGAATGAATATCATAAAGCATCTCTCAATATAATATACACAAGTAATTTTATTCAGGCTTTATTAAAAGAACGTACAGATAAAGAAAGGATTACTTTACAGCAGTATAATATTTTACGCATACTGCGTGGTCGACAAGGTAAACCCGCAACGGTTAATTTGCTAAAGGAACGTTTGTTAGACAGAATGTCTGATGTAAGTAGAATTGTAGACAGGCTTGTTAAAAAGAACTTAGTTTCTAGGTGTACAAGTGACAAAGATAGACGAGCAGTGGATATCTATATTACAAATGACGGATTGGAAATATTGAAAAGATTGGATTCACAGATGTCTATATTGAGCGTTCTGAATAAGAAGCTCTCTGACGACGAGTGTAAACAATTAAATTACTTGTTAGATAAAATGAGAGGGTAGGGTAGTGCGTGAACTTTCAAATAAAGTGATTTAATGAATATTTAAACTTCTTTTTCATTACAAAATAAATCGTTTTTAGGTTCGTAAATGTCGTTAGGTTAAGGATGAAATAGAAAATTAATAAATGAAAGGCCTATCCCCAGTAATACTGCTATAATTTTTTTTCTGTTAAAATGATGATGATCGGCAGAAGAAGATTCGAATAAGATCGTAGTCGATATATGCAGAAAGATACCGATAACTATTGCCATGATCTTATCAAAATACTTTTCGATATTTCCAATCCCCCCGTTACTTATGGCATTGCTTAACATAAAGCCGAGGGGTGACATGAAGGCGAAAAAGAAAAGAGATAATACTATAGTAGATTTTCGTAGTGGTGATTGAATTAATAAACTACCTAGTGCGAAAGCCGCAGGTATATGATGTATGGCTATGCCAAACAGTAATTCTTGCTGATGACCTTTGGCCAAAGGCATCCCCTCAAGAAAAGCATGCAGGCATAAACTAATCATCACTCCAAACGGAAATCTCTCAGGGCTGTCTGCATGCCTATGAATATGCCCATGCTCAATGCCCTCAGAAAACTGCTCTAACAGCAGCTGAAATAAAAATCCAACAAGAACATATATACCTATATTAGATGTATGACTGTGGACGTATACTTCTGGAATCAGATGTAATACGGTAATGGCAAAGAGATAGGCTCCGCTAAAAGAGAGAACAAGTTTTAATAAACTTGTGTCATTTCTTTTGATAAAGAACACCCCCAAACCTCCCAAAAAGGCAGAAAGAAATAAAGTAATAATAATTACAGTAGTCATTAGTTAGCCAATGATTTTTCATTTTCCGGCTGTATTCGTAGAAATACGCTGGCTAGTAGATATCCAATTAAACTTCCAAACAAAGCACCTCCTAGCACATCAAGCGGATAGTGTACACCTACGTATATTTGGGCGAAACTAATAGCGAATGCCCACAGGAGGCCAAGCCATACAATATGTTTCCATCTATTTTTATAAACCATAATTAGAAATAATGCCATAGCAAAGTGATTACTGGCATGGGAGGAGGGAAAGCTATAGCCACTACCACATCGTATTCTATTCGCTACCTCTCCCTGTAGGGTGATTTCGTTACATGGTCTAACGCGCTTTACAATTGGTTTAATGACGGAGGCTGAAATGAAGTCTGCCGCACCAAACGTAAGTAGAAGAAACAATATCATGATAACACCCCTTTTTTTATACATCCTAATCGAAAAGATTATTATGAAAAGATATAATGGCGCCCAAGTATATGGATTTCGGAGATGAGGCATAAGCCAATCAAAGAATGTATTGGCCATATCCTGATTAATCAATAAGAATAAATCAGTGTCAAAATGCAATATGGATGTTAGCATATTTTTCCAGATTCAATAAGGTTGCAAATATACAGTTTACCAGATAAATTTTACTATTGTTTTGCTGTGTACACACGAATATCTGTCTGCCGAAAGTAAATACACTGCAAAAGAGATGGTTTGTCTGTTAATGTGCTGATTTAAACGTACGACGATGCTAACCGCAAACGGAAATGATCAAAATGATTACTGTTGTTGTTTAGATTAGTGAATTTATGATTCGGCGTCTATATAAATAGGTGAATATGAATAGTGCTGTATATGGTAGCATCATCGGTACCAAAAAGAAGAATATTCCAATGAAAGTATTATTTTTACAGCTCATCACAAATAAATTATAAATGACGTTAATTAAATCTATTTCAGGCATAAGGGGAACAATTGGTGGCAAACCTGGCGAAAGTTTAACACCACTGGACATTGTGAAATTTACTGCTGCTTATGGTAAATTTATCACAGAAAAAGGCGATAATAAAAAAATCGTAGTAGGTAGAGATGCTAGGATCTCAGGTGAGATGGTGAGTAATATTGTTATTGGCACACTTCAAAGTATAGGAATAGACGTGATTGATCTGGGCTTATCTACAACACCTACGGTAGAAGTCGCAGTACCGGATGAGAAAGCAGCAGGTGGGATTATCCTTACGGCAAGTCACAATCCAGGAGAGTGGAACGCGTTAAAATTACTCAATAAAAACGGTGAATTTATTAATGATGAAGAGGGGAAACAAGTTTTGTTGCTTGCTGATCAGTTGAATTTTGATTTTTCGGAAGTGAATAGCCTTGGAAAGGTCGTTAAAGATGATAGCTACCTTCAAAAACATATTGACAAAGTACTAGCATTGGAGCTTGTGGACAAAGAAGCTGTTGCAAGTGCAAATTTCACCATTGCGGTAGACGCCGTGAATTCTACTGGTGGAATTTTTGTACCGGCATTGCTTAAAGCGCTTGGCGTAAAAGTTATACATGAACTTTATTGCACACCTAATGGTGAGTTTCCGCATAATCCAGAACCGTTGCCAAATAATTTAAAAGATTTATCAACCTTGGTTATTCAGAAAAATGCACACTTAGGGATTGCTGTTGACCCCGATGTAGATCGACTTTGTTTTGTAATGGAGAATGGTGAAATGTTTGGTGAAGAGTATACCTTGGTGGCAGTGGCAGATTATATCTTGCAACATAAAAAAGGAAACACCGTCTCTAATCTTTCATCTACCCGCGCACTACGGGATGTAACTGAAAAATATGGCGGAACTTATTATGCGGCGGCAGTAGGTGAAGTAAATGTGGTTACCAAAATGAAAGAGGTAGGTGCGGTTATTGGAGGTGAAGGAAATGGAGGAGTGATATACCCGGCTACGCACTATGGAAGAGATGCGTTGGCGGGTATTGGAATATTTCTAACGCATTTAGCTAAAAGTGGGAAAACTATATCTGCGTTGAGAAGTACCTATCCCTCTTACTTTATGTCTAAAAAGAAGATAACACTTACTCCTTATCTTGATATAGATAAACTACTGGTAGCAATGGAAGAGAAGTATAAAAATACACCCCATAGCACGATCGATGGATTGAAAATAGATTTTGAAGAAGAGTGGGTGCATTTGCGTAAATCAAACACAGAGCCTATTATCAGAGTTTATACCGAAGCTCCAACGCAAGAACGGGCTGATAGCTTGGCCGATAAGGTTATAGCAGAAATAGAAGCGATTATTTAAAATATAAATCTAAGAAAAACAAAAGTTGTCATAGGTTTGAAAAGAAATGCGATTAATCGCTTTATTTAGTTGATTACTTAGTAATTTTGTACATGCGTGTTTATTTTGATAATGCTGCGACTACAGCAATAGATGATGATGTATTGCAAGAAATGTTTGTTGTAATGCGAGAAAATTATGGAAATCCTTCTTCCATTCATGCCGACGGTAGAAAAGTGCGAACAATCATAGAAACTGCCCGTAAAAAGGTAGCATCTTTGCTAAAGGTGTCGCCAGCTGAAATTTTCTTCACATCGGGTGGTACTGAAGCAGATAATACAGCTATTGTAAGGGGAATAAAAGACAATGGAATATCCCATGTTGTTAGTTCTCCTCTTGAGCACCATGCCGTTCTTCATACATTAGCAGAATTAGAAAAAGAAGGTTGTATAAAATTAGATTTGTTGAAGGTTGATGCGTTGGGACATGTTGATCTATCGCAGTTAGAAGAATTGCTTAAAAAAAATCCCAGGACCTTAGTTTCTTTGATGCATGCGAATAATGAAATAGGAACGCTTGCAGATATAGAAAAAATTGCTAAGCTGTGTAGTGATTACGATGCCCTTTTTCATACTGATACCGTTCAAACAATGGGGCACTTTGTACATGATCTAAGCAGTCTAAATGTGAGTTTTTTAGCTGGAGCAGCACATAAATTTCATGGGCCAAAGGGTGTTGGATTTCTTTATGTTAATCATCGTGTTAAAATTAAACCCTTTATTCATGGAGGTGCTCAGGAACGGAATATGCGTGGCGGCACAGAGAATGTTTACGGTATCGTTGGTTTAGCGAAGGCGCTTGAAATTGCTTACGAACACATGGACGAACACCGAACGTATATACAAGGGTTAAAAGATTATATGAGAGAACAACTTATACAGCAGATTCCAGGGATATCTTTTAATGGCGAGCAAAATTCAGAAAAGAGCTTGTATACCGTATTAAACGTGTCTTTTCCACCTACAGATATGGCCGATATGTTATTGTTTAATTTGGATATCGCTGGCATCTCTGCTTCGGGCGGGAGTGCCTGTAGCTCTGGTTCAAACATAGGTTCTCACGTGTTAACAGCTATTGGTGTAAAACCTGAAAATCCGTCTATCAGGTTTTCATTCAGTAAATACAATACAAAAGAAGAAGTAGACTTTGTTGTTTCCAAGTTGAAGGAAGTTTGTTTAGAAAACGTATAGGGCTTTAGATAACGGTTTTTTCAAACAAAAAAGTTCCATCTTTGTTCTTCATATAAAACCGTTTTGTTTTATTTAATTGATGGAGGTTGTTATGCGTGATGAACTGAAAGATAGAAAAAGTGACAAAGAAATTATAACAGAGAAAGATGGCAAGAAAAAGGTTGTCGAAACAAATAAAGGCGATTTTTCTGATAGAGACCATCATAGAAAAAATGAAGGACCAGCTTTTACTGCTGATTCGCCCACTACGAGAGATCGTAAATGAAACAAATAGTAAAACAAAAGCCTGATAATATTATCAGGCTTTTGTTTGTTTATTGAATGTTCTTCAAAAATGTAGCGATCTTATGCTTCATTTCTCTTCGATCGACAATAAAGTCTAAAAAGCCGTGTTCTAATACAAACTCGGCAGTTTGAAAGCCTTTTGGGAGATCTTTTTTAATGGTTTCTTTTATGACACGGGGACCTGCAAAACCAATCAAAGAACCAGGTTCAGCAATATTGATATCTCCGAGCATTGCATAAGAAGCTGTTACGCCTCCTGTTGTAGGATCTGTTAGTAAGGATATATAAGGTATTTTGGCCTGACTCAATAGCGCCAACTTAGCCGATGTTTTAGCCATTTGCATAAGAGAAAAGGCAGCTTCCATCATACGGGCTCCTCCCGATTTTGATATGAGCAGAAAAGGAATTTTATGCTTTATACAATAGTCAATAGACCGCGCTATTTTTTCACCTACCACAGAGCCCATTGACCCCCCTATAAATGTAAAATCCATACATGCGATTACTGTATCCAGGCCTTCAATTTTGCCATGGCCGCATCGTATCGCGTCATTTAAGCCTGTTTTTGCATAACTCTCTGCGATACGTTCTGTATATTTCTTTGTGTCTTCAAAATTAAGGGGATCACCGGATCTAAGGTTGCCGAAGAGCTCTGTAAAGTGATTGTCGTCAAAAAGGACGGAGAAATACTCTGCCGACCCAATTCTTAGGTGATAACCGCAATATTGACAAACAAACTTGTTTTCAATTTGTTCGGATTTTAATAGTGGTTTTTTGCATGATGGGCATTTATTCCAAAGGCCATCTGGTGCTTCCTTTTTATTCTCTGTTGCCGTATTTATACCGGCACGATCTCGTTTAAACCAAGCCATTCAAAAAAATATTTGAGCTACAAAGAAACAAAAAAATTGTATAAAATGTGGCTTTTTGTGAAACGAGATTATCGCTGATGTAACAAGAAGGTAAGCAAATCCTTAAATATAAAGATAATGAGAGCTAAGAGTAGTGAATTAACAACCTAAAGACGATCACCAACGGAAATTATTTTGTGGATGAAAGTAGCTTATTTTAAATAAAATACCTACTTTCGGGGATCAAAAAATTAAATAACGTATTACAAATGAGTTTAAAAGGTTATAAAGGTGTTGTGCATGGAGATGCAGTACAAGAATTATTTGAAATAGCGAAAAAACATAAATTCGCTCTTCCTGCAGTTAACACTATTGGAACTAATTCCATTAATGCGGTAATGGAAACTGCAAAAGCAGTTAATTCTCCAGTAATTATTCAGTTGTCTAATGGCGGCGCTCAATTTTATGCGGGTAAAACATTG
>DATMSZ010000289.1:0-10741 GCA_035565175.1 Pseudosphingobacterium sp.
GGTGCCTATATCGGCGGTGTCCACCTCTTCCCATACCGAACAGAGAAGTTAAGCCCGCCAGAGCCGATGGTACTGCAGTAACATGTGGGAGAGTAGGTCGGTGCCACCTTTTATTAGGGCCGTACAGTGAGATACTGTGCGTCCCTTTTTTGTTGTTCCATTTTCCGGCAACTTCTACTCGGGTTAACCATCGGGGGTTTTCAGCGCTGCGATGGCGCACAATCCCTGACCGCTCTTCCGGATCCTTCCGAAGGTCCCAACAGATGCCACCTGGTGGTGGGTAAGGAGACTGCAAAGCGCGTATCTCCGGTAAAACAATCACCGGGCTTTATAGGGACGTTATAAAGACGTTTAAATAAAAAAGAAAAGGGATTTATTTATTCCCCCTCAAAAAAGTCGATTAGGGAAGCCAAGTATACGTCATTCCAACCTTCAACGATACCCTCGTATTCTTCTTCAGGTATATTGATGTGAGTCAGTTCAAAGGAAGTTCCTTTTTTATGAGGATGTAATTTGATGGTAACAATTGATTTTTCCTCTTGATCGCCGAAATACCATTCTTGAACAATTTTCTTGCCATAGTCGAAACTTATGTTTTTACCTACGATACTACCGCTCCACATTGAAAATTCTGATTGTTCTTCTGCTTTCATTTGAACTTCATCTCCTGTCCACAGGCGAATGGCTTGTTCATTTACTAAAGCAAGATAAACTTCTTCTGGTTCAGCGGAAATTTCGTAATATTTTTTGAATGTTTTCATTATTATAGTAGGATATAAGGAGGAATTCTTGTTCGTACAGTGTAACGTCGGCTTAATGAGAGAAGATGGCTTTCAGATATTGTTTGCCTAAGTTACAATACAGCTTTTATTTACAATCTATCGCTATTTTATGGTAGTCTCAATGAAATAAAGCAACTCTTTGTTGGCCTCACGATAGGCTTCGTATAGCGCTTTTTTGGCGGTTAAGGAACCACCAATATTGGGCCTGGATACTATATTTGCTATATTTCGCGTTAGTGTTTTATGTTCATCTGTTCTATAGTCATCAATAACTACATGAAAACCTGCGACTGAGTTCCACTTATTTTTCGGCAATATTCCCCAATTAAAGTTTCCTTCTGGGTTCCCAATAGCCGTAGATACGTCGGTTCCAGATGCTGAATGGTAAGCGGATATGGCAATCTTTATAGTGATTTTGTTTTCCTCGCCAGCTTGTTTATATTGACTGCTATCCAAAATGTTAATGATAGCGGAAGGATAAGTGGAAACCACCGTATTGGCTATAATATCGATTAGGTTTTGAGAGTTGCATTCAACTTTTGTAGTGTCAATAATAGTTCTAGTATCTGATATAACAACATTGATGTTAAGACCTTTTAATTTATCATTTGGAGAACTTAATCCAGTTTCCGGTGGGCACCATACGTATATCCTTTGAGCTGACGCAAAAAGACCTAAAAGAATACATACACTGAAAAATAAAATTTTCTTTACCATGATAGTTGAGGGTTGATCAATTTAATGTTTACTAAAATACAGTTTTATGCACAAATATCCCCATTTATACTGTTTTTATCGGTTTATTTAGAAGAATTGTGCATATTCTGCATATAAATGAGAATAAGTGTAGCCCTTGTCTATTAGTCAAGTGATTTTTCCATGCGGATATACGTGATGCCTCCATTTATAAAGTTGGAACCTACCTCTGTAAAGCCATGCTTGCTATAGAAATTGACGGCAGTTATCCTAGCGTTGCACCAAATCTTGGCAACACCTTGTTGCTTTGCCTGAGTTAGCATGAAGTTTAATAGTTCAGATCCGTAACCTTTTCCCTGATAATTGTTGTCGGTAGCAAACTTTCTGAACTGAGCTTCTGTTCCTCTAATAAATAAAGAAACGACTGAAATTAATTTGTCACTATCATAAAGCCCAAAATGTAATCCGTTATCGTCTTCTTCTAAAATGACATTGTCAATTGATTGGCTAGGATAAAGTACTTCCTGTCTCAATCTACGCGTTACTAAAGGGTGGATTTGTTCAATTACTGACATAAAATATTATTTCAGCAAAAGTAGCGTTTTTATATACTTTTGGAATATATATTCTCTTAATGATCTGATAGGGAGATTACTTAAATGTGAATAAATTGTAAATAATAAAATACTTAATATGTTGTTAACATTAAATTAATATTGAGCGAATAATTTAGCAACCACTTTAATATCATTATGAGACCATCATGATTTGTCAATCCCATAATAGAATGAAGTATGCATCGTGTTCTCTCGAGCGTTGCTAAAAGAAGATATAAAATTGAAGAATAATCATAACAGCTATCATCAGCTTTAAAACCACCGAAGGCTGTATGGATATAATAAGAGGTGGACACAAGATGAATAAACAAACCGAGTGTAACGAGCTCATTTATGCCAATGAGCGAATCACTCACACCACCGAAGGTATGAATGCTTTTGGAAACAGACACAAATGAATAAATAATTATACATACAAATGAAAATATCTCAATTATCCAAAGTGTTTCTCTTCATATTGTTTTCTTGCATAACCAATGAGGTGTTTGCGCAAAGAGAGCGTGATGAATTTCCGACATTAAAGGACTTTAAAGGTTTACAGTTCAAATCTAAAGATTCTACTATTTATATGAATTTTCGCTTTAGAATGCAGAATCGATTGGGTGCATACACGATAGATGGGGATAATTTAGGTATTAGAGAATTTGATGCACGTGTAAGGCGATTGCGTATGCGTGTGGATGGTTATTTGTATTCACCAAAATTTTCATATACAATTCAGTTAGCTTACACAAGAAGTGATCAAGATTTTGATGATACTGGGGTTCCAAATATAGTAAGGGATGCTGTCGTTTTCTATAATGTTACGCCGAATTTCTACGTTGCATTTGGTTTGAACAAGCTGCCAGGTAATAGACAACGAGTTAACTCTTCTGGGCAATTGCAGTTCGCCGATCGTTCTATTGTAAATGCAGCAATGACCATTGATAGGGATTTCGGAATAAAAGCGTATTACAAAAATAACATTGGTGGAATGGTTTATCATCTGAAAGGAGCCATTACAACTGGTGAGGGCCGTGTGGCTAACAATACTGATAAAGGGTTAGCCTATACCGGACGGGCTGAGATTTTGCCATTAGGTGCATTTACAAATGATGGCGACTATTCTGAAGGGGATCTAATGCGTGAGGAAACGCCAAAATTGTCATTTGGCGGAGGAATTAGTAAGAATTTCGAAACAACGAGAAGTGGGGGGCAGATAGGTTATTATTTGTATGCACCAGTAGATTTGACAACGTATTTTGCGGATGCAATTTTTAAATATAATGGCTGGGCTTATCAATTTGAATATATGAAACGTGCTGTGGATAATGCGTTAACATATAATGAAGAAGGTGATGTTAAATACGCTTTTAACGGACAGGGGATCAACCAGCAAATTTCTTATCTTTTTAAGAATAATTATGAAATCGCGGGACGTTATTCATGGTTAGAACCTGGAGAGAGCATACGGTCGTTTCAGCAGGAAACAGAGATAGTAGAACTAGGTGTGACTAAATATTTGCATGAACATCGTATTAAGCTTCAGCTGAATGCTAATTATCAAACAAAACAAGGCGTTTTTGCATTAGACAATAATGGCAATAGATGGGGAGGCGTTTTTCAAGTCGAATTAGGGATCTAAATATTTCAACTAAAAAAATAAAAGCGGAAGGTCACTGATACCCTCCGCTTTTATTCGTTCTGTATCTGTTAGCCTATTCTTGTTCTAAAAAGGGATAACGATAATCTGTAGGTGAGTTAAACGATTCTTTTATCGTGCGAGGCGATACCCATCTTAATAGATTGATCATTGAGCCGGCCTTATCATTTGTTCCTGATCCCCTGGCACCGCCAAAAGGCTGTTGACCGACAACTGCTCCCGTACACTTATCATTTATGTAGAAATTTCCAGCTGAGTTTCTAAGGGCAGAAGCTGCTTGTGCAATCGCATAGCGATCCTGCGCAATTACGGCTCCCGTTAACGCATAAATGGACGTCTTATCAATAAGGCTTAACGTTTCTTCCCATTTTTCATCGTCATAAATATACACCGTTAACACTGGGCCAAAAAGCTCTTCACGCATGGTTACATAATCTGCTTTTTTAGCTTCTATCACAGTGGGATGAATAAAATAACCCTCACTTTTGTCATATGTACCGCCAACGATGATCTCGGCGTCATTATCAATTTTAGCCTGATCAATATACTTGGCTAACTTATCAAAAGATTTTTCATCGATAACGGCGTTGATAAAATTGCTAAAATCTTCCGTTGGACCCACCTTAAATGAGTTAATATCGGCTATCATGAGCGCTTTCAGTGCTGGCCATAATGAATTTGGAATGTAAACTCTTGAGGCGGCAGAACATTTCTGTCCCTGGTATTCAAAAGCACCTCTTACAATAGCCGTGTTAGCCACTTTCACATCGGCGGAAGGATGTACTAGTATAAAGTCTTTTCCACCAGTTTCTCCAACAATTCTAGGGTAGCTTTTATATTTGTGAATGTTAGTGCCTATCGTTTTCCAAATTTCTTGAAACACGGCCGTAGAGCCTGTAAAGTGAATTCCAGCGAAATCAGGATGATTAAAAATAACGTCTCCTGCATCTGGTCCATGTGCAAATATTAAGTTTATCACACCTGAAGGAACACCTGCTTCTTTGAAAACTTCCATAAGAACATGAGCTGCATAGATTTGTGTATCTGCAGGTTTCCATACTACCACATTGCCCATTAGTGCGACACAGCTTGGTAAATTTCCTGCAATTGCCGTGAAATTAAAGGGTGTAATAGCAAAGACAAAACCCTCTAATGGTCGCTGCTCTAATCTGTTCCAAACACCACTTGAAGAGACAGGTGGTTGCTGTTCGTAGATTTCGGACATATATTTAACATTGAAGCGCAGAAAATCAATAATTTCACATGCTGAATCAATTTCTGCTTGATAAGCATTTTTCGATTGTCCGAGCATGGTAGCTGCATTTAATTTATAACGGTATTTTCCGGCTATTAAATCTGCAGCTTTTAAGAAGATGGCAGCACGCTCTTCCCAAGCGAGATTTTCCCAGTCTTCCTTGGCAGATAAAGCAGCGTTTATGGCATCTTCAACATGTTTTTTGTCGCCTTTATGATAGTAACCGAGTAGATGCTTGTGGTTATGGGGTGGCCTGAGCTCGCCTTTATTTCCAGTGCGTATTTCCTTACCGCCGATGAACATTGGAATGTCTGCTTGTTCAGCCCTCGCAGCTTGTAAAGCCTCTTTTAGTAAAGAACGTTCTTTACTTCCGGGAGCGTAAGAATATACTGGTTCATTTATTGGGGTTGGGACATTGAAAAATCCTTTTAACATAATAAAATTAATTTAGTTTTTGATGCACTGCAAAGTTACCAAAAGCAGGATAGCTGTGCAATTGAAATCGGTATTTAAGCTTATGTTTGTTACCTTTGTTACCTTGATTGCCATAATAAATGAAAATACTACGTCTTTTATTAATACCCTTTTCGCTTGTTTATGGAGGCATACTGTTATTGAGACACCTTCTATATGACAAAGGATTATTAAAAAGCACTAAGTTTGATAAACCTGTTATCGTTATCGGAAATCTTGTGGTAGGAGGGGCTGGCAAGACCCCCATGACTGAGTATTTAATACGCTTACTATCCAATAACTATAAATTAGCAACGTTAAGCAGAGGATATGGACGAAAAACTAAGGGGTATCTGATTGTGGAAGAGAGTAGCACTGCTACCGAAGCAGGGGATGAGCCTTTACAGTTTAAAAGAAAATTTCCGACGATCACTGTTGCGGATTGTGAAAATAGAGTGGTCGGATTGACAAAACTTATGCCTGGCCATGAGGTTTTTATATTAGATGATGCCTTTCAGCATAGGGCATTGAAGGCGGGAATTTCCATCCTTTTATTTGATTTCAGTAGCTTATCTGAAACTAAATTTTTACTACCTTCAGGAAATTATAGGGACTTGTTTTTGAGAAGACATCAGGCCGATATTGTTGTGGTTACCAAGTCTCCCGAAATACTTAATGAAGATGAGCGGAAACGTGCGCTTGAGCGACTAAACCTTAAGGCAAACAAACCGGTATATTTTTCATGTATTCGTTATGCAGATCCAATAGCCTTATTAACAGATACGCAGATTTATGACAGGTCAAATAGAAGGAAGGTGATAGCAATTTCTGGGATAGCAAACCCTAAACCGTTTCTTAAATATTTATCTTCGAACGGTGAGTTGTTAGACGCTATTATATTTCCTGACCATCATCTATTTAGCACAAAAGATATCCGAGATATAGTGAAGGTTTGGAAAGGATTTCATCAAGACGTTGCACTGATTACTACAGAAAAGGATGCTATGCGTTTGCAACAGCCGGATTTATTACCTTTACTTGTTGGGCTACCTCTTTATTATATTCCAATACAAGCCGTTTTCCATCAAGACGACGAACGAAGATTTAATGAGTTAATTAAGAGCAGAGTATTGAATATTTTGCATGATAAGAATAAACTATAAAACAACATTAGAAATATGTATATGTCTTTAAGCGAAACAGTAAGCTTTATACAACAAAAAATAGGATCATTTAAGCCTGAAGTAGGCATTATTTTGGGCACAGGCTTAGGTGGCTTAGTAAAAGATATAGCCATTGAACACCAATTAATGTATGCCCATATTCCAAATTTTCCAGTATCTACCTTGGAATTCCATTCGGGCAAATTGATTTTTGGGGTATTAAATGGCCGGACTGTTGTTGCTATGCAGGGTCGACTACATTATTATGAGGGGTATAGTATGCAGGAAATAACGTTTCCTGTACGTGTATTAAAGTTGCTGGGTATTGAGAAACTATTTGTATCAAATGCTTCGGGATCGCTTAATCCTTCTATAAAAAAGGGTAGCCTAGTTTTTATCGAAGATCATATTAACTTGTTGCCTGATAGTCCTTTAAGAGGCCCAAACAACGAAGAATTTGGTCCCCGGTTCCCTGACATGAGTGCACCTTACGATAAAAGTTTAATCAAGGAAGCCTTAAAAGTTGCGCAGAGTAATAACATAATAGCACATCAAGGCGTTTATGTTTCTGCACCGGGCCCGAATCTGGAAACGAGAGCCGAATATAGATATATGAGACTGATAGGTGGTGATATTGTAGGTATGAGTACTGTGCCAGAAGTTATTGTTGCTAATCACATGGCCTTGCCGGTGTTTGCTGTTTCTGTAGTGACAGACGAAGGATTCCATGAGGATTTACAGCCTGTTTCAATAGATGATATCATTGCAGCAGCAAATGAAGCTGAACCTAGTATGACTTTTATTTTAAAAGAATTAATAGCTTTGCCATAATGATAAAGCAATTGCGCAATTACCTGTTATTATTTTTTTTATGTTTTATAATTACTCCCATTTTTGCGCAAGAGCAAGAGGAGTGGGGCAGTGATTTAGATTCTTTGAGAAAAGCTGAGGAAGCTCAACAGGATTCAATCATATATAATGCCTCCTATATTCGTTATACTACGCTTGATCGGTTAAAGACAGGAACTTTTACTGTTCCGCTTGATACAACGCTAAAGGGCTTTCAATATTACAATCCGCAGTATAACCCACGTAACCCTAGTATGAACCTAGGCAACTATGGATTGGCTACCCGCGACCTCCTATTTAATCCATCTACCGAAATTGGGTTCAGGACGGGTTTCCATACCTTAGAAAGGTATTTGCTGAACCCGGATTCGATTCGCTATTACCGGGCGAGAGCGCCTTACTCAGAACTTTATTTTGTTTCGGGCGATCAGGTATTTAGCGCGAAAATAGCGCAAAACATCAAACCAAACTGGACTATAGGTGCTAATTTCAATGCTTCTCTTGCAAGAGGGATATTTACCAATCAGCGATATAATGATATTCAACCAGCAATTAATACTTGGTATGAATCGAAAAACCATCGTTATAATTTATTGTCAAGTCTTGTATTTAATACCTTGAATGCCACAGAAAATGGGTCTATACTAAATGATTCTATTTTTACGGCGCCACTGGAGAACTCGTTAGACGCGCAAGAAGTGCGATTGACCCAGCAACGGGAACAGAGACCGCGTAACACTTGGACAGACCACACGTTCTTTTTAAGGCAAAGCATGTTTATCGGGCGCTTGGATACCTTGAATAGGGGAACACAAGAACAGCAGATCCTGCCAACAATAGCTGTAGCGCACACATTAAGACTAAATCGGAAAAAATTTAAATTTTTTAAGAACGAGAGCGATCCTAATGGCGCACTTCCTTTTAGCGAGTCTGAGTTAACGAATGACTCAACGATGCTAACGACTATTTCCAACGACTTTATGTATAGTTTTTCGTTAAGAGGGAAATCTGTTTCGTTTATCAAAAACGAAGTGAAACTGGACGTAGGGCTACAGCACGATTTGATGTTTTATAAGCAAGGGAGGGATTCACTAACACTTGAAGATGCAGATGCGTCGAAAACGTTTAGTGACATGTCTTTTCAAAATATAACGTTAAAAGCGGGACTAGGTTATAGATTTAGCGACCGTGTTAATGTAACAGGCGATTTTAGGCAAATTATTGCGGGACGTAATTTCGGAGATTTCCATTATGGGGCATCTGCAAACTTATTGTATAATAATACGGTGGGAAGACTTGTGTTAAGTGGTTATTTTCAAAATCAATCTCCGGAGTATAATTTTGAGTCGATGAATTATACGTACCACAAGTGGCTGAATGAAGACCTAAGCAAAATAAGAACAACGAATTTATCCGCAGCGTATGAAAATCCAAGGTTTAAATTTTCGGCAAAGGCAGAATATTACTTGATTAACAACTATACGTATTACAAAGAAGTAGATAATCCCAATCATGATTCCAGATTGTTTAGATTAATTGAGGTTGCGCAGCATAGTGCGCCTATAAACCTATTAAGATTCACATTAGGAAAGAGCTTCACCTTCTTTGAAAGATGGCATTTTGACAATTATGTCGTATATCAGCAATCTGACTTTAGGAATGTTCTCTTGACGCCAGAATGGTATACCTGGCATAGCTTCTATTATAATACTACACTGGTTAAGGTTATAAATCTGAATATAGGTTTCGATGTAAGATTTAATACTCCTTATGTGGCCCCTTCTTATGCCATCAATGTCGGACAGTTTTATTTACCCTATTATGGAGGAACGGATGTAAATGGAAACGAGGTGAAGCCTGTAGAGTTTTCAACCTATCCAATTGTAGATGCCTGGCTTACCGCCACTTTAAAAAGGACAAACTTTTTCTTGCGTTATGATTACGCTAATAAGGGTTTGTTTTCCAATGGCTACTATACCGTTAGACGTTATCCGATGTTACCTCCCGGAGTACGCTTTGGAGTGAGTTGGAAATTTTACGATTAATATGTTGATAACCAGCTTATAGTCGTTTTAGTGGAGTTTGTGGCCGTTGTTAAATCGATTTTTATTTGATAGATGGTTAATAAAGATTGGAGCGATCGTATTTAAAGGAACCTTTAATTTCATCTACTTTCTTCCGAAGAAAGTAGCAAAGACTCCCGCTGTAGACAGCTGCGACAATGTTAGTGCGTCCACCTGCAGGTCGCAGCTTACTAAGGCGGATTTAAAGCAGAACGGAGAGCTATTGCCGAGCAGGCACAAACGTCCCGAAGCACGAAAATGGCATGAGCTTGTGTAGGAAGCAATCGGAAGCTGGCATGCCTATAGTATGCTTTTTAGGCGAAGCAACTGAGAAAAGAGCAAAAGACGAACGAAGCCGAGTCTTGTGGGAAGTGTGCTTCTTTTGCGTCCGGCATGAAAGCCACGGATTGCAACGGAGCAAGCCAGCCGAAGCACCTTGCCACTTGGGTGCTGCCAAGTGGGGAAAGATCTGCGTGATCAGCGCATAAAAAAGTTCCTATAATATTAACATCCTATATAAGGTACATACCCTGCGAATAAAGATAATTTTACGCGCGTGAAATGCGAGAAATGATTACCTTTGTCGATTAATGAAATTGGATATGAGTAAAGCAATTATAAAGACTGAAAAAGGAGATATGACGGTGCAATTTTATGATCAAGATGCACCAGGTCACGTAGCAAATTTTATAAAATTAGCCAAATCTGGCTTTTATGACGGAACAGTATTCCACCGTGTTATTCCAGATTTTGTAGTTCAAGGAGGTGATCCTACAGGTACAGGTGCTGGTGGGCCTGGTTACTCAATTGACTGTGAGCTAGATGGGGAGAATCAATATCACGATAGAGGCGTTCTGTCAATGGCGCATCGCGGTAGAAATACGGGAGGCTCCCAATTTTTTATTTGTCATAGCAGAAATAATACCGCACATCTGGATAGAAACCATACTTGTTTTGGAAAAGTTGTGGAAAATGTAGACGTGGTAGACGATATTCGTCAAGGTGATAAAATTGTAAGCATAGAAGTTATTGAAGAATAGGTGTTATACCTACAAAAAGAGAGATAATGAATTTAAGAGGAGTAGTTTCTGTTACGGGAAAGCCGGGGCTGTTTAAGTTAGTGGGACAAAATAAAACTGGTTTTATTTTGGAAAGTTTAGATGAGAAAAAAATAAAAGTTATAGTTAATATTTCTACTGCAAAAATGGCCTCTTTGGAAGA
>DATMSZ010000290.1:0-17303 GCA_035565175.1 Pseudosphingobacterium sp.
TATGATACCGAATAATAGCGATTTAGCTCTCTTGTGCAAAAAAATATCTTCTTTTAGATTAAGAAACGAAAATTTATAGTCTGCCGTCCAATCAAGATTCTACGCAAAACACCCTTACAATTCAAAAATAATCCCATAACATTTTTCAATTTTTTTTTCGTAATCTAAACCGAAAATTCCTTATGCACTACTACCAGTATTATGCAAGAGCTCCGCGATTTAGTTGCGCTGAACCTGCCGAAGTTGATAAATTATCTCGAAACCGTGGAAAAAGACAGCAAAAACCCGATATGCGTTTAGCCACTTATTCTCAAATTTGTTATTTTGCAAATAAATTATTCATCTATGAGTTATCTCAGCTTTAATTCTGAAAATAATTCCATTTTGGTTTCTTCCTATATAAGAACAAAATGGTATATAACTCATCAAATGCAGCGTTTTCCGAACTCTATTGGTTTTCATGGTTGCGATAAATCGAATGTTACGCTACTTCTTCGATTGCGATCAACTAATTGCTTATCTGTCTTTTTCTTGATAAATAGCTTTCCTTTATTAACACTGTAAGCAAAGGAAGTTTCCTCTAATTGTTCATCAAGAATCTGACTGACGGTGGCCTCTTTGTAATCAGCCGGTTTTGCTTTGTAAGGGATAAAATCAACAACCTTGAAACCAATGCGTATTCCCAGATTTGCTTCTATTCTAAAAATAACGCTTTCTAATCGCTCAGAAGCATATACCTTTAAATTTAATTTCTTCTGAAGAACACTTTGTGCTTGCGCCGTTGTGATATAAAAGCATAATAATAACGAGCTCAAGAAAAAACAACGAAATAATTTCTCAATTTTATACATATCATTGTGGTTGATACTGTGAATATACTACTTATTTTCACATATACAAAGTCCTATTTTGAGTTTAAACGCAAGCTGATTTTTCTGTTCTACACCAAATCAACAACGGGTTTGCACCAAAATGACAAATCGAAGGCCCGGTTTTATCAGAACTTTGGTATATGGAAACGATCGGTAATGAAAGGAAGGGAAAACATTTAACCCTGAAATGGCTTTTGGAATGCGCCACTTACGATAGAAACTCTACAGAATAGAATGTAACATAAGACAGGACAATAATGCATGAACAAATATTACTTCAACTAATTGATGACTATTTTTTATCGAAAGGATTCAGGGGTCGCCCAACTTCATAAGAGATTTCCATGAATATTTATTGCCTTTGATTAAGGAAAGGCGTATTTCTGCCAGCAGCGTGCTGTATACAGCAAAGCCTGTCCGCTTCGGAGTAGCCATACAAGGCTACGCCAAGATTTATGAATTGGAACGCAGACACTTGCAAATGATCCAAGAAAGATTTCCCACTGTGCGCGCCAATGTCCGACTGGCCATTCGCCAATAAAATAAGCAGCTTAGATTAACGTGGGTTCTGGATCTAATTAATTGATTATCAACACATATTGATAAAATAAGGTTTGACAATAACCATGAACATTGGTACATTTTAGTAACCAAACTAATCAATACCATGATTATTAATGAATTAAAGGTAATAGACCTTTTCTGTGAACTGGATGATTTTGTTGCTGTTTTTGATAAAAAACTTTCTGAACATATATTGGAAACACCTTCCCCACAATCGGTAAATAGGCCTGAAATCAATATTCAGTCTACTATGCAGATTCTACAAAATTAGCTATCTGCCATAAAAGGAGGATACAGAGCCACCATGTTTTCAAACAGCAGGCGGCAACATAAATTACTGCTCCAAAAAAAGAGGAGTGATTGAATCGGTCAACGACATTTTAAAAACGGTATACGATATTGAACATTCAAGACACCGTAGCCCTATAAATGCGCTGATAAACTTGTATGCCGGCCTTTGCGCCTATTCATGGCTCGATAGAAAATCTTCAATATTTTGATCTAAGACCCAAAACTCACGTTATTAGAAATGATCCCGATTTACAACATTTGATACAGCAAAAGTAACTTAAAAGATTTCGTGTAAAATTTGAGTTACTAAAATAAAATAAAAAAACCTTCTGCCGACGAAACGGCAATTGCTAAAACACATTCTCAGAATTCTATAATTCCTGTGACTTGTCCATTTAACATCTTCTCATAAGGCTTGTCTTTCTTGAATTAGTTCAACTAATATTCTTCTGAGCTTTCTATACCTTTGCCCATATTAAATCAGATAGTTAAAAAATGAAAAAAGGAATGGCAATACTTGCGTTTGCATTCGCACTTACATCTTGCAATCAAAAGAATAACGAACACAAAAATGTAGATATTATGGGACAACACACAACAGACACCACACAGGTTGCTAAAGAAGGCAAGACTGCACTAGTTATTATGGACCTCCAAAACGATTATTTTCCTGGAGGAACTATGGAGTTGGTAGCTGCGGAGAAAACCGCAGAAAAAGTGGCAAACGTGCTCTCTTATTTTAGAGGCAAGCATTTGCCCGTCATTCACGTGCAGCACATTGCCCTCCAAGAAGGCGCCACTTTCTTTTTACTCAATACAAAAGGGGCAGAAATTCATAAAACTGTCACTCCCCTTGATACAGAAAAAGTGATTACCAAGCACTACCCCAATAGTTTTAGGGATACCGAATTATTACGCTATTTAAAGGAAAATAATATTTCAAATTTGGTAATTTGCGGGATGATGACCGATGTTTGTGTGGCTGCCACCACGAGAGCTTCGATGGATTACGGTTTTAGCAATACTGTTATCGCAGATGCCGTTACTACAAGAAACCGGGAATTAAACGGAAAAACAATTCCGGCACAACAAGTAACCGAATCGTATTTGGCAGGTCTGAACGCACTGGGTGGCCTCTATGCGGATATTGAATTGAGTGAAGACTATTTGAAATAAGATAACTATGGAAAAATACCCTTCTTTTTACAACAACTTGCTTAAACACGTTCATCTGACCAAAGACGAACTGGAAAAGTTCAGTTCTTCCTACTCGCTTAAAAAAGTAGAAAAGAATCAGGTTATCTTGAAAGAAGGGGAAACGTGCATGTTTGAAGGATATGTGCTTGAAGGTTGCTTTAAAATTTTCTACCAAGACGAAGACCTTCGCGAACATATCCTTTCGTTCGCCATTGAAGACTGGTGGGTGCTTGATATAGGCAGTTTTGTTTCAGGAACGCCTTCCCGCTTAAACATACAGGCATTGGAAGATTCAACTATCCTGGTTATTGACAGGGACAAAAAAGAGCAATTGTATGGGGAACTTCCCAAAGTGGAAAAGCTTTTTAGGATTATGAACCAAAAATCATTGGCAGCAATGAGCCAGCGAATGATTAGTATGCTGCATAAAAATGCCGACCAACGATATTTGAATTTTATTGAAAAATATCCTACGCTTTCCCAAAGAATCCCCCAACACCAAATAGCTTCCTATCTAGGAATCTCGCACGAATTTTTGAGCAAGGTTCGGACAAAAGCGTTGAGGAAAAACGAATAGAATTTTAAACGAAATTATTTCCGACAAAACATAATGCTATTGAAGTGAGGATTAGGAAAGTGGAAGAACCTTGTTTGGGTGATCAAAAAAGAGCCGAGACAGGAAGAAAAGAACATACTGTTTGTTAAATGGGACAGGTTCTGCCGCAACATACAATATGCCTATGAGATGATCGGAATATTGCGTATGGAGTTGCTACCTTTGAGTGGAGACAGATTTAAGAAAATAGAATTCTCTTTGTTAAGAGATGAAAAGAGTATTTGACGAGTCATTCAAGAAAATTGCAGTAGAGTTATCTTACCTTAAGGGCTCAGTTACAGAAGCCGCAAAAGAGTTGGATATGGACGCCAATAGACTAAGTAAATGGCGAATGGACCCCCGGTATAACGGAGGTACAGTGTTGCCCAAGAACGACAAGTTGACACCTGAGGAACAAGAACTCAGGGAGTTGAAAAAGAGGTTAAAGGATGCAGAATTAGAAAACGCAATTTTAAAAAAGGCGGTAGCCATCTTCTCCACGGGAGACTGAGAAAGTACGTGTTCATACAAGAATACATAGGTGTCTTTCCGGTTGAGAGGATGTGCAGTATTATAAAGGTGAGTAGCAGTGGATTTTATAAGTGGTTGACTAAACCTAAAAGTAACAGGGAAAGAAAAACAGAAGAATTGTCGAAACTGATCAGAGAAGAGCATGAAAATAGTGATCAGATATACGGGAGTCCCCGCATTACCAGTGTATTAAATAAGAAAAATCATCAGTTCTCCAGATCCTATATTGCAAATGTTTTTCGTTTTGTTCTCCCCGAAGGATGCAGCTGAAGAACAGGCGGTAACAATCAGCTACCGTAACGTCTACACCCTGATACTGCCCGCGCTGGAAAAGTTTTGACACAGTTAGTAGCCTATTAATACGGAAATAATCAACTGATTCACCTTTATTAAGCTTCCTCCTCAATGCTAACCACCTGTAGAATCCAATTGCGCAGCTCCTGCCCCCTTTCTTTCGATAGCTCCACTTCAATCTCCAGTGGTTCTTTCAGTATCAACAGCAATTTACCATTCACCATGCGCTTACACCTCGCTATGGCATGCTGGGCAATAAGATAATCCCTTGGTCCAAGCGTGAAGTAGTTCTCTGTATTTTTATCCACCGCACGCAGAGATGCTTCATTGGCAGGTATCGGTCTGCCCCCTTCCATCAACTGCAAAAAAATCAATTTACCCAACTTGAAAAAGCAGGCGATCTGGGAAAAAGTATACCCCCTAGTCTCTTTCCCTGTTTTGACTATATATCGCATCCCATCGACCTTTTTCGACAGGGTTACATCTTTCCAAACTTCAAATTCCTTTTCCTTGGTGGCCAAACTTGCCGATATATTTTTAATTTGTTCCTTCAAGGCCTCCAGATCCTTCTGCTGCTGTTCCAATTGCTTATCTTTAATACGGAGCGCTGCACGCATCCGCTCCATCTTCCGGGCATCTTCCTTTTGTTTCCGCTTCAACTCCCCAAATGCTCCGGCCATCCGCCTTCCTTTTTTGAAGAGCCATAAACTTAACTGCACAAAATAGGTCAGGGCATAAAACAGGTTGCTGATCAATACCAACAACACTACCAGCACAAAGTCTGTATACAGAAAATCCGATTCACGGATACTGACAGGCAATAAGGAAAAAAAGAGAAGCGACAATAAAAACACCAGCATCACCGGCAACAGCCAGCAGAGCAGTAACTGGTATACCAAACGCATGAACCCCTTGGACAGCCAATTGTACCTTCTGTCAAAGCGGAGGGTAAAATAACGGATCAGCTGTAAAATACCGAGCGATACGATAAAACCAAAACCAAAAACCACAAAAAAAGGCACCTCCGTCATTCCGGCAAGTAGCGCGCCGCGGTAGCCATAAAAGCAGACCAGACAGGCCATCAGGCCGGCGGCCAACACTTTTGGCAAATGGTCCCTATACTTAAAGATGGGTAGATAACCCTTTAATCTGTCATACGTAAAGCTTCTCTCCATAAGCGATATTTTTATGGTTACCGTACCCATCTGATAAACCAAGGGCGCTATTTAGGTATTGTAAGAACCTAAAATAGTAAAAAAAAATTTAATCAGCTGACGGGATGACTACTCGGCAGCCATTCCAGCCCCTGATTTAGCCAGTTCGTCACACCGATTTTATCCTTCGACCCGCCGTTCAGCAGCTTCGTTGACTTTGTACCCAAAAAGCTTCGGCCCTCCCTTTCAATGGTTTAAATTTATGGAAAGCAACATTATGACATATGGAAAAGAAAAACAACCTCACCTGGCCCATGAATGCACTAGTTTTAACAGGTTCCGGCATGCTCATTTGGAGCGCCTTTCGCCTGATGGAATACCTATTGACCAGGCTTCCGGACGTTCGGCTAAATTACCTATTCAGCATCATTATTAGCATGGCCCTGGCAGTACTGGGTGTTCTTTTGCTATTTGCTGCCTACACACTGGCAGCCCGTGTTTTCGGCTGGCGGGTGCCTTTTCTGCAAATGTTTTCCGATTCGTTCTCCCCGAAGGATGCGGCTGAAGAACAGGTGGTAGCGATCAGCTCCCGTAACAGCTACATCCTTATACTGGCCGCTCTGTGTTCCTTTTATGTACTCTTCCTGCAAGAGTCTATCGCTGTAAATCTGTATTGGACAATGACTTTACCCGTATTGATCCTGTTGGTTGAATGGAAAACAGGAAGAGAGAACGTCTTATATGTATTGGGCACACTGGGTATATTGTTATTTCTCTGTACGGTGAAACTCAGCGTCCAGAATGATTATAACCTGCTGTCCGAACGCCCCATCATCACCGCCTCGCTTGTCAGCTACGCTTTGGTGACCTGGTGGGTGTGGCATAATGTCAAGCATGTTCCCGGCGGTGAATCCCTGCTGCAATGGCGGCTCATACTTACTTTTCTACTGGGCAGCCTATGCATTTTTTATTTTCATGCCATACTGACAACCATCAATTGCCTTTTTGATCAAAAAACGGCATCCGTTGCCTATCAGGCCCGGATTGAAGAGAAATGCCCGCCGTACGGATCATACATAGTGAGTCTTTCATACACCCATCGGGGCAAACGCCGGGGCAGGCTCCTCACTGTGTCCAGACCCTTTTACTACCGGATCAAAGAAGGAGATACCATCACACTGCACCTCCATCCCGGGCTATTAGGCTGGGCCTGGTATCATGACGGCATGGGTGAACGGGAGGTACGCAAAAATTAGATCAGATAAAAACATAAATAAAACGGAATGTATGACCATACTCTACTTCAATTAATTGACGATTATTTTTTACCCAAAAGCTACCGTGGTGCTCCCGATTTCATACGGGAATTCCACGAGTATGTAATGCCCTTGCTGTATGAAGTGAAGACATTCAAAAACAACGTGCTTTTCACCCAGCACAGTATCCCTACCAGTATTTACTTTCTCCTATCCGGCATCGCCTATAGCACAATGGAATTTAGATACAGGAAGATGTTATTATCACCTTTTCTCTGGAAAGGACCGGCTGTTATTGGCGACGGGAAAAACTATTACAAACAAAAACCTGCCCATTTTGGTGTAGCCTTACAGGGTTATGCCCAAGTCTATGCCTTAGAACGAAGACATTTACGCCTCATTGAAGATAAATTTCCGGACATCCGGCCCCATATACGTTTGGCTATTCGCCAGCAGCATAAAGTACTGAAATCATGGAGAGAAACATTGAGCCATGAAAAAGCCATCGTGCGGCTTCAGCATTTGCTGGAGCAGGACCCCGAACTCCTCCGGCATGTGCTGAAAAAGCATGTGGCTTCCCATCTGGGGATCTATGAATCTTACTGCAGCTTGCTGTTGCGTAATTACGACCGATAAGTAAAAGTCGGGGCTTTCAACGAAACTTTTAGCTATCTCCTTTGTCTTATCTTTATTTTTTTCTCGAAAAAATTTAATTTCAAATCCCCCTTCCGGCCCTCAAAACCATTGTTTACTTATACATCTATAAGCAATTCACTTACAAACCTATAAACCGTTCCGTGCTTTTTTTTACGACCCTTGTATTAAGCGTACGAGTGGTAGAAACAGCGCGGCGATGGGCGGCCGCAGTAAACCTGCGGCCCCTTATCAGTATGCGGTTAATAAGATACGGCCCGGGGAGCACCTTAAACATATCTGTGGTTCCCCCGCAGGGGAAAGCTGCCGAAGCTAGCAGTACGGAGCCCCGATAACAAACTCCTACTGGTCTGCAAAAACCGTAGGGTGCTGGAGAGCCAAATGTGGCGAAGGCTCGCGCGGATCGGCAGCAAGGGACGCCCGGCACGGCGATAAGTGCCACAGAAAAACAAAACAAGGGCAGTGGCTGCAAGGCAGTGCTGTGCAGGGAAAACAAAAAAAGAAGGAATCATGAACGGACTACAAAACATGTGGAAGCAGAGACAGGAAGCAATCAATAGGCAGTGGGTAGCCAGTGCGCTCGCTACCCTGCTCTTTACCTTTTTCAGGTATTACGGCTCCTTGCTTATCTGCGTGGTGTTTGTTCCACGATATCCCGCTTTTCCGTTTCACCTCCCCTTTCTGCGTTTTATTCACCGATGGTTCTACCGCCGAAAGTTTGCCCTCTTCCCGGGCAGGCCGTGGATGGCCTAATAAAAGGATGCCAAGGGAACGGGGAGCCCAGCGCATCAGCAATGCCGGCTACGAAGGCAAAAGTAATCAGGGGATTCAATTACACAGGAACATAAGGCATATGGAAAAACTACTGAAACAAAGAAAACAATGGAAGCTATCGCAAGTGGCGAAAGAGCGGATTATCTTTATCATCAGCATGCTCTTTGTTTTCCTGTTCAGTTATACGGCAATTGATAAATTCAGGCATTTAGAGCAGTTCAGCAGGGGTATCGGTAAAATCCCCATCGTGGGCGGCATGCATGTGTGGATAGCCTGGGACGTGCCCCTTGCAGAACTGCTGATCAGTGCATTGCTTATCATCCCGAAATGCAACCGGCTTGGCCTGCAAATGGCTATCGGTCTGATGGGAGTATTTACACTCTACCTGGGGCTGATGATAGCCTTTGCAGAAAAACGGTTATGCCACTGCGGCGGTGTGGTTGAATCCATGGGATGGGTTGAACACCTCCTATTCAATATAACATTCATACTATTAGGAGGATGGGCGCTCTATCTCAAAAAGTATAACATAAAACCAAAAAAATGAACAAAAATATAAGAAAAATCCTCTTTGGTATAGGGGTAAGCGGCTTGGCTCTAGGAGCCAGCGCTTTTACAAACAGAACAGTGGAAACCAATCTGCAGATGCGCTATTGGGGGAATGATGAAGCCACCGGCCAGTATATTGAATTACCCGGACCTCCTTCGATAGAGAACTGCAATCCAGACGAAACTGAAACCTGTGTAGTTCAGTCCGAAAGCACTTCTTTACCGTCGGAACTTCCCTACAATCAGGCAACACCGGCAAACGGCGTGAATCCGCATCCCAGTGCTGCTGAAGGATTCTATCAGTAAAATTCGTTTGAACCACTGATCCGCTCTTTCCGGGAGGCCAATTTCAGTATTGGCCTCCCTTTCTTTTTTAAAGCAGTTCCTCTATCATTTTTGTAAGTGCCTGCCCCTTATCAAACCGCGGATCCGGCGCCTTGCTCGACACAATTTTCCCGTTCCGATCAATTACCATTATGTGCGGAAAAGTCCTAATGCCATAATATCGAACAAAATCGTGTATAACGCCCCCTTGCTCGTAGGTAGAAAGTTCCAGTTGACCGGGTACCGTATAAAGTTCTTCCGCACTACTGGCAAGCCATGTATCTTTTTTCCTATCGGTATTGACACTCAAAAACAACACCTTTTCATCTTTGAACCGCTCTATAAACGGTTTCATAGCGGCCGGCATTGCGCGACAGCCGAAACAACCGGTAAACCAGAAATCCAGTACCAGCACTTTTCCCTTTAAATCAGACAATGATACGTAAGAGCCATCTAAACCCGGGAGCTTAAATGCATAAGCCTGCTGCCTTGGCGCATTCCTTTTCCCCCATTTTTCCAACATAAGCTTGCTGGCATTGTCTTTCATCAATAACAGCGAAGAATCCTGATATTGGTAAACATCGCGGGCATAAACCAATCCGAGAAAACCGGTCAAAAGCAACCTGTCCCGCAGCTCGCCCGAATAACCTTCCTTGATGGCCCTGAAATACGTCCCGAAAGAAAAATCCCTCTTTTCTTCCAGCATACTGTAATCCTTTGTGAGCAACCATTGCTCCTTTTCGAAGTAGGCTGCCACCAGGTGTGGCGACAGAGCGCGCCTCCGGCCCAGAGCTTCTTCCAACGGGTCCGGCGCTAAGCACAACTTTTCTATCGCACGCTGCCTTGCTTCCGGATGATCGAATTTCCTGGCCATAAAAAGAGCTCTATACAGCTTAGCATATTGAAAGCCTACGATATCCGAGCGCATTATCTCAAAGACGGCGGGATCCAACTGTGCTCTGTATTCAGCCAGTATTGATAGCTTCGCCCTGAGGTTTTCTTCTATAGCCTCTTTTAAAAGGCCATAGTACTCATCAAAACGGACCTTGTTTCCCAGCCCGTTCAGTTCAGACGCCCGTGACTTGGAAAGCACCTGTAACAGATAAATTTCCTGTTGACAGTTCATTTTGGAAGCCCCCTTTCCCGAAAACCGGATAGTCGAACCCTCGCTTATTGATAAGTGAAGAGAATCGCCACGGGATACCAGAAAAGGGATCGACCCGGCATTGCCCGCGTTGAAAGGGATCCTTTTTCCATCCGCCTTCAATAAACTCAGCGTTATATAAAAATTCTCGTCCTTTGCGGGTAGCTGCACATGAAAAGCATTGTCCACAACATTGGTGTGATACAGATCAATATAAGCCGCCCAGTTGTGCAAAGCGTTATTTTGTACGATCCGGCATTCTATCCGATCTCCCGGCTGTGCAAAATCAGCCTTTTCAAATATTCCGGCAAGGTACAGCGAATCTGCGCCGGATTTTGTTCTCGCATGGATAGCAAGCACATTTGTAAACAGGGCAATAAAAATCAACAGTAGGTTTTTCATTTATCGTATATTTTGTTCAAGGTTACTCATGCTTATCTCCTGATCCGGGATGGGAAAGGTGTACCGCGACGAATTCGGTTCAAGTACATGGGTTTTGTCGCCAATGGTGCGGGTAATGGTAATATCCGCTCCCTCCAGATTCAAACGGCGAAGGTCATCCCATCTTAATCCCGCGCGCCACACCAGGCTTTTCCTCCGCTCGGCCAATATTTTTTGCAGAACCAAAGTGCCATCTCCACCTTCAAAACGAATATACTTACCTGCCGCATAGCGCCTTTCCAACAGGCAGTTAAGTGACGCAACCGCCCCATCAAGATTACCCGCCCGGGCGCGGCATTCGGCCCGGATGAGGTACATTTCATCTGTTGCCAGGCCTGAGAATGGGTAATTGGAAGGGCCGCTGTACCCTCTTCTGGCCTTCACCAGCTTCGTGTTGACATTTTGCACAAAATAGAGCTGACGCCGGAGATCATGCCCGTCGTAACTTTCCAAGAGCTCGTCACTAATCTGGATATTGATAGAGGTATTATACAGCGTAGCCGCATAACCTGCAGCATACCGTGCACGGAAGATGCATTCATCATTATCCACGGAAAAGGGTGTAAGGCTATTCAGTTGGACGTTATTATAATCGATCAGTTTGTCGTATAAAGCCAAACAGCTATCTGCAAACAACGCGGCCAGCTCATATTCACGCATGCTCAGGTAAAGTCTGGCAAATAACGCATAGGCTGCGGGCCTGGAAGCCCGGTTACGGAGCAGTGGAACTTCGGGCGGCAGCAACGCGGTGGCCAACTGCAGATCCGAGATGATCTGTCGGTAAGTTTCCCCCACCGTTGCCCGGGGCACCAGTTCATCCACATTGGGCGAAAGCTTTAACGGAACGCCCAATTTTTGTGCAGCCGTACGGCTGTCGTACGGGTCAGCAAAATTCTTGACCAGATCAAAAAAGGAAAATGCCCTTACGAAATAGGCCTGCCCCCGTATGTAATTATATTGGTTGCGATTGGATGCCTGTACATCAAATTCTTTTAAGCCATCCAATATACTGTTCGCATACAGTACCGATTCGTAAGGGACGTTCCAGTCATCCCGCGAATACTGACCTCCGTAAACGTCTGCTTTCCATACATATGCATTCCGCTCGGTTGGCGTTAAGGCCAACCAATCACGTTCCAGCGGAATATAATATTCATCTGCAGATAATTGCGGCAGTGATGACGTGCTGTTCAGCTGAAAATAATCGAGCATCATCTGATAATCCTCCAGCGAAGTTGGTGTTAAAACATTGGTGCTCGGTCTTACTTCGAGGAAGCCCTTTCCACATCCCATTGCAGCAAAAAGCAAACTGGTTATCAATGTTAATCTACATAAATTCATTATTCTCATTTTTAATCGAATTAAAAGTCAAGCATTAGGCCGACAGAAAAAGACTTTGATGGCGGTATACCTGTCGGGCTGTCCGGGTCAAGATTCGTCCTGCTGGCTGTCCACAGCAGTCCGAGGTTATTGGCATAGGTATATAACTGAAGGCGTTTCCAGAAACGCTGCCCGGTTCCCCCGTTTATCGTATAACTCAATCGGATATCCTGTAAGCGTATATGGTCACCACGTTCGGCAAGTGCATCGCTGTAGGTGTAAAAGACGTCACGATATTGATCGGTGGGATACACCATTCTCGGAACGGTTGTATGCAGTTCATCACCGGGCTGTTGCCACCTGTTAGCGAAATCCGCCTGCCGATAATTAGCAGGTAGGTCCCCAAAGCTTATTCCCGGCTTTCTAAAATGGTATCCAGCGCGATAAACAATATTGACCGATAGGCTCCATTTCCCATAGTCAAAAGTATTTATGATGCTTCCAAAATATTGAGGCGATGAGGTACCTAAGTATGTCAGGTTCGATGGCTCTGTGTTCGTGGTGATTGCACGATAGTCCTGTGTAACGTTTCCATTTAGGTAACCCAGAGGGTCGCCTGCTCCATTCAACCCTGCATAGGGGAAGCCAAACATGGCATTCAGAGGGAAGCCTGCAAGTGGATTGGAATAATTGCCTCTGACAATATCCCGGTTATTCGGTGAGCGGAGTTGGTAATCTGTCACTCTATCCTTTACATAATTCAGGAGCCATTGGGTTTTCCATTTAAGCATCTGATCGATATTGACGGTGTTCAGCTGTACGTCAACTCCTTTCGTAACCATATTGGCTGAATTCCCCCTGAAACTTGTCAACCCTGTCTGCGGGCTGATTGGGCTATTGGCAATCAGGTCGCGGCTGCTCTTGCGGTAGTATTCGATTGAACCGTTGATACGGTTCTCTTTACTTGCAAAATCAACTGCTACATTCAACACGCCTACCTTTTCCCAGCGCAGCGAGGGGTTGGGTGGATTTACGATCAGGTAATAATTACGTCCGAAAGAGTTTATCGCCGCATCGGCCAATACCGTTAAAAATGCTGTCGTATTCCTATCCGTATTGCCATTATATCCATAAGTTGCCCTTAATTTCAACAGTGATAAGCTTCCATTATTGAAAAACGGCTCGTTCTGTACATCCCAGGAAAAGCCCGTGGACCAAAGGGGCACCCCTTTCTGATTGGTTTTCACGCCGAATATATTGGCTTCGTCACGGCGCATACTACTCGAGAGGGTGTACCTGGATTTCCACCTGTAAGATGCATTTGCATAAATTGAACGGTTCCGATCAACGGTTCCCGAGCTATTGGTGTTGGCTGGAATACGTAAACTTGACCAACCGTAAAACTGCTGGTAAAGCTCGTTGAAATTAATTGATGCATTCGCATTGGTGGCTGTTTCGTCATTGTAGCCATAATGACGCATACTATTGCCGTAGCTGCGATATTCCCTGATTTCGAAACCCGCGATGGCGTTTATTGAATGGTCAGGACCGAAATCCCTGTTGTAGCCCAACTGCATTCTTCCAGCATGATTCCGGTAGTCGGCGTAAGAACGATCTAAAATTGCACCATAGGGAACCGGGCTGATCATTTCGCCCGACGAGGGATCGATCCTGGCATAGCTGTTGATCATATTCCTTGTATAATAGCTCGAAACACCATTATTGGTTTCAACCTGTGTGGCACCTTTCTGGTATAGATAAGAAGCGGAAAGATGCAGCGATCGGAAAAGTTTATAGTCGAGTGATGCATTGAACCGGTAATCGGTGGTTTTCTCGTCCTGGTTGGGCCGGAGTTCATTCAATGGAACATGCTGCCAGTTCAGTAATCTACCATTGCCGGCCGTATCTATAAAAGAACTTCGCAGATCCTTGATTGTTGCCAAGGGATTTCCGTTACCATCCGCTAAAGACTCATAGGGATATCGCGGCACGGTGTATATGGAATTGTTGCGTTCTGTAGATGCATTTGTCAATATAAGGCCCGTACTGACAGAAAGACGATCGTTTAAATCAATGGTGTTGCCAGCGGTAAGCGTAAAACGCTCATGGCTGTCCGAAACGAGGTTCATGACGTTTTTATCGTAACCGCCCGAAATGAAGTAGCGGTTATTCTGTCCGCCGCCTTTTATGTTCAGGGCATATTGCTGGTTTAACGAGGGCCGATAAATATACCTATCGAGATCATTTCGTACATCTTTATTCCCCAGGGCTGCAAGCTCGGCATTTAGTTGAGCATCATCCAATCTGCCCATCTGATGCTCATGTAGCATGAAAACTACCGGCGATATGGCACTGAAACCATCGGCAATATTCCAGTAAAATCCCTGTCCGAACAGAAATTTCTCCACTTCGATAAACTCGGTAGACGACAACTGTTGCGGGTAGTAAATATCCGGCTTTTCACTGGCTGTCAGGTTGCTGTTAAATGAAATGGAAGGTTTGGCATTGTTCGTTCCTTTCTTCGTCGTGATGACAATTACTCCGTTACCGGCGCGGACGCCCCATATTGATGCAGCAGCGGCGTCTTTCAGCACGGAAACACTTTCTATATCGTTTGGGTTTATATTAGACAAGTCCCCTTCGTACGGATAATTATCCAGCACGATCAAAGGGTCTTGGTTACCGAAGATGGTACTGTTCCCCCGAATGGTGATTGCCGAACGGCTTTCCGGGTTTTTATTAAAAATCAAACCGCTCGTTACCCCATCCAGGCGGTCTAAAATATTGGTTGATACCTTTCTATTTAGCAGCTCATTATTGATCTGTACAAAACTCCCCGTTGCCCGTTCTTTTGGCAGGGTCTGGTAACCTGTGCTTACTTCTACTTCTTCCAGTTGAGTACCATTACTTTCAAGCAAAACGGTAAAAGGACCGGCTTCCCTCCTATTGAAATTGATTTCGGCGGCTTGATAACCTACAAAACTCACCAATAAAACACCACTGGTATCCCTAGCGATAATTCGAAAAGCTCCGTCGGCATTTGTGAGTACTTTTGTTTGTTTGCCTTGGATGCTAATGGTGGCGCCATCCAGGGGTTCATTGGTAGTAGCCGAAAGTATCCTGCCCGTCACTGCATAACTGTTCTGAAAAGCCACGCCTGCGGCAGCAGGGTTGCCTACACCCCGCTGCCCGGCATGGGCCAAACAGACACAGAACAAGATCGTTAGAAGCGAAAAGTTAAAGGATATCAAAAGTTTGTTCACTTTTTATCTTCTCCTTTCTCCGCTAATCGGTTATCGCTTCTGCAATTAAATATCAATATTGCTTTGACAGCAGGCTCCAAACGAAATCGAACCTGCAGTGCTTCGGCAGCAAACACATGATGGTTGGTTGTCTTATTAAATTTATATGTATAGTTCGGTTGGGAAAGGCATAGCAATCCCCTTATGAGCATTAATTTCATTTTTTCTAATTAGGGTTGGTTAAAATTGAAAAAAGGAGTTTTTAGGTAGAAGGAAGTTGGAGGGAGACTATGCCGGAGATTGAATGATATTCTTTATCGGATCTTGGAGTGATTCGATCTGCACATTAATTATAACATCATCTGCGCAGTGGATGAATACGCTAAATGGAAGATTCGATTGGCAATCCAGACTTGAATGCCTTTCTCGAAGCAAATCTTCTGTTGCTTGGAGTTTTTCAGAGTTTTTGGTTTTCAATTTGCTCATTACTTTTTGAATTAATGAGCCTTTGGTTCATAAGATGGATTTCTCTTTTTAAAAAAGGAGGCTGGACACCTACATCTCATTGCAATCGAGGTACTGGTAAGACCCGCCTCCCCTTTAATAAAATTAAAGGTTCAGCTTCATCGCTCCGCAGAGCGACTTACGTACAAAGAGACTTAAGTAAGCGCCAGCCTCCACCTATTTCTCACTTTTATGAGAGTAGGAAGAGACTACAAAGATAAATCTTTAGCGCAAACTTACCATCGTACGTAAATTACCAGTTTTCGATCACGAAGGCTCGTTAGAACTTCTATATCTTGTATTTCCTATATTTTTATATACATTTTGCTATTAAATACTTCAAAATTTTGAATATGATTCCTTATTACTTGTAAAAGTAGATAAAATATTTCGTAACTACAATAAAATCATAGTAAAATATAGTAATACATTGAAGTTTATTTTTATCACATATTGAGCTTATTAACCAGCTTTGTATATGGCTGTGCACATAGGAGAAATCATTCATGATCTCATTAAGGAGAAAGGGTTAAAAGCAAAGTATGTAGCTGACTATATAAGTGTTAGCGAATCTACATTATATGATATTTACAGAAGGAGTTCGATTGATGTCGACAAATTGATAAAGTTTTCGCAGCTTTTTAACAAGAATTTATTTCTTTATTATTTGGAGGAAGAACCTATAAAGAGCATGTTTGGCAAACAGGTGCAAATTTTGCAAACGCGTATTTTAGAGCTGGAAACTGAATTGGATTCAAAAAATGAAAAAATAAAAGACCAGCTAGAAATGATTAATACCCAAAAGAAAGTGATTGCTCTCCAAGAAGCGAAAAGTCAGGATGTTGAAGAGGTGAGTAAACGTAAAAGGTAAAGCTTGCTCAAATAAAAATTTTCCTCGGAAAATCTAGTCATGCAAAAAACTAAAATAGTTATAGTTTTTCAATTTCCTTGACGGTAAGCTTCGTCGTTTTTGCAATAAAGTCGATAGCCAATCCTTCTTTTTTCAATTCACGAGCTATAGCGATGGCTTCTTGTTTTTTGCCTTCATTTTTTGCCTTTTCCAATAAATATTCTTTGGTTCCCACGGTGGTACTCCTTCCTTGTTTTTGTTCGACTTCTTGTTCAAATATACGTAACATTTCTGGATTTTCAAACTGTACATAATAAGCAAGGAAGTCGTATATGCCCTGTCGTACAGATTTTTCCATCTTCCGTTTCATCATCTCGTCATAAAGATCATGCTTTATGGTTTTTAACTGCTCATCGGTACTGTTACTATGCTTAATGGCCATAAGAGTGGTAAGCACAACTACAGCAAAAGGGTTGTCATTTATCCTTAGTAAATTTTCTTCCTGTTTCAGTATTTTATAGCTGTTGAATTTGTAGGTAAGTTCAGTGCCCATGAACTCTTGACTATAAATTGAAGGATGATAGTTCTTGTTTTCATCGGCTAATATAGCAATGGCGGTGACGGGTATCTTATATTTATCGTATATTTTGTAAAAATATTCAAACATGCGGGCAGCCAGGTCGCCTTTCCCTTTTTTTGACTGTACTTCAATATGACATAGAATGAATTTTTCACCACCCTCAAGCA
>DATMSZ010000291.1:0-14956 GCA_035565175.1 Pseudosphingobacterium sp.
TACCTGGGCGACGAAAAAAAGATTTCGGAACAAATGAGTTTGTTTATACCGGATGCTGTCTATAAAGTCTATATGAACGACATGCTGGTTGTAAATATTTCCGGAACAGAAAACCTGGAAAAGGAATTTAGCGGCCATGCCGCTGAGGTAAAAACCTATTTTACGCTGAATGGGCAACATACTGTTAAAATAGATGAGGATACTGCTTCAGGGATTTCTTTTACACAGATTAAAATGGTGAGGGAGGCTGAGGGTAAAAATAATATTACGGATTACAGTGTAAAATACGAAGACCAGTATGTTCGTGAAAATGGGAAATGGTTGATAAAAGAACGTATAGGATATTTTATAATCGTAGAGGCAAGAGCGTTGAATAATTAGAATTTATGAAGACACATGCAGTCATAGGTGCAAGCGCTGTTTGCCTTGCAACGGCAAATATCCTTGCCGCCCGGGGAAAGGAAGTAATGCTGATTACCCGCAGTGGCTCTGGGCGGTCGATTTCGAAGATGGATAGCACTGATCAGATAGTATTTTGCACTATGATAGTGCAAAAATTAGTTAAAAATGCACTACGATAGTGCATTTTAACTTCCGTAAACTCCTCATACCATAAAAAACTGATGAATTTAAGCTAATGAGGCGCATATAAACCGACAACTATCGATTGCAGTTTGCCCTCTTTAAAGTACAAATGAATGCGCTTTTGACGGCCATCGGCTTCGCTATGGGCAAAATACCATTGGGGTGATAGGGTCATGGCCGGGTCGAAGTCTTTGTTGGTGTTTTTAGAAAACAAAGAGATGCGCTGAAATTTAGGGGCATACTGACTGATGCTGCTAAGGGCCAGTAATTGCGGGTATACGCGATCCACTGGCATGCCTACACTAACGCGCATGGGCGAAAAATTGTTGTTAGGCCAGCTGTTGAGCTGCTTGCCGTCGTTAGTATAAATGGATTTGATATGATCGTCTTCAAAGTAAAGCTGTACGCCGGTGCTGGTGCCTTTTTGTTCGTCAAAGAGAAGGGCATTGTAGAGACCGATTTTACCCATAAGGTCTTCCATTTTATGATAGATATTGGATACTACTTGCACGTTGGGGGTATGGGGTTGAAGGCGCTGTTGTACTACTTGATACGTTTCAACTGCATTGGTGCCAATGGTAA
The DNA here is from genome assembly GCA_035565175.1 of Pseudosphingobacterium sp. Lineage (GTDB taxonomy): Bacteria > Bacteroidota > Bacteroidia > Sphingobacteriales > Sphingobacteriaceae > Olivibacter. The sequence goes on from DATMSZ010000291.1 coordinate 1,168, forward strand.
AGCCTTCTGTCGTGCCGCTGCTGATGCTGTCTTTCGTTACTTCCCGCCATGTTTGCGGCTCTACAATAATAGGGTTTTCGGTTTCTTGTTTTTCACAGCCAATAACAAATAATATACCGAGAAAGAGACCGCAGGCTAGGTGTACTTTTTTCATGACCTTGATTTAGGGTTTTGAAAATGAAACGGAGATAGGTTGGAAAATGCTACAGGCGGAAAGACCCTTATATCAGCTAACCTCTTGAAGAAATCAGATACAAAAAGGCCTTGCCATTACACTCATCTCAATGTGTGCGTTTTTTGCGAGTTCTTGTACGGCTACACAGGCGCGCACCGGGTAGGGCGCTTTGAAATACGCAATATACAGCCGGTTAAATGTGTTGAACTGCGCCATGCTGTTCAAATACACGGTAACGCTAAAAACTTTTTCTTTACGGCTGTTAGCGCTGCGAAGCACCTGATCGAGATTGGCAAACAGCTGAAGCACCTCTTGCTCAAATGATGGCGGAAGCTGGCCCGCCTCGTCTAGGCCTAATAGGCCGGATGTGTAAACGATGCCTTGTTGCAGCACATAGTCGCGATAAGGCTTTACTGCCTCTTTTATGCTGGTTTGAGCGGCTAGCTGCAGGCTTATGAAGCTGCAGCATAATGCCAAACAGGTAGTTAAAATGTTAGTTTTCATGGAAATAAATCGTTTTTAAAGGTAAGGAGGCTTACGTGTTTGTTCATTTTCTTTTAAGGCTGCCAACTCACATAGCTTTCATTTTATTATTTTTTATAAACCATACTCACTTATCAGGAAAGCCATCACGGTCATGGCCACCGCCCCTAAGGTTACTTCCCGATAGTTGAGCTTATCGAGGGTGTCTAACTCACTATGGTGAATATCAAACAGTCGGTGCGATTCGCAATCTAAACTCAGCAATACCTTGGATAAATCTTTCATGGCAGCAATGTCTACGCCTCTATGCTGCGTAAGAATGCGCCCCATACCATATTGCGATAATAGAGGGCTATAAGCCTTGATCTGATTCACGGCTTGCGGGTCGCCATCAATGCGAAATCCAACCGGTTGAAAACCTCCAGCGTCAGACTCGATGGATGCAAGGTGTTTCTCCTTGTTTTTTCTTACCTCAGATGCATATTTACTGCCGCCATGTGCGCCGGATTCTTCGTTCATATAAAAAATAAAGCGAATGCTTCGTTTGGGTTTGGATGCGAAGGTCTTCAATAAGCGCAGGGCCTCGATCGTCTGCACAATACCTGTTGCATCATCGCTGGCACCTTCGCCCACATCCCACGAATCAATATGTGCGCCGATGGTGATGAATTCATTTGGGAATTCTTTCCCAGTTATTTCGGCAATGACATTGTTTGAAACGATCTCCGGCAAGGTGCTGCAATGCATCTCTAAAGAGAATCGGAGCGTGGGATTGTCTTTAAGCGTTTGGCTCAGGAGGTCGGCGCTGCGTGTGCCGAGTGCGGCAGCAGGAATCTTGTTGATCCCATCTGCATACTGCATGGCACCGGTATGTGGAGAATCATCCTTGGCAAGTGTAAGTGAACGCACCAAGGCCCCTACAGCGCCTTTTTTGGCGGCCTCGATGGCACCTATGGAGCGCTGATCAACAGCTTCCAGATAGGCATCAAACGGATCGATTTTGGTAGCATCCATGGCGCGGTTGTAGAAAACGAATTTGCCTTTTACTTTATCCGCAGGCAAGGCTGCCAATTCCGCCCAGGATTTCACTTCAACAACTTCGGCACTCAAGGTGCCCTTGGTAGCCACCGATCCACCAAAAGCGAGTACCTGCATGGGCCGCAAGGAATGGTCAGCCGTTTGGATGAAAGCTTTCTCTTTTGGGCCTCTTTTCCACACGGGGATCTTAACGGCTTGTAAATAGGCCGTGTCGGGTTTCAGCGCTTGTAGCTGCAACTTAATCCAGTGCACCGTTGCTTCTGCCTGTGGCGAGCCGGAAATTCGATGACCAATCTGCTTGGTTAGATGGTGCAAATGTGCGGGTATGGGTGCATTTGTTAGCGACTCATCGAAAAAATGTGCAATGGTAGCTTTTTTATCGTCGGGCGTCGTTTGGGCTGAAAGATTCTTGAAAAGAAAAAAAACAGCGGCGACGCAAATCCAATATTTCATGTATTTCATAATGTTTTGTTTTACTGGCCCTTACCTGTTGGGTCGATTGTATAATTGATGGGATACCAGCGATAGCCGTTTCCTTCCTTTTTGATGTGCCCGATTCCAGGGTAGGAGAGATGGTCTGCCGCGATCCAGTATTTATGTTGGGCAGCATCGGTAAAGGCCTCTTTACGTGTCATTGCGGCCTGGTCGGGATCGATGTCGTACACAATTCGTACATCGGGATTAGGAAATTGTACGGCGGCAGAATGCAATAGATCACCCCAGAACATGATTTTTTCATTTTTGCTGACTAGTTGATAAAAGGTATGTCCTGGCGTGTGCCCTTGGGCAGCCACAGGTGTCAGACCTGGAAATAGTTCTTTCCCGAATGCAAAGGTTTTGATCTTTCCTGCTTTCAAATAAGGAAGAATGCTTCGCCGGGCTTGTTCGAAATATACTTTCTTATCGGCCGGAGCCTTTTTGTAACTTTCTTCGCCTAACCAAAAGTCCAATTCGATTTTGCTGATATATATTGTGGCATTAGGGAAAACCATTTTGTCGCCATCCATCAGTCCGCCTGTGTGATCGGTATGAATGTGCGTCACCAGAATTACATCGATTTGTTTTGGGTCGTAACCTGCTTTCAAAAGGTTATTGGGAAGAAAGCCTAAGGATGGTCCGTATAAATCGGCTGTTCCGGCATCTACCATCATCAGTTTGTTAGCTAATTTAAATAAATAGGCGTTTACGGATGCTTCGTTTTCATCGGTTTGAAAGTTCTCGGAAGTAAGATGATCAATTTCTTCATCTGTGGTATTTATCAATAGGTCTTTAAGAACCTGATTAACACTGCCGTCTGAGAGTGCGGTGATTTTAAGATCGCCGAGTACCATTTCATAGCTGCTGGGCTGGCCTAAGTAAGGGTGCACTTGTGCAGGCAACTCAACGTGTATGCCTACAAAGAGGCTGAAGAGGGTACCGAATAAGAGATTTGAACGTGTAATTTTCATTGTTAATACTGTTTAAATTAAAAATCGAATGCTGCGCGCAAGAATTAGAATGCAAAGCTAGGGGCATAGGGACTGATAAACAAGTACGTACTTGATTGTAGCATAGGTACAAAAAAGTACCTATGGCAATAAAATAATAAATTGTTTTACCTTTGTATATAAATAAAAGCAGGCTATGTATGAACGTAAGATTCCAAAAAATATAGATTGTGGTGTGGCAGCAACCATGGATATTATAGGTGGGAAGTGGAAGCCATGCCTTATTTTTAATATCATGAACGGGAATAGGCGGCCCAGCCAACTCCAACGGCTCAACCCGCTAGCTACCAGAAAAGTGCTTAACCAGCAATTAAAAGAGTTGGAAGAACGGGGTGTTATCAGGCGGGTAGTATATCCTGAATTGCCGCCGAAGGTGGAATATTTTCTAACGGATTTTGGAGAATCACTGATTCCTGTAATAAAAGTGATCGATCAATGGGGTGCCGAATTGTTACAAAGTCAGTCGGTGGAGGCGCTCTGACATAAACATTCGTTCATCGTTCATTACGATCATTTCATCGCCTTATAAGACAGTTCTAGCGAAACCTCGCGCGTTGTTCAGAAATAGCTGACTAAAAAAGCTAATTTTTATGTGAACAAACCCTAGTGTTATACTTAAATTATTATTTATCAAAAACTAGGTATTTATAAAGTATATTTACTAATTTAGTTCTGTTATTCAGTTTATTCGCTGAGGTTTGCTTCTATAATTTCAATATTAATTCTTTTTGATCAAATCCTGCTTGCAGGAAAACGAACCATTAATTATCTGAATTTGATATTCGATTATATGCCTGATTTTATCCATGAACAAACAAAATGAGTCTAGTCAGATAGCTGCCCCTAAGGTTTCTATGCCTGCTGGCGGTGGTGCATTACGCGGAATTAGCGAACCTTTCAAAGCACAATCATTTACGGGTTCAGGCGGATTTTCCATTCCCTTTCCATTACCAGATGCAAGAGGTTTTTCTCCCGCTATTAATTTGTCTTACAGTTCAGGTTCCGGCAATGGTTTATTCGGTTTGGGCTTTTCCGTATCATTAGACTCAGTAGTGCGAAAAACCAGTAGGGGAATTCCACGATATGATCATACGGATGTGTTTATTCTTAGTGGCGCTGGCGAATTGCTCCCGAAATATACGAACGAAGGGCTTGACTGGATAAAATCGGAATACAACTATACGGATGAATGTACAACTTGGCGTATTGTTGCTTACCGCCCACGCCTTGAAGGTGGTTTTGCACTTATTGAACAATGGACGGATAGTGCTACGCAATTAAGTTATTGGAAAGTGGTCACGGCAAATAATGTGACTAGCCTCTATGGTATTTCCGACAATGGCCGTATTTATAATCCTGAAAATCCACATCAAATCTTTGAATGGCTCATTGAAAAGAGTTACGATGCGCATGGAAATAAAATTGTTTATAATTATAAACCGGGTGATACGGTTAATATTCCGGATACGGTTTACAACAGAGACAGAGATTTTACATCGCAACGTTATCTAGACACCGTTCAATATGGGAATTATTTTATAACAGAAAATAATGTACAACAGGAGCATTTTGCATTCGAAGTTATTTTTGATTACGGGCAATTAGATAAAGATAATCCGGATGCGGCACCGACTGTCTGGACGGCTCGCGCCGACCCCTTTAGTAGTTATAAAAGCGGGTTTGAGATTCGCACGGCGAGGCTCTGCCAAGGTATTTATTTACGACATCATTTTACCGAAGAAAATGGGAGCATTCCTTTTACTACGGCAGCATTGCTTCCAGCATATGATACGACAGCCGTTTCGGGCATAAGTATCATAAAACGCATTATACATCGTGGTTACCGTACTCGACCGGAACAACCTTTGTGGATAGCGGATACTCCGGCAACAGCATTAACCTTTGAGGAGTTTAGTCCACTAACGGCAACATGGCAACTGCTTGAGGCCGATGCTCCTGGATATTTCAATTCATCGGGTTTCATTCCTGTTGATCTTGATGGCATCGGTATGGACGGTTTATTATACAGTAGTGATACCTTTACAGGTTATCTGGAACCACTCGGGAATGGGAAATACGCACCGATGCGCGTGCTGGATAATTTTCCGATTTTTCGTAATCTGCAAGCGGGACAGGCGAACCTTACTTCTTTAAACGGAGATAATGTACTTGACTTGATAGTAAGCGATGGGCTTAGCAATGGTTTTTTTGAATACTCCGAATATGCAGACTGGAAACCCTTTCAGGCCTTCGATAGCTTCCCGCAAGAATACTTGTCGCCCCAAAAAGAAATGGCCGACCTCAGTGGAACGGGTCGCAGTGATCTGTTATTCGTTGAAAGTAGTCAATTGAAATTTTATCGTTCTGAAGGTAAAGTAGGCTTCGAAGAGGCATCTCATTCCTGGACACCCAGCCATTTCCCGGAAACAACACAGCATGGAACGGAAGTGTTAACTGGTTTTTCCAGTTTTCTGGGAGACGGTTTATCACATCGCTTTCGTTTGTCTAATGGATCTCTTCATGTTTGGCCTTGTCTTGGGCATGGCCGTTTTGGCGAAGTGCTTACTTTTGCAAATGCGCCGCTCATTGATGGTTTATTTGACGCAGAACGTGTGTTTTTAATTGATGCCGACGGTAGTGGTACAACGGATATCGTGTATTGTTACCCGGAATATGCCCACATCTGGTTTAACCAGAACGGCAATTCTTTTAGCTCGCCTGTTGAGATATCTTTTCCTGCAACATATTCTGCTATTACCGCGATAACCGCAGGCGACGTGAGCGGTTACGGAACCACTTCGCTTATTTTTACGGTAAGCGACCCCGAAGTGAAACACTTGTATTACGATTTCAGTAATAAAAAGAAACCTTATCTGCTGCAAACCGTTGATAATGGCGTGGGAGGACTATCGTCCTTAACTTATACCACATCTGTTCTCGAGCAGTTGCGCGATAAACAGGAGGGCCGCATATGGCCAACGCGCTTACCCATTGCGGTAAGTGTGGTTAGTGAAAGTAAAACGATCGACCAGATTACCGGTGCGGTTTATACAGAACGGCACCGATACCACGATGGCTACTTCGATCCGTTAGAACGTGAGTTTCGTGGTTTTGGGTTTTTAGAAACCTGGGATTGCGAAACGTATGAGCAGTTTCAGGCTTCTGCTGAAAAGCATCCAGAAGCGGCTGCATTGTTGGATAAAAACTTATGGATGCCACCTGTTTATACGCGTTCTTGGTTTATTACCGGTGCCTATGAGCAGACACCCGCGATCTGTGCACAATACGAAGCCCAATTTTACAGGGGCGACGCGCAACAATGGAAGCTCGCTGCCTTTGCCTTGGAGGCCGCCTGGAATAATCAGGACGCGCTTTCTATAAGGCAGGCTTATGCCTCGTTGGCGGGGCACCCCATCCGCACCGAAGTGTACGCGGAAGACAATTCTTCTTTAGCGGAAAACCCTTACACGATTTCGATGTCTGCCGTAGAGGTACGTTTGGTGCAACCACGGCTGAATGGGCGTTATTGCAGCGCCATGCCGGTGGAGGTGAATGAGCTGAGTTATACCTATGATCGCAATCCGGAAGATCCACATATCAGTCAGCATTTAGTGCTTTCCATGGATGAGTATGGCCATCCTTTGCTCAGTGCAACGATCAGTTTTCCACGTCGGAATGTAGGCAACGCTATCATTTATCCGGAGCAGCAACAGCTGCGCGTGTTGGCAAGTGAAGCTACGTATACCAACACCATAAATAACAATCCGGAAGATCCGAATAGTTGTTGGCAATACCTAGGCGTAAACTGGCAGACACGCGATTATGAAATCGGGAACATAACAGCTCCAATAGACGCCCCATTTACGCGAGCTGATTTATCACTGCAAATCCAAACTGCTTTACAACAGCAGGTAGGACCGACAGATACCACTCCCGAAGAAGCTTGGTGTCGACTGCTCAGCTGGAGCAGACAGGTCTATTGGAACAGCGATGGAACGGCTACCTTGCCCGAAGGAGAAATAAATGAACTGGCATTATTACATCATGTGGAAACAGCAATAGTAGATCCGGATGAAATAAAGCGATCGTTCGGTGATAAGGTAGACGATGATTTGCTTACGAATCGTTGCGGATATGTGCTTAAAAATGGCTACTGGTGGAATTACGGACAGATGCAACTGTATAACTGGAATCGTGTGCAATTTTATATGCCATCAGAAACCAAAGCAGCAATTACTGAGCTGCTAGCGGAAACGGTACTAGACGAAAACGGATTTAATGGAAGTACGACGGTTCAATATGATTGCTACTGGTTGTTAATTGTCAAAACATCATCTATGCTGGCTGCTGCGTGTTCGCTCGAGGAGCACTATGAATATGATTACCAGAGCATGTTGCCAAAGCGGAGTATTGACGCCAACAATAATATTTCGGAAGTGCTTTGTGATCCGCTGGGGCAGGTAGTCGCTACAACCATTTACGGACAAGTGAACGGAACGGAGAGCGGCGATTTACCGATAGATCAATACACCTTTCAACCGGGAGCGACCTTTGATGATGTCATTGCCAATCCGGCCAAATACCTGCAAGGAGCAAGCAGTTATTTTTTTTATGATTTATTTGCTTGGAAAAACAGACGGCAGGGTATAAATGCGATCAATATTATACGCACCATGCACGTACACGAGCTGGAAACGTTGGGAGGTGGAGCAGCTAACGAAATGCAAATGCCTATTAGCATTACCTATAGTAATGGCTTAGGCACCCTTTTACAAAGCAAAACCAAAACGAGTCCTGGCGAAGTGACCTTGCGCAAAGTGGAAGGTACGCTTGTTAATCCATCATCTGACGCTTCGGAACGAGAACGTTGGTTGGTGAGTGGGCATACCGTGTACAACAATAAAGGCCTGCCGGTAGAACAATACCAAGCTTATTTCAGCGCGACACCTTATATTGAAGATCAACAACAGATAATGGAGGAAAAGCTCGTGCCAGCCCCTACAGTCATTCACTATGATCCGGTGGGCAGGGTGATGCGAACGGATTCACCGAAAGGTTTTTTCTCGAAAGCCGTTTATACGCCTTGGGAAACAAGTTCCTACGATTTTAATGATACCATGCCCGATTCGCCCTATTACCAATGGTTTATGGCTAACTATCCGGCACAGCCCGAGGCGCGGCAACAGGAAGAATTTTTGGCATTGCAAGCCGCCTTGCCTTGTTATAATACACCATCTACTGTTGTTTCTGACAATTTGGGTAACCCTATCAGAACCATCGTTTGTAACCTGGGTGCGATCAGCGAAGACACTATTCCAGAAAAAGTGGCTGGATCAATGACGCCGCAAGCAACCTGGGCTGCTTTATTGGAGCTCGGTTACCTTGCGAAAGAAAATCCGGACGATGCAGTAGCCTGGGTTACACCTACTTTTCAACCTTATCAATCTGGGTTTCATCAAACTTTTCTGCAGCAATTTCCTGATAACGGAGAGGCCCTGGAAGACTACCTTGCGCAAACTTGTATGACTTCGCTAGGTGTATATGATATTCAAGGACGGCAATTGTACAATAGCGATTCGCGCCTCTTCTTGAAAATGGTGCGGAACGGGACATTCCTATTCAATTTTCGTAGCGAATACGGCTTAAGCGGGCAGGTATTGCAATCGGAAAGTGCAGATGCCGGTTTACGTTGGTCGCTCACCAATATGGCTGGCAATATAGTCTGTTCATGGGATAGTCGCGGGTTTCGGGCTGAAAATGCATATGATAACCTGCAGCGTCCCTTGGGCATGTATGTGAGCGGAGGGGATCAAGTGGATGCACTTGCCCATTGGGTGCAGCAAACGGTTTACGGAGAAACGGTTCTAAATGCAGCCAATTATAACCTCATGGGGAAGCCCTATCGGGATTATGATGAATCTGGGTTGTCAATCGTGGAAATATATGACCTTGCTGGAGCACCTTTACTGGGAAAAACCTATTTACGTTCGGATTATAAAAACGAATCAAACTGGACGGAAGAGGCGCGACAGATAATCTTAAATGAACCTTCTTATACCCGGTCGAGTATATACAACGCGCAGGGGCAACTAATTGCTGAAACCTTGCCGGATGGTAGCCAGCAGGCCTATATTTATGATATCAACGGTTTGTTACAGGGTAGTAAACAAAAATTGGTGGATGCGGTTGCCGAGCATCCGCAAGAGTGGCAAGCCGTTATCAAAGACATTGTGTATGATGCCGCCGGGAAGCGTACACGGGTATTATACGGGAATGGGGTGATTTCGAATTATACTTACGATGCCTGCACGCAACAGCTCTTGCGAAGCTTTGCTACACGAACAATAGCAGATTCGGAAGAAGGAAACACCGTATTACAGGATATTTATTATGCTTACGATCCGGTAGGCCATACCATCAGCACCTTGGATAACAACGCCGTTGTAGTGTTCCATAAAAATCAAAAAATTGAACCTTACAGCCGGTACCTATATGACCCGCTCTACCGAATCGTCCGTGCCACAGGGCGTACCTTGCCCGGACTGAATAAGCAGGAAAGAAATGGTGCAATCGATGCCAGTATCCCTCTTCCGAAAATACCCGATACCGCCGATCTGCAACGCCTGGAAAATTACACCCAGCAATTTGCTTATGATTTTGGAGATAATCTGGTGCTAAAAAAACATCAGGCTGCCAGTGGTGATTGGACGCAGAAAATAACAGTGGCTGGTACGAACAACCACTTAGATCGTATTGCTAATGGAAATTTATCTGGCAGTTCGCCCTCATTTGCATACGATGGGAATGGCAATATGCTAACCCTCCATCCCGGTAGCACAGCGAAGGTTAACTGGAATTATCTCAATCATATATCCAGCGTAGTGACGATTACCCGGGAGGTGCACGATCCAGAAACTGATGAAACTTATCGCTTGAATGATGCCGAATATTACCAGTATAATACCAGTGGAAACCGGGTTCGGAAAGTAAGTGAACGCGTGGTAAATGGCGGAAACCAAATTGAATACACGGAAAAAATTTACCTGGGTAATTACCAACAATTGCGTACTTGGACGGCATCGGGTAGCGTTGATTCTCCTGCTCCGACAAGACTGCAATCCGAAAAGCATACCCTTCTGCTAAAAGATGGCAACGCTCCTGCACTCATTACCCATCGTTGGATCGTTGTGCCTTCTATACAAAAGAATATTTCGGTCGGCGATATTCAATATCGTTACCAGTTATGCGACCCGCTCGATTCAGTCACCATGGAAGTGAATGAAAAAGCAGTGCTCCTCACTTTTGAACAATTTTACGTGTATGGAGGAACGGCCTTTACGCTGGCCCGCAGTCAGCTGGAAGCCGATGCCAAAGAGCTGCGATTTTGCGGTAAAGAATGCGATGCCTTAACTGGCCTCTATTATTATGGGGCGCGTTACTATGCTTCTTGGTTAAGCCGCTGGATGAGCCCAGATCCCGCAGGGCCAGTGGATGGGCCGAATTTATATGAGTACGTGAGTAGTAATCCGGTGAAGTATAATGATCCCACGGGGATGGGGAAAGTAGCCTTTATATCAGAAAAAAAAGTAGTTGGTGATTCGAGGCTGAAGGTATATAACCAGAATAAAAACATGGATAAATACAGAGATTCACGCCGAAGTAATTTAAGGAAGATACAGATGTTAGAACGTCTGGTGTCTTATGCTCGAGGTTTAAAACGTGCATTGAAAGATTCACCTTCACAAAATACCCGTGGTAGTATAGTACCTAGTCTTGTTGCGAAAATCCACGGTCATCTGAACAAAAAAACGATGCATTCCGGAATCAGCGACAGTAAAAATGCATTAATTGAAGATTTAGTACATAAGGAGAATTTATATTCGGCTGCACTGACGCAATTAACCACTCCCTTACCGCCAAGTGCCAACCCATTACCATCTCAGGTACATATGCCTGATAACATTGATACGACCTCAACGGCATATTTTGAGAAGGCTTTCGCAGCACCGACAAACAAAGTGTCAAATAGAATCAGTACAAACCTTGGGAACGTATATAAGAATGCGCTAGACCCAAGTGCAGCCTGGAGTTCCACATCTTACAGTGCCAATGAATATTATGAGCAATGGGGGAACAGAAATAATGTTGGGTACGCCTATTGCCATTTGCATCCCTATGTGCAGGGTGGACAAAATCTGTCTGATAACTTAATTGTGGCATCAGAACATGCCAATTGGGTTCAAAAAGGTTTCGAAATGTTGGTAAGCAACTATGCGCAAAATCACGTCCCAATTAGAATAAGTGTTGGGGCGCAACTTTACCTAAATAAGGATAGCACACCCACGAGGATTGCAAAAGAACTTCATTACATAATTCACCCACCAGCAACTGCTTCCACTGGCACCGCTCCATTTCATTATGTTATACCGGGGAATCTGGGATCGAGTTCAACTATTGGGAAAGTTGAAAGAAAAGACGCAGAAAATTTCTTAAAGGCTCACTATCCAAAAACTACATAAAATGATAAATCTGACAGGCTTCCTCGCCACCAACCCCCAGATAAACCTGCAAACCGCTGATCTCTTTAGCGCTAATGCGCTCGCTCAATACAATTGGCCAGAGGATGTTAATCAGCGGGAACTGCTGCAAAGCTTACGCACCCGTCAACGTCTCCTTAAAATTTATCCAGATGATGCCATTGCGGCGGTGTTGGAATCAACGGGTTTTCATAGTGCCCATCATATTGCCGCTACAGGTAAATCCGCCTTCATACAAAAAGTAATGCAGGCATTCGCTCAGCTTAGCGAGATAGAACAGCCAAAAGCCTTCTGCGTTCAGCTTTTCGGAAATGCTGAACGCATCCGTCGCGCGAGTTTTGAATTGGCGCTGGCTGCACCCCAAACAGCGGCGGCAAAAATAGTAGAACCGGGAAAAGAAATAAATGCTTTTTTTCAGAAAGGTATTCCAGATTATCAACGACTCTTCGGACCGATGTTTACCTGTGATTGTAAGGACTGCCAGAGTATTTTTGGTCCGGCGGCTTATTTTACGGATCTAATGCGGGTAGTTTCGCAATATGTTAGCCCACCACCTGAAACGTTTTTTTCCCTGCGGCACCGTCGGCCCGATTTATGGACTGTACCGTTAGATTGCAGATCTTCCGATGCTGAAGTATCCTACATAGATATCGTAAATGAAGTTATTTGCCAACATCTTAAAGCAAATTATTTAAATGATACCGATCCGATGCAGCAGATGGCAGCCAGGGTCTACCCGTTTAGCATGCCTTTCAACCCGTCTTTATATACCATCCGTGGCGGACTGGAAGCATTGGGAACTAGCCTTTCTTCCATATACCGATTGCTTGAAGCACCTGCACTTGCTGCTTCGGCCGAAGCATTGCGTTTATCTCCGGAACAATTATCCTTGATAACTGGCTCCTATCAAACCTCTCTAGCACGTTTATACGGATTTCATGATGAAAGTCTTTCTGATGAGGAAGTTTGCGATGCACTTTCGGATCAAAGGGTATTTCTACAAAAGACCGGCCTTAGCCCAGATCAGTTGGAAGAGCTCGTTTATCAGCGTCTGAAAAAAGGAAGCGGCACTTATGCCATGCAGAATAAAGGTAGTCAGAATATACAAACAGAAGAAATTTCAGCTACTGAATTGGAAGGGTCGATCACGATTGAATGCTGGATTTTCCCGACTGCAACCTATACTGAGATGTCTATTTTAGGTAAAGGCTCGGGAGAGCAGTTTTATTTTTTTTTAAATAATAGAAACCTAAGATGTAAATACGGAGATGCCCCGGGGTTTAGTTCGGCCACCGAACTAAACCTGAATGCATGGACCCATATCGCCTGGACGAGGAATGTAGGGACTGGCGAAAACATAATCTACGTCAATGGAGTGCTCGATTCTACGCATACTGTGTCGGAAAGTCCTAAGAAAGATAAATCTGCTATTGCCATCGGTTACATCGGGGGTTCATCGTTTCACGGTGGAATTACAGAACTTCGTATCTGGTCAGAAGTCCGTTCAGCGGATTTGATCCGGAAAATGATGTATCTCCGCTTGCAAAATTATACAGATGCTCATTTATTTGCCTACTGGCCATTAAATGAGCAGACTGGCAAAATGGCTTACGATCTCGGACCTCATCGGTATGATGCCACGGCGACTAATTACACTACGGCCTTTTATGAGGGGGTGCCTATTGGAAGTACTTCCGAACTAAGCCCCATAATCTTACATAACTTATATTTGAATAAATTGCTCTCCTCCAACCAATTTATCAGCATAGCTAAGCCCGCTGTTTCGCAAGGCAAGCCGCTGTTAAATTTATTTGCAAGCCCCGAGCTCGTAGGCCTTTCGGATAATGCCTTAAGGCAAATGGCCGTCTATATTCGCTTACAGGCACAAACGGGTTGGTCGTTCGGAGAGCTTGATTGGTTGTTAAAAGCGGTTGTGGACAGTTTGGGTATCCCAACACAATTAACAATCAATGATGCGATGATTGAATTGCTTGGCCAGGTAGCTGGGCTGGTAAAGAAGTACAAAATCCCTATCGACGAACTGAGCAGTTTTTGGTCTGAGATGAAAA
>DATMSZ010000292.1:0-3927 GCA_035565175.1 Pseudosphingobacterium sp.
TCCTTGTCCTAATTTCGTTTCACCATAACTAAACCATGAACCCGATTTCTTTATAACATTGAAATCAACTCCGAGATCTATGATTTCACCTACCTTTGAAATCCCTTCGCCAAACATAATATCAAATTCAGCCACTCTAAAAGGGGGAGCAACTTTATTTTTAACTATTTTTACTTTCACACGGTTTCCAGATACTTCATCCGCATCTTTAATTTGAGAAGTTCTTCGAATATCAAGACGTACAGAAGCATAAAATTTTAATGCATTTCCCCCAGTTGTAGTCTCAGGGTTTCCAAACATGACGCCGATCTTTTCCCGTAATTGGTTAATAAAAATACAACAACAATTAGTTTTAGAAATTGTACCGGTAAGCTTACGTAAAGCCTGCGACATAAGACGAGCCTGTAGTCCCATTTTAGAATCGCCCATTTCTCCCTCAATCTCCCCCTTAGGCACTAAAGCAGCAACCGAATCGATCACTATCACATCAATGGCACCAGAACGGATAAGGTTGTCGGCTATCTCCAATGCCTGCTCTCCGTTATCAGGTTGTGATATCAATAAATTTTCAATATCAACACCCAGCTTGCCTGCATAATATTTATCAAAAGCATGTTCAGCATCAATAAATGCCGCAATGCCCCCTTTTTTTTGAGCCTCTGCAATAATATGAGTTGCTAAAGTTGTCTTTCCAGACGATTCAGGGCCATATATTTCTATAACCCTCCCTTTAGGAACACCTCCAATGCCTAAAGCGATGTCTAATCCTAAAGATCCGGTTGAAATGGAATCAATAGGTTCAACTGCCGAATCACCTAGCTTCATAATGGTTCCCTTACCATATGATTTCTCTAGTTTATCTAATGTTAACTGTAACGCTTTTAGTTTATCTTGATTACTCATTTTCAATATTTTGATCAAATATACAAATAAAATTCAATATTACTAATAAATTTAGTAATATTGAATTTTATTTTTCTTTTATTTCCCGCTTATTGCTTAAAAATTCCCTTTCATAATATTTACATAGATAGGTTATTGGACATTCTTCGCATTTAGGTCGCCTCGCTAAACAGATATATCGTCCATGCAAAATCAGCCAATGATGTGCAATAGCCAAGGTATCCTTTGGCAAGAACTTTACTAACTGTTTTTCAACTGCCAAAGGGGTTGTCGCATTATTTGTTAAACCTATACGATTAGCTACTCTAAATACATGCGTATCCACAGCAATTGCAGGTGCATTATATACTACAGATGCAATAACATTAGCCGTCTTTCTACCTACTCCGGGTAACTTCTGCAATTCGTCCACATTAGACGGTATAATGCCATTAAAATTATCAACTAATTTATTAGCCATGCCTACTAAATGTTTAGCCTTATTATTAGGATAACTTACGCTTCTAATATAGCTAAAAACTTCCTCAACAGAAGCCGCCGCTAGTGTGTGCGCATCCGGAAACCGTTCAAACAATTTAGGTGTAACAAGATTGATGCGCTTATCCGTACATTGCGCAGATAGAATTACAGCCACTAACAATTCAAATGAATTACTATAATTGAGTTCTGTCTGTGCATCTGGATTGTGGGAAGAGAAATAAGCGACAAACTCTCTATAGCGATCTTTCTTTAGCATACACAAACCTATAATAAAATCTCTATTTAACCAAAAAAGCCAATAAGCCTATTGATTAAAACTAATTTCCTAAAAACTAATCTTACAAAACTAGTGACTTTGTTCAGAATACTTACTAGAAAAATCTAAGATAGAATGAACCGTTTCAATTGAAGGCTGCCTTAAAAGCTCATTTAACGGCTCATTTAACATAGCATAGAAGAGCTTATCCTCGGCATTAAGTTGAAGATCACTGTAGACCTCATGATTATTGTCGAGAAGATCATTAATTTTTGATGTAAAAGTTTCAACCATAGATTATATTTTTAAAAGTGATATTATTTATTAACGCAAAATGCATTGCCATATTGTGTTTATGTCAATGATTTTAATTATATTTTAGAACGCTCTTCGGCTAGCTTTAATGCATTATAAACATTAACAATACCACCAGTTACACTGATCTCAGACATCAAAACTTTTCGCCTACTTTTCCCCTGTGCAATTTTTACTTTATGTGTTGGTTTTATGACCGATTCTAGTATTATTTTCTTTACGTCGGCTGCCTTAAATGACGGATAATACGACCAAATAAGGGCCGCTAAACCACTTACCATTGGCGCAGCCATACTAGTACCCTGTTCAACTTTATATTTGGAATCAGGGACGGTTGAATTAATATCCAATCCGGGAGCAAACACATCCACACTCCGTCGCCCATAATTCGAAAACTCCGTTACAAGTGAAGCGTCGTATGTCCAGCCTGTTGCTCCTACTTCTATCCAGTTCTCGGCCGTTCCTTTATTTAATCCCAAGCTATCAACATAATTTCTACTTGGGTAGTTAGGTGTCATGTCATTATCTACACCTTCGTTACCAGCAGCATGAACTATTAATACATTTTGCAGTACCGCATAACGAATGGCACTATCAACTAAGTGCTTGTCCTTCACATAAGGCTTGCCAAAGCTCATATTAATTACCTTCGCGCCGTTGTCAACCGCATAATAAATAGCGTTGGCAACATCTTTATCTCTTTCATCACCATCCGGTACCACACGTACAGCCATGATTCTTGCGTTATCGGCTACACCTTTAATACCCACTTCATTATTTCTATCTGCTGCTATGATTCCCGCCACATGTGTGCCATGCAAAGCATCTGGGCCTTTTACGTCTGCGTTCCCATAAATCCGCTCTTTACCATTTTCATAGTCATCTCCGACGATTTTCCGCGGGTCGTAATCCATATTCAGATGATAATTCACTTCTGCCTCATAATGCTTTACCCCTTCCACTAACTCCTCATAAAATTTAACAAAATCACCTTCTTCTTCCAGTCCTTTATTAATCATAGAAAGGGTTCTTCCTTCCATTTTATTCCTCGGCTTATACTTTTTAAAATCTGTTTGCTTAGGCGATTCCAAACCGATCCTATGCACAATAGAATCAACCTGAAATTTAAACGCCTTGATCGCTCTCTCTGTTAATTGAGCAATCTGCAGTTTACTCATATAATCGGTATTCATCTTTTGATAAGCAATAAATTCGCGTCGTTCTTCCTCACTTAATGGTGTGGTCGGTAATACTGATATATATTTAGGATGCAGCTCCCTTATTAAACGCACAACTTCCATGTTATCATATTGAACATTCACGCCATTCGCATTTCCAATAAAATTCCATCCATATATGTCATCAACATAGCCATTCTGATCATTATCTATACTGTCACTTCTTACCTCTCCCGTGTTAATCCACATTTTATTCATGAGATCCTCATGTTTCGTGTCCACACCACCATCTATCACCGCTACTACTACCGACTTACCCTTCTTATCATTTAGCAATTCTTTATAAGCTTTTTCTGTACTCATACCCGGAATTCCGTCTTCCAAAAGGTCCAAATTTTGCCAATTTGGTTTTGGTTTATCAGGTTGTGAAAAGACTAAAAGAGGAAAGATTAATAGAGAAGTGAATGATAATGACCTTAAGAAATTCATGTATAAATTTATAACAGATGCAAGCAATAAAAATAGTATTATTTAAAGATAGAACAAATTATTTAATAGCTATTCAGAAAGACGGTTGGTAGGAATATTTTTACAGAAAAGCGGGATGGTTAACCCGAGTAGAAGTTGCCGGAAGATGGAACAACAAAAAAGGGCCGCACAGTATCTCACTGTACGGCCCTAATAAAAGGTGGCACCGACCTACTCTCCCACATGTTACTGCAGTACCATCGGCTCTGGCGGGCTTAACTTCTCTGTTCGGTATGGGAAGAGGTGGACACCGCCGATATAGGCACC
>DATMSZ010000293.1:0-5569 GCA_035565175.1 Pseudosphingobacterium sp.
CGCCCAGCTAGTTGTTTCTGTCTCTAAACGTCGTTTTAAAAAGTCTGTTGACCGAAATCTCCTAAAAAGAAGAATTCGAGAGGCCTATAGGCTACAAAAGCATGATGCACTGCATTCTTTTTTGTTGGCCAATGAAACGCAGGTTTTAGTAGCAATACAATATATTGGAAAGACAATTGAGCCGTATGAATTGATGCATAGACGAATGGGAGATGCCTTGTTGAAATTACAGCATGAATATAATAGGCTTTATATGGGAACAATTAATTAAACGTCCAACAGGGTTTTTATTCTTACTTTTAATAAGGATATACCAATGGTTTATTTCTCCATTATTTCCGGGCTCCTGTAGGTATACACCTACTTGTTCGCAATATGGTGTGGAAGCCATAAAAAGACATGGCCCATTTAAAGGAGGGTGGTTAACTATTAAGAGAATTAGTCGTTGTCATCCTTGGGGTGGGCATGGACATGATCCGGTGCCTTAATGTTGTTAAATTAGTGTTTTACCAAGCAAGCATCTATAAGGATGACAATCAATGTAATATGAATATTTTACACATAGATACCGCAACGCCTGTTTGTTCTGTAGCATTAAGTATCAATGGGACCTTATCGGCTTATAGAGATCAAAATGAGCCAAACGTTCACGCCTCTAAACTTACCTTATTTATTGAGGAGTTATTACTTGAAGCACAAATAACGATCAATCAATTAAATGCGGTTTCTGTCAGCAAAGGACCAGGTTCGTACACAGGATTGCGGATTGGGGTTTCTGTGGCAAAAGGTATCTGTTATGCGCTCGACATCCCATTGATAGCAGTGAATACGCTTGATGCCCTTGCACAGGGTTTTAAAATTTCGCTTGCTGAAGAATCGAATCCGGTTAACGAATTAAATACGTTATTCTGTCCGATGATTGACGCGCGTAGAATGGAGGTATACACTGCTATTTACGATGTGCAATTAAAAATAATAGAACCGACAGCAGCGCGTATTATCGAAAGTGATTCGTTCGACTATTTAACTAATAAGCATCAGTTGATTATGTTCGGAGACGGAGCAGATAAACTTTCGGATCTTTTTAGTGAGCATGCTTCTATTCAAATACACAAAGGGTTTCAAAATTCTGCGCGTTACCTGATTCCCGAAACAATAAAGCGATTCAATCAACAGCAATTTGAAGATGTAGCATATTTTGAACCTTTTTACCTGAAAGACTTTATTCCTACAAGCCCTAAACGTCTAATCAAAAGTTAGTCCATTCGATAGGCTGTCAGCTTACGGCCATCTCTGCTGAGAATAACGTAACGGTGCCCGTTATTTTTCAACTTTCCATAATAGAATTCGGGCAGCCCCTCCATTGGAAATCCTTTTATAACAGAACCGTCATCCTCAAAAGCGTATAGAAGTTTAGCGTCTGTGGCCATGCCAATTATAAATCGATTATTCTCTGCCGGGAAATATAATGGACTTGCAGTTAGATTTGTATTGAATGTATGATTGAACAATAGCGTGCTGTCTTGGCTGTTAAACACATACAGTTGTTTATTGTCGGTAATGATAAACTCTTTTATGCTGTCGCCTTGGATGTTCTTCGTTTCAAAATAATGCCTGTTTGACCATTTACCTAAATTTGTCTGACCTTTTGTTTTATCGAAATAAAAACTTTGTAAGATGCCGCTGGAATCAGTGGTTACAATGCGTGACAATTCGGGTTTGCCCGGTGTAATTTCTACTCCTATCGCATTTTCATACCTGCTTTTTTGGCTACTTTCAATGAGTGATGTAAGATCTGCATTATGATTGAACAGATAGATATGACCTTCCTCTGTAAAGGCAATGATATAATTAAAGTCATTGAGTAGAGCCGTTTTCAGTCCAAATAGTATATTGCCCTTCACGGTTTTATTTTTCCACTCTGGAAGCTCCTTTCCGTTGTTATCATAAGCGAAAATACGTTGTTGACCAGGAATAAAAATTTTGAAATAATTTGCATCACTATGGAAAATAGTTGCGCTAAAGCTAGCTTTATGAGGGAAAATCACCGGGAATCCGGGATATAGCACGCCGTCTGGCCTGAACCGATAAAGTCTTTCCTCCGTGTTCAATAAGATTGTATTATCAGCTAATTGAACAATTTCTCCGAGTATTTTTCCTGAAAGGGATGTTCGCCAAATTTCCTTGCCTTCGGTTGTGAAACCATATAAGGTGTTATTCTTGTCTTGTGTTACAATGAAGTTAGTGCTGTCACTATATTTCCATACCGTAGGCGCGGTATTTATATCACTACTAAGGCTTGCTTCCCACTCGGGTTGTTTCGTTTCTTTTTCTTTAGAAATGTATTTGGCGCTTAAATTACTATAAAAATTGCCGTTATATCCAGCGAGTTGGAAGGAAAAAGCATAGAAATTTTTATAGTCAAAATTAGTTGTGTCTGTATACGATTTGCGATAGACTGGTTTTAATTGTCTGTTTAAGGTATGTTTAGAATTATCATTATTGATGTAAAATGACACGTTTGTTTTATTTGCTTGTAGCTTATCAAATTCTAAAAACTGAATAGTATTAATTAATAACTCCTTTTCTTGATATTGTTTTCTAAACTGTTGTAACGTACTTACCGTATTTGCACAAATCATATAATTGTTAACAACAGTGAAATAGGGTCTTTGAAAGGGAAGCATCGGATCTCCAAAAGAGTAATACAGCAAATTTGAATTATCAAACCGACGAATCTCGTCAGAAACCCCTGTGCTTATTTTGCCTATTGCGTCCATAAAATGCAGGGAATCTTTTAATTTAACTATTCCGATATTTTCCCTCGTATTAAGTTCGATAGATGCAAATTCATTATTCCATTGGTTTAAAAGGTCTTTGTCTATATCGATTTTTTTGGAAGAGCGAATCAAGGCTAATTGATCCTGTATGCGACTCAACTGCTTTCTTTTTTCAAGTAAAGTGTTAAGTTCGGTATGGAATTTTGGATAGTCTGAAAAGGTGAAAGCCGCATACGCAGCAGTATTCGCTGGAAGTATTTGTTTTAAATTACCTTCGGTAGCTGTTTGGTGGGTATAAATGGCTATATAGTTTTGAGTAGTGTTTTCAACTGTACTCAATCCACTGAACATAAGTGCATCGCTTTTGAAATTCATATTCAGGGAAGACATACCTTTAAGTCCTTCTAGCAGCTGAAGATTGTTTCCTGCTTTTGTGCGCATGAGACCGTTAATGGTCTGAAAAAGCTGCGAATGGTTTAGGTGAAGGTTAAGTATGGAGTTGTTATTTTTATGTTCACTTTTTGCCATTTCTTGAGCGAAAGAAGCTGTTAAATGTGCTGCTTTATTGTCGAGTGATTTTTTTATGAGTTCTTGTTTGTAGCTAACGAAAACAATCCCATCTTTGAAACCAATAAAAAAAGGTCTGCTTAATTCCTGGAGTTGAATTTTATAGACAAAGGACATTAGTGAATCAGGGGTTATTTTTCCTAGTCCTGTTAAAGCCTTTTCAAGAGCTACCTTTGCTTCTTCGGGCTTCATTCTGGTTTTTAATGGAAGCGTTAATAACCAATCGACCCCTTCTTTGTCAGGATGAAAAGAAAAATACAAAGTTTGTTTGTTACTTTGTTCATGAAAATCAGATTTCCTTAATAGTTGTTTATTAAGAAAGTTTAGTTCATGTTGAGCCTCTTTGCCAATTATTGCTTCGAAAATTTCAAAGTCGCTAAAAATGTTATAGAAAGATTTATCATTTTGAAAAGAAATAAGAAATGTTGCATCAGCGGGAATGCTGGTTAAAAAGTTATTAGAAGAGCGACTATTGGTGCTTAAGCTTCTAAAATATAGTACTGCCGCAACAATAACGGCAATAAATAATATGCTTATAAGTATTAGTAACTTTCTCATGGTCTGTAAGCAAAGGTAAAAAATTAACGCCGACCAAGAGAAAATGTAATAGGTTTATTAAATTAGCGGTTAAAACTAATCCATCTGAATGAACAAACGTATTATACTTACAGCCGCAACCTTTGGTTTAATCGCGGTTGTATTGGGGGCCTTTGGGGCGCATGGTCTCAATGGGAAAATAAGCGAGCAGCAGTTGGAGAATTGGCATACTGCTGTTAATTACCAGTTCTATCATACACTCGCATTATTGTTTTTGGCTACCTTTTCTCGAGCGAAAAACACGTTAATTATAGTAGCTTATTTAGCTTTTACGCTGGGTATACTATTATTTTCCGGATCTTTGTATTTATTGTCAACCAGAGAGCTAACTGGTATTACAAATATTCATATTTTAGGGCCTACCACCCCTTTGGGAGGTTTATCCCTTATTTTAGGATGGGCCAGTTTGTTTTTAGGGACGTTGAAGGGTAGATAAGCGGTCAAAATAACAAGATATTTATGCTAGAATTTCAGGCTAATGTGTTTCACCAAGAAAGGGTCACTTTGTTCGTGGAAGTGGTTTTACCATTAGCTATTTCGAAAACTTATACCTATCGAGTACCAAATGACCTAGTGGAAAAAGTGGCCATAGGCAAAAGGGTGATAGTGCAATTCGGGAAAAGCAAAATCTATACGGCCATCATTTATGGAACTTCGAATAAAGCACCTGAGCGTTATGAAGCTAAGTATATTATAGATGTATTAGATGATTTTGCTTTAGTTACTTCCACGCAATTACGTTTATGGGATTGGGTAAAAGAGTACTACTTATGTCAGCTTGGAGAAGTTATGCAAGCAGCGTTACCCGCTGCGTTAAAGCTTGCTTCTGAAACAAAAATTACAGCAGTTGACCAGATTGAAGTAGATAAAGATTCGCTGAATGATAAAGAATTTCTAATTCTGGAAGCGTTAGAAGTGGCTGGAGAACTGAAAATAAGCGATGTGGTTAAGCTCTTAGGCCAGAAAACGATATTCCCACTTTTAAAATCGTTGTTAAATAAGCGAGCAATAAAAGTGTCTGAAGAGCTTCGCGAAAGGTATAAACCAAAGAAAAAAGCTTTTATTTTATTAAATTCAATTTTTAAGGTCGAAGAAGAGAAACGTTTACTTATAGAAGGCTTAGACAGGGCGCCGAAACAGCAAGATGCCGTTTTAGCTTATTTTCAGTTGAGTAAGAAACAAAGCAATATAGCTAAAAATGATTTGTTGGAAGCCAGTGGTTGTGGACAGTCGGCTTTGAAATCGCTCATCGATAAGGAAATTTTTATTGTTGAAGAACGAGTAGTTAGTCGTTTGTATGGAGAAGAGGTCATTGAGGAAACTTCTTTTGCTTTGAGCGATGCGCAACAAAAATCATTAGACGAAATAAACAGCCAGTTTCTTTCGAAAGATGTGGTTTTGCTTCACGGTGTTACCGCATCAGGCAAAACTCAATTATATATTCGTTTAATTGAGGAAATGCTTAAAAGGAATGATACGGTTTTGTACCTTCTACCTGAGATCGCTTTAACCTCCCAGATTGTGGATCGGTTACGACTTCATTTTGGGGCAGAGGTAGGTGTATATCACTCTAGATTCAATGATAATGAAAGAGCAGAAGTTTGGCATAAGGTTTTGAAAGGTGA
>DATMSZ010000294.1:0-45868 GCA_035565175.1 Pseudosphingobacterium sp.
GCACACATAATATGATCGGTATTATTTCTTTAAAATAATGGCACTCAGAAGCAGCCTCTTTTTATTCCAATTTAGTTTTTTACTTTGGTCTTTGTCATCCAATTCTTTTGCTCAAACTGATGACTTTGTTATTACGAGGTTTACAGACGAAGCAGGCCTACCTCAAAATAGTATAAAAGGCATAGCGGCTGATAATCTTGGTTTTATATGGCTGATTACGGAGGGTGGTGTTGTTCGATATGATGGTGGTGACCGTTTCAAACTCACCGATAGTATGAACAATACGCTATCTTCTCAGCGCATGTATAGCTTTCATTATGACGGTGAAAGTACTAATATACTTTGGGCCCAAACCTCCACTGAGCAAATGGTTTATATTCACAATGGAAAAGCTATTGCTCAAAATAAAAATTTTTGGGAAATAACTAAGCACCCATATAGAGCGAATAAAATCATTTATTCCAGGGGGCTACCAAATCGATATCCAGACCTTGACTCACTGAATCTGGTATTAGGAGAAGTTAATGGCAAACATTTTTTACTTAGGCGTGATACGATATCTTATTATTTACCTGATGCGCAAGAGGCCTTGATATCCATTCCTTATAAAGTTGACAGTCAATGGGACTTTTTTTATAATAATAATAAACTTTATGAAATCAGAGGTTTACAACATATTAATGTAATCGAATCCAACGGCGAGGTACGTTCCGTTCGGTTTACAGGCGATCTGCTGAATGAGTCGCCTAATTCCAACTATCAAATCTATTATAACGGCGGTACAAACGAAGCTTTCATATACTGCAACGAGAACTTCTATCTCATCCAAGCTACCACGACGGGTGATTTACACACCAAGCGTATTCTGCATGGCTTTAGCTTTGAAAACTACCGTATTACGGTGGCTCATTATAATATGCGAACCAAACAATTATTTCTAGGAAGTGATTCAAAAGGCTTATTTATCATACAACCAAAAAAATTCAAAGCGCTACGGGCCGTAGGAAAATCTCCTAATGATATTTATTATCTGCAGACCGTTCTTTCAGATAACTCAATTTTAACGGATAGAGGAAAGGCATTCTCAATGGAGGGTGAAGTGCGGCTCAAACCGCTCATCGCTACCCTTAAAAAACATTATGCCCAATTGCATGGACCCGATGGGAGCCTTTGGGTATTAACCGGTGACAGCCTTCTTTTTTTTACGGCAGACGGTAATCAGCTCATTAGACGAATGCCAATCCCCGAAAAAAGTCAATCCCTTTATCAAACGAAAACCGGTGATATCTGGATGGGTAGTATGGATGGGACACTCTATAAGTGGAATAAATCTAGCTCCTCTTTCCAAGCGAAAGCAGAAGTAAAATTTCAAATATCGTGGATTGAACAAGCTGCTAATGGTCGTTTATGGATCGGTACGTACAATGGGCTATTTCTTTATGCTGCATTAAAATCGACAATTAGCCCTATAAGCGATTTGGCTAATAAACATATACGTTCGTTATATTGCGACAAAGAAAATAGATTATGGATTACTACTTACCAACAGGGAATATTCCTCTTAGAAGATAGTAAGCTGACACATCTTCCAATGGACAAAAATAAACATATTGCCAACGCTCATTGTTTAATGGAAGACGATAACAATTATCTCTGGATAAGCACTAATAAAGGCCTTTTTCAGGTAAGCAAAAAACAGTTATTGAATTATAAAGACAAACACAGTCAGGTAATCGACTACTTTTATTACAGTAAAAATCATGGTTTTACTACCAATGAGTTTAACGGAGGCTGTCAACCCTGTGCCATTGAGCTACCAAATGGCTATTTTTCTTTTCCCTCTTTGGACGGATTAGTATGGTTTGATCCACTAACTATACAGCCATCCTTTCCAAAAGGACCTATCATTATAGATGAAATTAATTTAGATGGACTTTCCATTGACCCCACCAATAATATCTCCTTACCGAAACATTTTTCGAGGCTTAATCTTACCATCGCAACACCTTATTATGGCGATCGAAAAAACTTAAATCTCGAATACGTTATAGATAAAAACAACGATCTGATAAATCGATGGTTACCCTTTAACACAGAAGATAATACAATCTCTATTAACAGTCTAGCCTCAGGCCTCCATAAAATACAAATACGCATGCGAAGTGGATTGAAAAAGGATGATTATATTTATGGTAGTCTGAATGTTTATGTCCAGCCCTATTTTTATGAAACATGGTGGTTCATGTCTTTATCCGTTATTGTTCTCATTGGTTTAGGATGGCTGATACTTCGGCTAAAAACCACATTTATTGTACAGCAAAATCAGTTATTAACTCTTAAAGTAGCTGAACGAAGTTATGAACTGCGAAAACAAAACGAATTACAGAAACGCTTATCGGCCACCATCACGCATGACGTTAAAGCGCCACTCAATTATGTTGTATTAGCGCTCCAAGGTATCTACAGAATATGTAAAATAGAGCACGAGAAGATAGCCGATGAAGTAAACAACCTCTATGAAGTAACCAAACAGATTTCCCAGTACTGTAGCAATATTTCCCAATTCTATAAAGCAACCTTTACTGATAGAGAATTAGAGTTCCATAAGGCAAATGTTTACGATATTATTAATGAACAGATCAAAATTTTCAAACATATTGCTTCACAGCGCAAAACGTCAATTATTAATGAAGTGCCTGCAGATTTAAACATTTATACGCACACCGATATTCTTGCTATTATACTTCACAATCTTTTAGATAATGCCGTAAAATACACAAAAAATGACACCGTTCTCATCAGCGCTGAAATGTCTCAACATAATACAATTTATATTAAGATAAAAGATAATGGCGTTGGTATAAATGCTAAAGAGCTTCAGTATCTTAATGCTAAGGAATCTACGGATCCTATTACAGAAGGCCACGATCCAACTGATGGATTAGGCATAACTTTAGTGAAAGATTGGATACGTATCTTGCAGGGTGATATCCATATCGATAGCACCCTAAACAGAGGAACAACTGTCGTGCTAAGCTTTTCAGCTAATGCTATGCGCTTTAAAGGTGTTCAATAAATCCGCTGTATTACGAACACGAAGCTTCTCATAAATCTTTGTTTTATAGGTTGCAATCGTTGACGTATGTAGAACAAGAGAATTAGCAATTTCACTCACCCCCATTCCCTTCACTAATAAATGGCAAACTTCCATTTCTCTACTGGATAATTGATCTAAAGGATTACGCTGCGGATCATTTCTTTGCTGTAGTAAATACTCCCTTACCTCGTTACCTAAGTACTTTCCTCCACGGTATATAGTATTCAGCGCTTCATTGATATGCTCTTCTCCTTTATCTTTTTGTAGATATCCGTCTGCCCCCGCATCTAAATACCGAAGTGCATACACCATTTCATCATAAGCCGAAAAAATAAGGATTTTTAATCTGCGCTGTTTGGCTTTAATGGATTTAATCATTTGGAGATTATTCCCACCGGGGATATTAATATCTAACAGCACAATATCTATCTGCTGACTTGATAGAATATTCATAAATTCATCAAAATCTTCTGCGAACGAAACTGTGGTGCCCGGCATCCAATTTTGGACAAAATATTTTATACCAAGGCGTATTGCCGCATGGTCGTCAACAATCACTATATGTAATGACATAATAAGATGATTAAATTAGGAAAAACAACTCTTATGAACTTGGTGATTGAGCGATTTTTGCTTTATCGCAGTATTTCCTATTGACCAACCTAAACAAAGAAAGTAGATTTTTACGCATAGATTTTTTACTAAGATTAAAATATAAAGTTAATAATAGCTCATTTATCCTTAAGCAAACAGCTCTATATAGGTTATTAGGATTGGCTTAAAATTAACGTATAAATGCACAATCCTAATTGTTCAGTTCATTCAGTTTTTATGCAACAACGATTTAGCAATATAATTAAAGCTGTTATATTTATAAGCTCACTGAAAGCGCTCCTTATAACTTACAACTAGTAACTAATAACTCATAACAGCGACCTACCTTCGTTCATTCAAGTGATAGTCAAACAAGTATCAACTAGCACTTTCCCAGCACTTCGCTCCTATCGAACTCCCAGCAGACACTCATTTAACAGCCGAATGATCCCAATACAAACGGAGCAGGTACGAGCAAGGTATAAGGATTGTTGGTTAAGCAACAGACAAATTTGACTCCACAATAACAAAAAATCGTTTAAACGATTTTAGATCGGCCCTTGTCAAGAATGTTGAATAAAATAAGCCATATTTGTAATCCTTGAACTAAATAATCTTACGAAAAGTAAGGTTAATCCGAGCCTTCATAGGCTGTGCAGACTTGGCAATGCGATGTTCCCAATATTTCTGTAGATCGCCCTTCATCAATAGCAAACTTCCATGCTGTAGCCTAATAGAATAGCGTTGTCGATGGTCTAGTTTGTTCCTGAAATCAAAGTCACGCTCCTCGCCCAGACTGATAGACGCAATCTCGGTTTTGAGCCCGGGGATGGTATCCTTATCTGCATGCCAAGCCACCGAATCGTTGCCATCGCGGTAATAATTAAGTAATACACCATTAAAAGTCACTCCTATCAACGTTTCGATTTTCCGTTTTAGAGGCAGCAATTCAGGCATCCATGGAGACGGTATACGCTTATCGTCAATCCGCATAGGCCTATCTCCATACCAGGCCGACAATCTGGGGGTCCATACCTCTTTTTCGTACATCATCACTTTGCTCTGCTGCCAATGTCCATTAGCTAATAGAAAAGCTAATAAATCATTGCTTTCTTCTTTTCCAAGAAAATCAGGCACATAATTCATCAGGTCCTGTGGCAGTATGAGCTGCTCAAAATCGTTAAAAAGTTTATGTTGCATCGTTCTACAGACAAGCCTTGTTCGATACCCAGCCGAACAGAGTACAAAAATACTAATATATTTAGCAATCAGAAAGGGTTTTTATTTTTTGCTCATTAATATACTTAAAGCTCTCCCCAGTTCCTATAAATCTAGATAGGCCGGTTACTGTAAGTGCTTTGATATTTTTCCAAAAGCAGCTGTTGGGCGACAAATAAAGATAGCTTAAAATAAGAATATTCAAAGTGAAGGAAAATTTGGAAAAGGGGGAGAAAATTATGTAGCTTTATTTTTAACACTAATTTATGAAAAAATGACAACAGACTATGCCGTTTTGGTAAAAGACCTGAAAAAGTCGTTTAAAAATCTTCATGTACTGCGGGGAATTAGCTTTTCAGTTCTAAAGGGAACAGTCCTCGCCATTTTGGGACCTAATGGTGCAGGCAAAACCACTACTGTACGCATACTTAGTACTCTACTGGCTCCAGATGGCGGCATGGCCATGGTAAATGGTTTTGATGTACAAAAACATCCAAAACAGGTACGCAGTAATATCGGACTTACGGGCCAATTTGCTGCCGTTGATGAATATCTTACAGGGGAAGAAAATCTCCACATGCTCGGCCGCTTATATAGGATGAGCTACGGAGCGATACAAGAACGTTCGAAAGAATTATTGGAAAAATTTGATCTAGTTGATGCCGCTAAGCGATCAGTCAAAAACTATTCGGGAGGAATGAAACGCCGTATCGATCTTGCAATGAGCCTAATTGCCTCTCCACCTGTAATCTTTTTGGACGAACCTACCACGGGTCTCGACCCACGCAGCCGACTGGCTATGTGGGAAATGATACGGCAATTGAAGATGGAAGGAACTAGCATTCTGTTGACCACTCAATACATGGATGAAGCAGACCAGCTGGCAGACAACATTGTTGTCATCGACAATGGCGTCGTGATAGCCGAAGGTACTTCCGATGAGCTAAAAGCACGTGTGGGGAGCGACCGAGTAGAGCTTAAACTGGCAAAAGCCTACGATATGGAAAAGGCTTGTTCCATCCTTGATGGAGAAGCCGTGCATGCTGATTCCGGTCGCCGGATTATTAGCATTACCACACAAGGTGGTGTAACTCGCTTAAAGGAGATACTACAACGCTTTGAATTAGCAGGGTTGGACGTGGAAAATGTTTCATTAAACCGCCCAACGCTCGATGATGTCTTTCTGGCATTGACTGGCCATGCAGCAACAGAGGAAAATGAAGCAGATCAACATAAAAAATAACATGAAATATGGACGAAGTACATATGCAAGACAGCCTATCACATCCAAAGCGATCGCAATTATTCTGGCTATTGAGCGACTCATGGGTAATGACCAAGCGTAGTACCCTACATATTATCAGGAGTCTGGACCAGTTACTTTCCGTAGCCATCTTCCCTATTATGTTTCTGATCTTAAACCGTTATGTTTTCGGCGGTGCCATTGATACAGGTGAAATAAGCTATGTAAACTTTTTGGTGGCAGGCATTTTAGTTCAGATGTTGGCCTTCGGTGCTAATTATACTACTATCAATCTGGCGGTTGACCTTCAACAAGGTATTGTTGACAGGTTCCGTTCTTTACCTATGGCTAGTAGTGCACTGCTTATCGGTCATGTCACTTCCGACCTGCTGCGCAATATTATCTCGGCAGTTATTGTGTTTGCTGTAAGCTTTATTATCGGTTTTCGTCCCAGCGCTACAGGCACCGAATGGCTTTTAGTCGTTGTGTTGTCTTTGCTCTTTACACTGGTTATATCTTGGTTATCGGCCATCTTAGGTTTATTCGTTAAAAGTTTAGAAGCAGCGCAGTGGGTAGGCTTTGTGGTTATTTTTCCATTGACATTTGCCTCCAGTGCATTTGTGCCTACCGACACTATGCCTAGCGCCCTGCGTTTCTTTGCCGAAAACCAGCCGCTGACTCATGTTATTAATGCCATGCGGGAATGGCTCGTGGGCACTCCTTCGGGTGATTCAACCTGGCTGGCCTTTGTGTGGTGTGTGGCCATCATTGTTGTGGCTATGCCCTTGGCAACCTGGATATTTAAGCGCAAAACTAACTAAATTAAAATCAGAACAAAATGCTTACAGCTGTCCATCCTAAATTACCAATGCGTAATAAGGCTATTACGCGGGAATACTATATAAACAAGTTGGGCTTCCAGGAATATGGAAGCGAAGATTATGAAGGCTACCTAATGGTGCAAAAGAATGCCATACAACTCCATTTTTTTGAATTTAAAGCGCTGGAACCCACCGAAAACTACGGACAGGTCTATATCCGTACAGACGACATTAAAGCACTTTATCAGTGGTTATTAGACAATAAAGTTCCCATACATCCTAATGGCCACCTTCAATTAAAACCCTGGGGGCAACTGGAATTTTCCCTATTAGATCCGGACACCAATTTACTAACGGACAGTCTACGGAAATTTGAAGACAGATACAACAAGATAGTTACGCCGGCGGCAATAGGGACGCCGGTTAAATACTAGAATCGTACTATTCCGATACAGCAACTGTTCGAAAACGTACAATACAAAGTCAGAAAAAATATTATAATAAATTCATTATCAACAGCTTA
Source organism: Pseudosphingobacterium sp. (assembly GCA_035565175.1). Taxonomy (GTDB): domain Bacteria; phylum Bacteroidota; class Bacteroidia; order Sphingobacteriales; family Sphingobacteriaceae; genus Olivibacter. The sequence continues at coordinate 7,497 of DATMSZ010000294.1, forward strand.
AATCAGAGGCATTTATTTGGCACTGTTTATTAAAAAACATCTGCCATGAAGGGGAAATTTACATCGATTATCTTATACTATCTAATGAGCTTAGGTCTCTCAAGTGTTTCGGCACAGAATGTTCAAAAGCGGCTGGATTCACTTTTCTTCATCTTATCCACAGGCAAAAGTTTTAACGGTAATGTCCTAGTAGCCGAGCAGAATAAAATTTTATACAAGAAATCAGTTGGATATGCAAACATAGCGAAAGCAACTCCTAATAATGACTCCACAACATTCCAGATCGGATCACTCTCAAAAACGTTTACAGCACTTGCCATTCTCCAACTCTGGGAAAAAAAGAAAATTCCCTTGGACGCCCCTTATCAAAAATATGTTCGTGATTTTCCATATTCAGATATAACGATCTATCAATTGCTATCCCATACAACCGGATTACCAGATAAGGAGCAATTATTCTTTCCACTTATTGATGCACATCCTGACGAACAGTTTGATAATAATGATATTTTAAGTGCAATCAAGGCTGCAAACATTCCTCTCGCTTTTCAGCCAGGAACCGAATGGAGATACAATAATATCGGATATGCATTACTTGCCCTATTGGTAGAGAAATTAACCGCACAGAAATTTGCAGATTACCTGCAGACATATATCTTTCAGCCAGCGAACATGAAAGACACCTTCCTACTTAGTCAGGATAGGACAAAAGATAGTCGACAAGCAACGGGTTACTTGATAAGAGCTCATTATATGGGCGATCTAGAATCTATTGCTGACAGTAAAAAAGTTCGGCGATGGAGTTACAATATGCGCGGATTTAATGGGCCGACCAATATTATCAGTACGAGTAGTGATCTACTTAATTTTGATCAGGCACTCTATGACGGTAAATTAGTTAAACCACAAACTTTACAAAAAGCATTTGAACCAACCCGCTTAAAAGGAAAAATGGTTAGTAATGAAGGGGAATTTGGAAGATCGTCCTACGGCTTAGGATGGGAATTACCGAGTGACACAACGATAGGACGACTTGTGATGCACACCGGTCGTGAACCGGGTTTCTTTACCTTCTTTATCCGCGATCTTACACATAAAAGGACAATAATCGTAATGGACAACACGGAAGGCAGGGAATTTGGTAAGGCCTGTAAAGAAACATTTAATATTGTATCGGGTACAAATTTTTTCCCTATACATAAGCAAAAATCTTCATTGTTCCTTTCTTATGCAAAAACACTTTATGAAAAGGGTTCAGACCAGGCAATCACCTTTTTTAATTTACATAGGTTCGATACAGCAAACTATTTTATGGATGAAAGGGAACTGAATGAACTAGGTTTGGAGTTATTGAACGATTCATGTTATAAAGAAGCGCTGGACGCTCTTAAATTATGTACAATACTTTATCCCGATAGCTGGAATACCTATGACAGTTATGGAAAAGCTTTATATAAAAGCGGCCAGATAAGGGAAGCCATATCCATGTATCAGAAGTCAATTTCTATGAACCCACAGAACGAGCCGGGAAAAGAAATGTTGTCAATGATAAAGCGGGAGTATCCAAACATAACAGCTGGATTATAGGATTAACACAAACGAATAATGTCTAAATTTTTGAATGGAACAAATAATATAGCATACCTACAAGCGTCCTTACTGTCAGCGCCAATTTTTAACAAGAAAACTTAACACTATATAACGTAGAAGTTTAGACCCTTATTTATCTTTTTAAAAAAGTTCTATCCTAAACAAAAAAGTGATTTTTTATCTTTAGTTTTATCGCAGAAATTTCACTTCTATCAATGGCAGTCGTAATTAAGGAAAAAGTACTAAGAATATTAATGGAACAGTTTCCGGAATGGTCATCTTCTCCAACGACATTCATAGATTTTTTATGTCTTTTTGATTATTTCGCTTATCTTGAAGGCACAAATACGGTGCAATTCTATAAAGTAGGTGAATTAACCGCATATGGCCGCAAATTGGGAAAGCTCCTTTGTGAACAGCACAAGGTAGATTTGGAGCCATACTCAAACCTGGATGATCTACTCGCTAGCTACTCTTCGAGCAATGTATTTGAATTGATTAACCAGATACATGTCAATATAAAAGAAGAAAAAGAATTACTGAACACCTTAAATTACGCGGGTATTAATCCCTGTTTTGAAACCTCCATACAAGTTGCCAATACACGTGCGGTAATCGATGTATTTATTGAACAGCTTCAACCATTTGCCATTTTTATTTAAATTCTCATCGTCGGTTTTTCTTAAATCAGTTTTACCGATATAATTCGTTTTTAAATCTCTTGGCAAGCAAACGAGTGGCTTGAGTAGGTTCTATATCCGCCACGATGACTCCAATATTTCCATATTTTTCATGTATCATGCAAGTGCCGTTAGGATCTATTACAGCGCTAGCAGAGCCTGGATAACTTGATGCATAATTAGCACTGGCAAAGTAAATGGTGTTTTCTAACGCTCTCATCATCATCGCCTTCTCATAATAAGGGTTATCTTTATTCCCCCATTCTGTCAGCTGTACGCCTTCTGTATTACTTCCTGTGAAATGCGGGTGAAATACTATTTGAGCACCTTGCTGTGCAGCCCATCTAACAGATTCAGGATAGCGAAATCCTTCGTGACATATCGTGATTCCAAATTTTATTCCATTCACTTCAAAAATACTCCGCTCGGTACCCGCGATCCAATAATTATCCTCGGAAGGATCCAGTTGGTTTTTCGTTTGGTATCCCAATACTTCCCCTGTATTTGAAATCACATAGGCTACATTAAAAACCCTGTTGGCAATGTACCAATCCATTGGAGCAATAATAGTGATCGCGTTCTGAGTTGCAATATCGCACACCTTTTCGAGTGCCAACTGAAGTTTTGCTGGCGAACGTTCCTCAATAGCATACCCCATCCCGGGATAACCGGGGATAAATGACTCAGGAAAACATATAATTTCAGCCTTTCTGCTGGCAGCATTTTTTACCAATTTTTCGAGCCAATGCAAACTATCATTAATTGATCTAGGAAAAGGGGGTGATGCCAACGCTATCTTCATAAAAGGAGAATCAGGATAAGAAAGCGCTAAATTAATAAATCCCGAACGATAGAACAAAACTAAGACTATGAACAACTGTTTATATTAATTTAGCAGGAAGACAATATGAAAATTGGATCAATCGTAATTCGTTGCTATAAGTTCGAAAAAATGATGGACTTTTGGATGGAGGCGCTCCACTATACCCCTAGGGAACCGGCTAAAAACGGATGGGTCGTCCTGACAGATCCAACGACTATTGGCCCAAACATTTCCTTAGATAAAGTTGAGGAAAGACGAACAGGGAAAAGAAGCAGATTGCATTTGGATCTATATACGAAACAGCAAGAATTAGAAGTAGCAAGACTGATCAGTATTGGAGCCACTCTTTACCCTTGGCGATATAAACCGGATGACGATTTTATTGTGTTAGCAGATCCCGACGATAATCTCTTTTGTGTTGTGCAGATTTAAAACCAGGTGGTGATAAATAAAGTAAAAGGCCAGATAATCCAATAAAAATTAGTATTATTAATCTGTAAAGCGTTTAAAAGCTAACCATAATAAGGTTCCCTAGGATTTACTAAAATTTTACTCTATGTTAAGTCTTCTTCAGGTTGCCATGACCTTTGATCATGTAAAAACGATTATTGCTATTATATTGGGATTAAGTATTACACACCTCTTAAAAGGGATGGTGAACTTTATGGAACATCCTAAATCAATTAAACCCTATTGGATCCATTTAACCTGGTGCGCTTATGTATTACTGCTCATTATACACTTCTGGTGGTGGGAAGCAGAACTACGAATTGTTAAGCATTGGAACTTTGCTGAGTACTTTTTCCTTTTTTTTTACATTAGTTTTTACTATATATTATGTGCACTGCTAATTCCAGGAAATCTCGGAGAATATAAATCATACAAAGAATATTTCTTTTCGAGAAAGAAATGGATCTTCGGTGTATTAGGATTCTCTTTTATGCTGGATTTTATAGATACTTTTATTAAAGGACAGGATTATTATCATCAGCATTATAATTGGGAATATCCTATACGAAATATTACACATCTTGTTCTGTGCATAATAGCCATCTATTCAAACAATAAAACTTTTCATGCAATTCTCATATTGCTTCTTTTTGTCTATGAGCTTTCGTACATATATAGACTTTTCTTTAACATCTATTGAAATGAAATCCTGCTCCGATTTTAACAGAAGAGGCTCGGTATCGATTGCGTAGTTTTTATTCAGTAAATATCGTTTATACCTTCCATTTTTTTAAATTGCCTACATCATATCCTAGATCGGGATTGAAGCTATAAGAATTATAGACTACCAAATAAAACCAGTTATGCCAAATAAATTGCTAAAAAAGTCATTTCTCAATGGTCTGTTACTGAATGCCTTCCAGGCAAGAAGAAGCGCATTAGATGACGCGCATCCAATAGATGGGCCACCCCTATAAATAATCCCCGCATCACCCGACACACTTATAAACCAGTATAATTCATTTAGATTATGACAAAAAGTAAAATAGCCTGTACGCTGTTAGGGCTCTGCTATGTTTTTAATGCACGAGCACAACAGCAATTAACAGATACCGTAGCAGGCTTTCCCGTAAATTATAGCGAAGCACATGTTGGTAAATATAACTTACCCGATCCACTTGTTTTCAATGATGGCAAAGTTGTACCTGACCTTGATGGTTGGCAACAAAAACGCCGGCAAGAATTGTTAGATTTTTTTGAAGAATATCAATTTGGGCGGATTCCAGCAAAGGCCATTACCACAGCATCATGGCAATTGATTGAAGAAAACCGAAGCGCAAAATCGAACAAAGCAATCCGAAAACAAGTGCGGGTTTACTTAAGTGATGATAAAACACAAAGCGTAAATGTGCTTTATTATCTTCCCAAACAGGTGAAAGAAAAAACTCCCCTTTTGTTGCATATTGCTTTCCAAGCAAACAACCAGGCAGTGGCCGATTCTGCAATTCAAGCGGCCTATATATACAATAAAGCCGGGGAACGATTATTAGCTCCTGCACAAGCGCCGCAGGTGCCTCTTGATAGTTTATTGGCCGCAGGCATAGGCTTTGCTACTTTTTATTACGGCGATATTGAACCCGACTACAAACATGCTATCCGTAAAGAAGGCATCAGGCATCATTTATTGGGCACTGAAAAGAAACGGATAAAGCCCGACGCTTGGGGCGCCATAGCTGCCTGGGCCTGGGGAACACAACGTATTATCGACTGCCTAAGTCAAGATCCTGAAATAGACAACAAACGTATAGCGCTATTTGGCGTTTCGCGCTTAGGCAAAACGGCTCTATGGACAAGTGCTTCAGATTCCCGGATCAAACTTACTATTGCTAGTTGTTCGGGAGAAGGCGGGGCGGCATTAAGTCGAAGAGACTATGGCGAAAGCATTTCGCATATGACCGACACCTCCCGATATTACTATCAATTTGCGCCGAATAGACATCAATATGCAAACAACGCAGCCGCGTTTCCAGTTGATGCACACGAGCTGATCGCACTGATTGCACCACGACCACTCCTATTACAAACAGGAGATGAAGATTATTGGTCGGACCCCAAAGGCGAATACCTGGCGGCCCAAGCTGCCACACCGGTCTACCATCTGTTTGGCATTAAAGGCCTATCCGACACATTTCCCCGTAGTCGCGACACCGCTTCGACTTTCCAACCTCTTGGTTATTATATGCATGCAGGTGGACATGGAACCGTTCCGTCAGACTGGAATATCTTTATCGCATACCTTCAAAAATTTCTATAAAATTAAAATACCAAAAAATGATTAAACAACATCTATTATTAATCTTCTTTACTTGGGTACATATAGGTTTATGTATTGCTCAGAGTAATGAGATAAGGGGAACCGTAAGTGATGCACGGTCTAAAGAGTCTTTACCTGGCGTGACTGTACGTATAAAAGGAGGCCAAGAGCGCACACAAACAGATGCCAATGGCCATTTTTCTTTAAAAACGAACAGTAAAGTACCTTTAACGCTCCAATTGTATTCGGTTGGCTATAAAGAGAACTTGGTTGAATTAAGCTCTTTTTCAACAGCCGTTCAGGTTTCGTTGGAAAGTGCTGAAGAAGCACTGGATGAGGTAGTGGTAGTTGGTTACGGCACTGTCCGAAAAAGAGATTTAACGGGTGCGGTTACCTCTGTTAAAGCAAAAGACATTACCGCCATTCCTACCACGAACGCCTTAAAATCGCTACAAGGCAAAGTAGCCGGTTTAGATATCACGCAAAGTTCTGGACAGCCCGGCGCCAGCGTAGGAATCGTATTGCGCGGCAACCGATCGCTTAATGCAGACAACCAGCCACTTGTGCTGGTAGACGGTATTCAATACGGTTCATTTGTAGATATCAATCCCAGCGATATTGCATCCATTGAAGTACTGAAAGATATTTCTTCGACAGCTATTTATGGTACCAGAGGTGCGAATGGTGTTATTATCATTACAACCAAGAAGGGCAATGCATCCGGTAGAACAAACATCTCCTTCAACAGCTACCTGTCAATCAACAACAGGCCATTTTATCCACAGATGATGGATGGCCCCACTTATGTACAGCTAAAGAGGGAGGCTTATCGTACCACCAACGAAGATGAGTATGTGCCTGATGAAAACATTTTCAATGCCACTGAACTCGAATATATTCGTGCCGGCCAATTTGTAAACTGGCAGGATCTTCTGTTTCATACAGGTATGTTGCAAAATTATGAGATGAACCTGAACGGCGGCAGCGAAAAAACTCAGTTTGCTATATCCTTAGGCTACCAGCATGATAAAGGGATGTTTAAAAACGACCAACTCAAACGGTACAATGGCCGCTTAAGTGTAGATCACACCTTGAATAAAATCTTTAAGTTAGGTTTAAGTATGCAATATACTTTTAAGAACCAAGACAAGCGAGATAATCCGATGAATATGGGTAACAAAAATTTGCCAATAGCCAAACCTTATAACGATGACGGCACGCTCAACCTCTATCCTGCCCCTGGATACAGCACCTTTATAAGTCCGTTGGCAGATGAACAGGCCGGTGTATTCAAAAACAATATCAATGATAAGCGCTTATTTGGATCAGGCTACCTCGATATTAACCTTCATAAAGATTTAGTGTTTAAGAGTACTATCGGAATTGATGTGCAAGACATTCGCAATGGATATTTTCGGGCGGCCAATACTTTAGCGAACGTAGGTAGGAATTCTAGTTCCGGTGATTCTACTACTACGATGGTAAAGTACACTTGGGAGAATACGCTCAATTACCATAAAACGATTGGCGATCATGATATCGGTGCACTTGCAGGTACCAGTACCATTAAATCGAAATATGAACTTTTTGAAGGATACGGTAATAACCAAGCATCAGATCTCACTGGCTTTTATGACATAGGTTCCAACACCTCTGCAAAAGACATCGGGAGTCGTTTAGAAGAAATAGGCTTAGCTTCTTTTTTCGGAAGAGTAAACTATAAATTAAAAGACCGCTATCTTTTTCAGGCATCTTTAAGGGCCGATGGATCATCGGTGCTTTCAAAAGGAAACAAATGGGGTTACTTTCCATCTGTGGCAGGTGCATGGCGCATCATAGACGAACCCTTTATGCCAAAAGGAGGCAAGCTGAATGAATTAAAACTTCGACTCAGCTGGGGTAAAGCAGGTAACAGCGCGATCTCCCCCTACTCTACTTTGGGCTCACTGTCCAAGTCTGTCTACGCCTTTGCCTCATCGGCGGCTTTTGGTTATTGGCCAAAGGATCTTGTAAACCCTAATCTTACTTGGGAAACCACTGCTACCTGGAATTTAGGTGTCGATTTTGGCCTCTTTAACAACAGAATTAGTGGAGCCATAGAATTGTACGACTCAAAAACAGACAATTTACTATTGCCCAGCTTATTACCAACTTCGACAGGCTATGCCAGCGTTATGCAAAATGTGGGAAAAACGGCTAATAAAGGAATCGAGATAGCGATTAATACCGTTAATATTCAGCAAGAAAACTGGAACTGGACAAGCGACTGGTCGTTCATGTTGAACCGCGAAAAAATTGTAGCACTGAATGATGGGGTTACCCGCAATATAGCCAATGCCTGGATCGTTGGAGAACCTACAAAAATTTATTATGATTATAAAAAAACAGGCATCTGGCAATTAGGTGAAGAAGAAGCCGCACAAGCATTCGGAGGGTACCGGCCAGGAGATATTAAAATTCAGGATAGTAATAACAATGGTGTGAGCGACCCCGACGATCGTACTGTATTTTCGCAGGTACCACGTTATTCCTTTGGCGTCAATAATAGTATTTCTTATAAAAACGTTGATCTAACTGTCTTCGTTTTCGGTCGAATTGGACAGTACATCAACTATGAATACGGTGCCACTTACAAGCCTAGCGCATTAGAAAATGGTGCTAACGCGAATTATTGGACACCGGAAAATCCTTCTAACGATTATCCAAGGCCCAACAGTGGTTATTCTACCAGTAGTTATCTTTTCCAGTCGACTTTACGTTATGTAGACGGCTCCTTCGTTAAGATACGAGATATTACACTAGGATATACTCTTCCAAAAAAATGGTTAGACCGTTTGGCTCTACAGCGAATAAGATTCTATAGTACGTTACAGAATTATTTTGTATTCACAAAGGTTAAAGACTATGATCCGGAGCGCGGGGGTGATCTCAGCTTTCCCCTTCCCCGCACCATTGTATTCGGTGTTAATATAGACCTATAGTCAACATATAATATCATTAAACGATAAAAAATATGAAAACGATAAAAAATTATATCCTACTGATGCTTTTGCTAACCGGGCTGCTATTAGGTTCCTGCGAGAAGTTCTTAGAAGAAAAGAACCAGAGTAGTTTAACAGAAGACCCATTTTACAACACAGAGGCCGGGATAACGAGTGCCGTCAATGCCTGCTATGCAGGTCTACGCGTATGGTATGGAAAAGAGCATGGCATGGGACTGTCAGAAACCGGCACAGATCTTTTCCTTCGGGGAGGTGATAACAAAGCAAATCAGATATCCGATTACACCGTTGATTTAAATGGCGGGCAAACCAATATAAAGGATATGTGGGATATGTACTACCGGGCATTAAACGTATGCAATACCGCGTTGGCGCGCCTCCCGGAATCACCTTTAAGTGAAACACTCAAACAACAATATGAAGGAGAAGTACACTTTTTACGCGCTTTTTACCTTTTCCAAATTGTGCAGATCTGGGGCGGCGTGGTGCTCAACACCACACCAACAGAAGGAATTGTTACCACTGCCACCCGTTCTTCAGAAGAAGCCTTTTACGAAGTGATTAATAATGATCTCAATACCGCAATAACATCTCTTAAAGAGGGGAAGTCGCTGGACGGTCGTATTACGCAAGACGCTGCAAAAGCTTTACTGGCCCGTGTATGTCTCACACAAGGCAGTCAATACCAAAACGCAACAAAATACACTGAGGCAGCAACATTGGCAAAAGAGCTGATCAATAGTGGGCGGTATGCCTTGTTTAGCGATTATAAATCTCTTTGGGATATGAGTAATGCAGAGGGAAGTACGAATAGTGAAGTGCTCTTCTACGTCAACTACACGAATGATGACCTATTAAATGGTGATTTTGAAGCGGTTGCAGGAAAGGGTAATAACAATCATTTACATTTTATTATGGTATACGATCGGCAGGAAGGCCTACAAAGGAGCATCGCATATGGACGTCCTTTTCAACGTTTTATGCCCTCGCTGCACCTCCTGCAATTATTTGACCCTTCCGCCGATCAACGGTACGATGGCAGCTTCCAGACCGTTTGGCTAGCCAACAAAACCGGCATGCAAAAAGGAGATAGCCAGATTTTTCCTGAGATGGCCTTTGGCGATACAGCCATCGTCACGCTGCGAGACCCCGTAACAAATGAGCAAGCAAATCGTGCAAAAGGTCGATACAAGATTTACGACAGGAATACTCTATATCGTGCAGATGGCACACCTGCACTGCGATCGCAATTTATTCAACTATCTAAACTTATGGATCCCACCAGACTTACGGTAGCACAAGAATGGAGCTCAAGGGATGTGTTCGTCATCCGTTTGGCAGAGCTTTACCTGATTGCTGCAGAAGCAAGCTTGCAAAGTAATCCAAATGAGGCACTTAGTTTCATCAACACCCTACGGCGTACCCGGGCAAAAACAGGAAAAGAACGGGAGATGGAAATTAGTTCTGCAGATCTTACTATCGATTTCATTTTGGAGGAGCGCGCACGTGAATTGGCAGGAGAGCAAATTCGGTGGTTCGATCTGAAAAGAACACATCAACTTCTGCCCTATGTACAGCGGTACAATCCAGACGCCAAAAACAATATTAAAGAATACCATCAGGTACGACCGATACCGCAAAGCCAGCTAGATGCTATCCTTAACAAAGACGACTTTAAGCAAAATCCAGGTTATAATTAATATATATATCTTTTGGAATTAAAATCTCAGGGCAATTAGTAGTTGCCCTGAGATTTTCTCTTTCTTTTATATCAAATCCCTGCCGCTAAAAGCAATCGAGATCCCTTAACCCAATGCTTACCCACCTATTATTTGGTAGTTCGCCAAAATGCTTTAATAAAGAATCCGTTTTAAATGCGCAAATTTCTTGTATTTTTATCCCATTAATGATGAGGGAAACAAATTATGCCTATCCTGATATTTTTATTGCTACTGGTATTACCTGTTTCGACATTTGCCTTCGGTGATAGCGCCATCTACCAGCAATACAATTACACCTTGCAAAATGGTTTGCCATTCAATAATATCCGGGATATCAAACAAGATCGTATAGGCTTTATCTGGATTGCTACTGAAAATGGGCTGAGCCGTTTTGACGGAAAAGTCTTTAAGAATTTTAGTTACGACGCCTCCTCTCCTCAAGGACTGCTTGGAAATTATGTGCAAACGATTATGCTAGATAAGCAGGGAGTACTTTGGGTTTCATCTAGAAAAGGAATTAGCAAATACAATAGCTCAACAGAGTCTTTTACCCATTATCCGATCTTAGCTTCTGTAAAAGGGCAATATAAAATGGACGTTGCTTGCATTAGCAATTCCAACAATAAAGATATATTGTGGATTTCTGCCAATGGCTTAGGGGTTTATCGTTTTCATAAAAACTCAGGTGCTTTCACGAGGTATACTACACAAAATCTTGTCGGTCTACGATCAAACATGGTCACCGCCCTATTTGAAGATAGCCAAGGCCTGTTATGGGTAGGAAGTCAAGATGCCGGATTACAGGTATTTAAACAAAAAGACACCACACTAAAACCCTTAACTTCCTTACAAATGGCATTAAAGGAAAAGCCTTTTAGCCGTATCCATAATATTTTTGAAGACCCTTTTAAGAATGTCTGGGTAGCTACTGATAATGGTTTATTTACTTTTCGCCGTCGCCACGGTAAGGGACAATGGATTACGGCTGCAACGCTTCACACTCCCCATAATCATTACTTGAGCGTTGCATTAAGCTCCAAACAGGATCTTTATCTCGGCATTCTGGATGGTGGTGGCTACCACGTTACTTTTTACGAAGGTGCCGATGGACTTATAAATATTAAAAAAGTCTCGCAACTTAGCAATGCTGATTCGAAACCAAACGGACTCACCAAACGTTCAATCACCAGCCTCTTTTTTGACCGTGACCAAAACCTCTGGGTGGGATCTCACGGTGACGGGGTCTTTCTTATTGCTAAACCTATTTACCAGTTTTTCAATCTACATAAATCGCAACTCAGTAATACAAACGAATACCAGAACATACGGTTTTACGGCTTGATTGAAGATGCTGCTGGAAATCTTTTTGTGGGCACTGATGGACATGGGATATTTAAATTAGATCATCGCAACAACCTTCTAAATCATTATAAAAAGGAAAAAACTCCCCATACGCTCGCAGATAATGCTATTATTACTGCATTTAAAGATCATAACAACCAGCTTTGGTTCGGCACCTATCGTGGTGGCTTGATGCGTTACAATGCCGAAGCCGATAACTTCACTAATTTCTCCGCTAATCCTACAAAGGAGGGATCTTTATGGGCTAATGATGTACGCGTAATTTATGAAGACAAAAAACATCAACTCTGGATCGGCACCAACGGTGGCGGTATTAATAAGCTGAATCTTTCAACCTACCAGTTCAGCACCTATGTGCCCCAAAACAGTACGATCCCATCCAATGACATTCGATCGATTGTTGAGGATAAAAATGGCAACCTCATTATTGGTACATATGGCGCGGGCATTACCTACTTCGAACAGCAAAAAGAACTATTTTATCCCTACTTACCGGATGGTACCGTCTTTGATAAGCTCAAATCAGAAGTAATATATGATTTGACGATCCTGGAAGATGGAAACTTATGGATTGCCACCGAGAGTAACGGGCTTCTGGTATATGACATGAATAAAAGGCGCTTGGTACACGTCTTTCAGGAAAAAAACGGATTGGCTAGCAACACTGTGTTGGCCATTCAGCAGGATCAGAACAAACGTTGCTGGGTAAGTACAATCAAAGGTTTGTCGAGTATTGATCTGCATTCAAAAGCTATTATCAATTATGGTCCTACAACAGGAATCCAAGCAGGAATGTTCAATCCGCGTGCGGCTATTTTTAGTGAGCATAGGAAACAATTATTTTTTGCCGGTACTGGTGGTCTCACCTATTTCGACCCTACCTTACTGCAGTATAGGGCGCCTCAACAAGAAATAACGTTGACAGGCCTGGATTTATTAGGTAAAGAAAAGGATGTATATGGATTAAGCCAATCGTTAAACGACTCCAAGAAACTCACTTTACCTTATAATCTATCAACCTTTACTTTACATTATGCTTCCTTAAAATATGGCCAGTCAGACGATCATCGCTTTGCCTATAAATTAGTAGGACTGGATCAGCATTGGAACTATGTTGGCAGTGAGCAATCCGTCACTTATCGCTATCTTCCACCGGGCAATTACACTTTTCAAGTAGCTCTTGAGCAAGGTGGTAATATTCTTCCTAAAAGTTTAAAGAACATCGATTTGGAGATTCTACCGCCCTGGTATAAAACCTGGTGGGCTTACGCTATCTATGTACTATTAATTGGGGGCATTTTATATTATTACAGGCGCCATCAACTGCAGAAGCAGTATCTCGACTATCAACTAAAGCTTAGTCAGCTTGAGCGAACAAAAGAACAGGAAATCAATTCGCTGAAAATCAATTATTACACGCGTCTATCGCATGAGTTCCGTTCTAGCTTAACGCTTATTCTTCAACCTGTTAAAGAATTGCTTAACAAGAAAGACTCCCATTTAAATCAGGATCCTTCCGTTAACACATTATATGTAAACACCAATCGTCTATTAAGGCTAGCTAATCAAGCCCTTACGTTTAGAAAAGACAACTTAACGAAAGAAAACTTACATCTACAACCTACCGATCTGGTAAACCTAATTCTAGAAGTTTTAAATTGTTTTAACCATCAAGTAAAACAAAAGAATCTTGTTGTAACTTTTCATACCCATTATGAAGAACTTCCCTTATTGATTGACCGGGAGAAGATGGAGATGGTACTGTTTAATCTTGTCTTTAACGCCATTAAATTTACGAAAGAGGGTACTCTTGAAATTAACTTACTACTTGATCAAAATATGAATAAGGTCTTGCTTAGTATAAAGGATAGTGGCTGTGGAATAGACAAACGTATAGGTAATAAATTATTTGAACCCTTTGCACATCATGAACCGTATACTAAAAGCAGCTTAGGATCTGGATTTGGTGTTGGTTTGTGGATGGTAAAATCACTCATTGAATTACATGACGGAAACATCCATTATGAAAGTGAACTGAACAAAGGCACCACTTTTTACGTAGAGCTCCCAGTAAAAGAGGCTGAAGCCAACCTAATGATTACGCAAATACAGAAGATCGTTCATGAGTCTACAGCTGTTTCAATCATCGGACAGGAAGCTTCTCCCCCTCCTTCGAAGACAACAAAAACCGTCAACTCCTTTAGCAAGGTACTGGTTGTGGATGATGACATCAGCTTAACCGATTATCTTAAAAAGATGCTATCAGCTTACTTCGACGTGTATGTTCAAAATGAATTGCAAGGAGCTATAGATTCGCTAGAAGATAATTTACCTGATCTTATACTTTGTGATATTGTAATGGAGGAGAGCAATGGAATAGATTTTTGCAGACAATTAAAAAACGATCTCTCCAGGAAACATATCCCGATTATTCTACTAACAGCATCTCATAATACCGAAACGAAATTAGAAGGTATTCAGAGCGGAGCGGATGATTATATTACCAAACCGTTTGATGTAGAAGTATTGATTGCTAAAATACAAGGTGTATTAAAGAGCAGGGATAATCTAAAGGATTACTTTTTCCATCATATTACTGATAATGCCAAATTCCGACGGATCAGCGCAGAAGACCAAGAGTTGCATGATAAATGCTTGCACATTGTAGAAAAACACTTAACCGATACAAACTTTAATGTACACAAACTGGCTGATGCTTGTGGCCTCACCTATGCTACACTAAGCAACCGAATCAAAGATATGCATAACCTTACGCTAAACAGCTTTATCCGTACGGTTCGACTTGACATCGCTGCCCGCATATTCCTCAGCTCAGATGCCACAATTTATGAAGTAGCCTATCAGGTAGGAATGCGCGACCTTAAATATTTTCGAGAACAATTTGCTAAGCAATATCAAATGAACCCTTCTGAATATATCAAAAAATATCGGAAGCCCTTTCACAACATTTATCATGTAAAATAAGGCCATCATTACATTTGTCCCCTCTTTTTTTCTATTTTACCCCTCACCACACTAAGGGGGATAAACGAGATTTGTACCTCATAAACCTTCAGATGGGGCATAACGTTATATAACGGTTCAATCTGTTCTGTTTATCCTAACCAATAGTATTATGAATTCTATTTACAATCAAAAACGAGGAATTGTACGTGTATGCTTTACTTTAGCGACTATTTATAGTTTAGTTAGCTACGACGTACAAGCGGCTCCTGCCAATCCGTTTATTAAAACGAGGCAGGTCGGCGTGAAGCAACAAAGTCCTATTGTAGGCACCGTGTTAGATGAGAAAGGCATGCCTCTTCCAGGGGTAAGTATTCGGGGCAAAGGAGGGCAAGGCGGTGGCAGTACCGATGCACAGGGAAAATTCAGTATCCAGCTACCTAATACCGAAACGGCATTGGTCATCAGCTATGTTGGCTATCTTACACATGAAGTAAACATCGTCCGTAATCAAGCCATGCGGATCACGCTGCAACCTGATGCGCAAGCGCTGAATGAAGTGGTGGTGGTAGGTTATGGTACGCAAAAAAGAGCCACCGTGACCGGTTCGATATCAGAAGTAAAAGGAGCCGACATGGTTAAAAGTCCGCAACCTAACGTATCGAATTCGCTGGCGGGCCGCTTTTCGGGTTTAGTAGCTACTAATAGAGGTGGAGAGCCTGGATACGACGGTTCACAAATACGCATTCGTGGTATATCTACAACCGGTAACACCGACGTGCTAGTTGTGGTGGACGGGGTGCCTGGACAAGTTGGTGGTCTGGAACGACTAGACCCAAACGACATCGAAAGTGTAAGTGTGTTGAAGGATGCGTCTGCCGCGGTATATGGAAGTCGCGCAGCGAATGGAGTTATTTTGGTAACTACTAAAAAAGGTAGCAGTGGCAAACCAACCGTTTCCTATAGTTTTAACCAAGGCTTTGCCTCCCCTACCCGCTTACCAAAGATGGCCGATGCGGCTACTTATGCCACCATTCGTAACGAGATCAACTATTATAATAATCCGGCAGGAGGTCTATTTCAATTCTATTCGGCAGAAGATATTGAAAAGTTTAGAAATGGCTCAGATCCTGAAAATTTTCCCAATACTGATTGGCAAAAAGAAGTGCTGGATAATACTGCCTTGCAGAATCAGCATAACTTATCTGTAAATGGTGGGTCAGAGAAAGTTAAATACTTCGTTTCGGCGGGCACACTTAAGCAAGATGGTATTTTCAAAAACGGCGTCACCAATTTTAAGCAGTACAACTTTCGCTCTAATATTGATCTAGATGTGACGGATCGATTTAAAGTAGGCATGTCGCTTGCAGGTCGTGAAGAAAAACGCTTATTCCCTACAACGGGAGCGGGTGACATTTTCCGTAATCTGTACCGTGCCTACCCTACCGTATTGCCACGCTATGCCAATGGCCTGCCTACTACCGGTATTGAGAACAACAATCCAGTGATGATGGCTACCGATGCGGGCGGAACCAATCAAAATCCGAAACAGATTTTCAATGGTATCTTACGGGCGTCCTACCAATTGCCGGTAGAGGGGCTGATGTTGGATGGATTCTTTGCGGTCGACCGTTCACAGGAGTCGGGAAAAAGCTTTATCACACCCTATCTTGTATATAACTACAATGCAAGCAACGGTATTTATGAACCCCGCACGGTGGGTGAACCCAAAGCGCAGTTAAATCAATTTCAGGAGAATACTTCTTTAACCACCTCCCATATTAAATTGAACTATGAACGTGGTTTTGGTGCACACAACGTTAAAGCATTCGCAGCCTATGAGCAGAGTGAAAGAACATTGAGCAGAATGGAAGCAGGGCGTCGCAATTTCCCTTCGTCGCTTACCCCAGAACTATCGCAAGGGGGCACTTCACTGGAAGATCGCACTAATGCGGGTTTAAGCTGGCGGGAAAGTCGCAGCAGCTTTATCAGTAGGGTTAACTACAACTACAACGAAAAATACCTAATAGAAGCGCAGTTACGGATTGATGCTTCATCCATTTTCCCGAAAGGCAAACGCAATGGCTACTTCCCAGGTATTTCGGCAGGATGGCGTGTCTCGCAGGAGGACTGGTTTAAAGATCGGGTACACTTTATAGACGATTTGAAACTACGGGCTTCTTATGGAGAATTAGGTGGTGATAATGTGGGAGCAAATCAGTTTGTTAACAACTACAAACTTAGAAACTACTACACATTGGGTAGCGGAATTTATCCCGGCATCGATTTAATTAAATTAGCCAACCCAAACATCACTTGGGAAGTTTCGAAGAAAACGGATATTGGCTTCAATGCACAGTTCTTGAAGAATTTCAACCTGGAATTCATTTACTTTACAGAAAAAAGGTCGAAGATCTTACTACCTAGAAATGCTTCAATCCCAGGCAGCACGGGTATTGTTAACCCTTATGATCCTGACCCATCAACACCCAGTGCGGACGAATCTGATATTCCGCTAGTGCCATCCGAAAACATCGGTAAAGTAGATAATAAAGGGATCGAAGCCACTTTGGGCTATCAACGGAGTGGAACAGTAAGCTTCGGTATAGCCGGCAATATTACCTATGTTAAGAGCAATGTGGTATTTAGGGATGAATCGCCTGCCGTACTGCCTTATCAAAGTTTAACAGGTCGACCGTTAAACAGTTATCTCCTTTATCGCAATATGGGTATTTTCCGCAGTCAGGAAGACTTAGATGCTTACCCACATGTTGCTGGGGCTAAAGTTGGCGATTTAATATTAGAAGATTACAATCAGGATGGCGTGATTACGGCTGACGACATGGTACAAACTGATCTCGGTAATATTCCGCAACTTACTTTTGGTTTGACGTTGAACGCTTCTTATAAGCAGTTTGACCTTTCGGCTGTGTTTGCAGGCCAAGGCAGGGTACGTCAATATATATTGGCCGAAGTAGGAACCATTGGTAATTACTTTAATACTTGGGCTGAAAATCGTTGGAGCCCTGATAATCCGAATGGCACCTACCCTCGCGTGGATGAACGCGCCTCTTCTTCTATCAGCGGCGGATTATATAAAAATGATTTCTGGTTGTTTAACACTGCGTTTGTTCGTCTGAAAAGTGTGGAACTAGGTTATACCTTGCCGGAAACACTCTTAAGTAAAGTTGGATTAAAATCCATTCGGGTATTTGCTAGTGGATTTAATCTTTTCACACTTACCAAGTTAAAGGACTTTGACCCAGAAGGATCGAGTGAGAGTGGCCAGTTTTATCCTCAACAACGCATTATCAACATAGGAGCTAATGTACGTTTCTAACCTTTAAATGCTAAAAACATGAATACCATAAATAAAATACAATTGTTTGTTTTAACCGCTCTGGCTTTAACAACAACTGCCTGCAAGAAAGATTTTCTCGACGTAACCCCTACGGATAAAGTATCTGATGCAGCCGTCTTGGCCGACTCCGTATTGTTCGAAGCCTTTGTTGTGAATCGCTATCTTGGAGTACGAATCGTTAACAAAGAAAATGAAGGGACCCCTCCAGGCTTTGGAAGAGGATTTGAATATGCGATGTGGTCATCACTTTCGGATGAATCTGTTTACAACAATGATGACAATACTTGGTTCATTCAGCGTGGACAGCTGTTACCGGAGAACACAGGTATTGCAGGCACCTTATGGAAACGAAGCTACCGCAGTATTCGCGAATGTAACTATGCCTTAACGCATATTAATGAGGTGCCAATGAGCGATGCGCATAAAAACCTCATTATAGCCGAACTGAAATTTATTAGGGCATTCCGTTATCACGACTTGATACGTAATTATGGAGGTGTAGTGCTTGTTGGCGATAGGGTAACGGAGCTTACGGATGATTTCAGTGATCCTTCTTTCTTTAAAAGAGAAGATATTGCAACGAGCTTGGCTTATGTGCTCGCGCAGCTTGATGAGGCTGCCGCAGTACTTCCCGAAAGCAACAACGGTAGTTGGCTACGAGGTAGGGCAACTAAAGGAGCTGCATTAGCACTTAAATCACGATTAACACTTTATGCCGCCAGTCCGCTCTATAATGCGGGCACCTGGGAGGCGGCAGTCAATGCAGCAAGCGAGGTAATCGCACTAAATCGTTACGCTATTTCACAAGGTGGTTACCGACAGCTATTCCGCAAAACCAGTGATGATAACGAGATCATTTTTGCCCGTTACTACTCGGTTGGCGCGCGCCATGTGCCACTGGAAATTGCTAACGGACCAAATGGTTATGATGGTTGGGGAGGCAATGTGCCTTTACAGAATCTAGTGGATGCCTATCGCATGGCGAATGGTAAAGCTATTAGTGATCCTACATCTGGTTATGATCCGCAAAACCCCTATGTTGGTCGCGATCCCCGTTTTTATCAAACAATTTTATACAATGGCGCCAGTTACCGGGAACGAACTATAGAAACATTCGTGCCGGGTGGGCGCGACAGTAAGGATGGTCCCTCCAATTGGAATACCAGCCGTACCGGATATTACTTAATGAAATTTACCGACGAAGACATGCCTATCAACAACCCATGGAATATTGCCGGCTTGCAACCATGGATTTATTTCCGCTATGCAGAAATTTTGTTAAACTTTGCTGAAGCTGCCAATGAACTATCGGGACCAGATGCAGTTCCGGCAGGCGCAAACCTTTCTGCCCGCGATGCCATTAATCAAATTCGGAGTCGCACAAGTGTAGGGATGCCTGCAGTGCCTGCAGGTTTAAGTCAACAGGAATTCAGAGAGCTCATACGCAATGAACGGCAGATCGAACTGGCTTTTGAAGAGCATCGTTTCTATGATGTACGTCGTTGGAAGATCGCTGAGCAGACCGAAAATGTACCTGCGTATGGCATAGACATCAACAAAAGTGGCAATACCTTCACTTATACACGAAAGGTTGCACTTGATGGCAGGAGCTTTGTCGCTAAACATTATTGGCTACCGATACCAAGAGAGGAAATTCAAGCATCTAACAATACCTTGCAACAAAATCCAG
Source organism: Pseudosphingobacterium sp. (assembly GCA_035565175.1). Lineage (GTDB taxonomy): Bacteria > Bacteroidota > Bacteroidia > Sphingobacteriales > Sphingobacteriaceae > Olivibacter. Next base: position 27,454 of record DATMSZ010000294.1, read on the forward strand.
GTTATTAAACAAAGAGCTAATATGAAACAACTCCTCAGTTTACTAATAGGCTTCGTTCTATGGTTACCAGCGATTGCCCAGCAGAGCAAAGTCTTGTTCAATGATCAATGGAAATTCCACTTGGGTGACGTAGCAGAGGGTGCAGTAGTTTCTTTTGACGATCAAAAGTGGCAAGCTGTAACCTTGCCACATGATTGGACCATAGCAGGTCCTTTTTCCAAGCAATGGGCCAGCGCGACAGGTTATTTACCAGGTGGTATCGGCTGGTATAGAAAAACATTTCAGCTTCCAAAAGAAGCTGAAAAAACCAAGTGGACCATTTATTTTGATGGCGTATACAAAAATGCGGAAGTTTGGATTAACGGTCATCATCTCGGTAAACGACCTAATGGTTTTATTTCCTTTTACTATGATCTAAGTCCTTATTTAAAGAGCGGAAATAATGTGCTTGCTGTAAAGGTGGATCACCGAGAATTTGCTGACTCCCGCTGGTATACTGGCTCTGGTATTTACCGGAATGTGTACCTACTGAAGCAAAATCCTTTGCACATTGCCACATGGGGGGTTGCATTCACTACCCCACAGGTAACTGATCAAGAAGCTAAAGGACATGTACGTATTCAGCTGGAAAATGATAATGCTTCTAGGGCTGCCGCAGAGATGGAGATTATGTTACTAGATGGAAGTGGTAAAGTGGTTGCCAAAGAAGAGAAAGAGGTAATGTTGTCGGGAGATAAACAGCAGGAAGTGCAGACCACTTTTACACTAGCTAAGCCTCGACGCTGGTCGGTCGACAGCCCCTATCTTTATACATTAGCCGTAAAAGTTGGCACCAATGGCAAAACCGTAGATGAATACCAAGAAAAAGTCGGATTCCGAACTTTTCGATTCGATGCCGACAAAGGATTTTTCTTAAACGGTCGGAACATGAAACTCAAAGGCGTTTGTATTCATGACGATGCAGGTGCCTTAGGCGTTGCAACATTTGAAAATGTTTGGCGCCGCCGTTTAAAAACCCTCAAAGATGGAGGTGTAAATGCCATACGGATGAGTCATAATCCACATGCCGATTTCTTCTATTCCTTATGCGATGAAATAGGTTTATTAGTAATGGATGAAGCTTTTGATGAGTGGGAATTTGGAAAGAACAAATGGATTGCTGGTTGGAATGTTGGAGTACCGGGAAAAGATGGTTATTATAAACATTTTAAAGATTGGGCCATTCAGGATGTTAAAGATATGATCTTGCGAAATCGCAATAAGGCTTCCATTATTTTGTGGAGCATCGGCAACGAGGTAGACTATCCGAACGACCCATACAGCCATGAGGTATTGAGCGGCGGCAACAATCCACAGATCTACGGAAAAGGATATCTACCTGATCATCCCCCTGCAACTCGGCTCGGTGCGCTCTCCAAAAGTTTGGCAGATGCGGCAAAAAGTATCGATACTACACGCCCCATTACAGCGGCCTTAGCAGGTGTGGTGATGTCAAATACTACCTCCTATCCTAGCAATGTAGATGTTGTGGGCTATAATTACCAAGAATACCGATATGCAGAAGATCACGTTAAGTATCCATCTCGTATTATTTATGGCAGTGAGAATGGTATGCAGTATAAGGCTTGGCTCGCTGTTGATACCAACGATTATATTTCCGGTCAATTTTTATGGACAGGTATTGATTATCTTGGGGAAGCTGGCAAATGGCCCAACAGGAGTAATGGCGCAGGTTTGTTAGATCTAGCAGGATTTCCAAAACCTGAGTATTATTTCAGGCAAAGCTTATGGTCAGAAGAGCCCATGGTTTATATCGGAACTTCACCAGTTCCCGATGGCGACGATAATGGCATTTGGAGTCATAAGAAAGCTGATCCGATTTGGAGTGCTGCCTATGGTGCACAACAACGGGTAACCGCTTTCTCCAATGCAAGCGAAGTGGAGCTATTTCTCAATGGAAAATCATTTGGAAGAAAAGCTAAAAAAGAATCCAATACCGGATTCATTTACTGGGATATCCCCTTTGAAGAGGGAAAATTAGAAGCAAAGGCTTATAACGGAGACACAGTACTTACAAAGGATGAGATACGCACGTCTAAAAAAGCAGTAAAGCTAATTTATCAGCGCTTGGAGACTGATCCGACGGCACCACTCAAAGAAATATTGATTACTGCAGTAGATGAAAACAATAATCCAGTATTCGCAGCAAATGATACTGTTGACGTTCAGGTTAACGGACAGGCTGAATTTCGTGGAATGGAAAATGGCGATCATCAAAACCTGACAAGTTACTCATCGCCAACCAATAGTTTATTCAAAGGCAAGGTGTTAATATACATCTATAAAAAAGCAGCAGATAAAAAGGTTCAACTACATATTAAAAGTAAATCTTTTCCAGCATTCACCGTGGATTTGTAAGATTCGTTAACATTGCAATGGCATTCGAATAGCCTATCTCATAAGGATAGGCTATTCTTTGTTTCAACAATCGGTTGGATCCAGGTCAAAGTCTCCATGAACCATTAACTTTTAATTTAAGCGCCTATATTGGTTGGTCAAGCCTATAACCAATCCCCTCCTCACATCAATACCTTCTTTTCTAGTAACCATCAAAATTAACTACATGACTTTATTGGGTAAGCGCGTTCATAAAAACCAGCCAACTATGATTAGGTGTTCAATATATAGCACATTTTAACCAACCTGTAAACATTCTTTCTACTATTTTAAACATATGTACTATCTACCTATGAGCTACTCGAATTAGCTTTGACTAAAGCGAACGTTGACCACTTTCCATTTTGGAGATAGGCCAAAGTCAGCCTCTGCTCTAACCAATAGCGATAGATAACCAATAATCTTCAAACATGAAAAATTTATTAAACCTGTTATCTCCTCAAGTGAGAGACCAATCAAATTAACGAAAGAATTATGAGAAAACATTTTATACGCGCTGTAATTCGCATTACAGTCTTTCACACTATATGGACCTTCATCGTAATAGACCCCATATCCGCATCAAATAGGATAGTCCATATACCCAACGCCAAACTGGATGCTACGATGGATAATAGAAGCAACATGCCCGCTGCCCAAAATTTAGCAGACAAAACGGTAATCGGTAAAGTAACCAACGAGAACGGAGAAGTACTGGCAGGGGTAAGTATTACCATCAAGGGCACTTCCAAAAGCTCGAGTACAGATCAAAATGGCGCTTTTCAGATCGATGTACCGAACGATAATGCTATACTTGTATTCAGCTATATCGGTTTCATCAGTCAGGAGGTTGCTGTAAGCGGTAGAACTACGATGAATATTACCCTAAAAAGTGACGCACAGACGTTAAGTGAAGTAGTGGTGGTAGGTTACGGAACGCAACGACGATCAAGTATCACTGGTGCCGTGTCTTCTGTAAGTGCCAAAACGCTCACTGAATTACCGGTAGCTAGCACAGACCAGGCCCTACAAGGACGGGTTGCCGGTTTAACGGTCACTAATAATGGTTCACCCGGAAGCTCCCCTATTGTGGCGATAAGAGGTATCAGTTCTATTAGTTTTGCTTCCGACCCACTTTATGTGGTGGATGGTTTTCCAACCGCTATATCTAACATTGATGCCCGGGATATCGAATCAGTTGACGTTCTTAAGGACGCAAGTTCTGCTGCTATATATGGTTCTCGTGCTACCAATGGTGTGGTGATGATTACAACCAAAAAAGGTGCAGCGCGTGATCGATTGCAGATAAATTTCGATTCTTATTTCGGTATACAAAGTCCTAGTAAAAAGTTCAACTTATTAAATACCGCACAATATTTACAATATGAACGGGCGCTGAACGGAGCTGACGCGCCGCTTCCTCCCCGTTTGGAACCCGAAAATTTTAATCAACCAATCTATGATGGCGCTACACAAACTTTTGCACAAACGAATACTGATTGGCAGGATGCCTATTTTCGCAACAATCAACCCCTTCAGCAATACAACCTTTCACTGAATGGCGGAAATGAGCAATCACATTTCTATACGGGTGCTGGTTATTTCGATCAACAAGGTATTGCCGAAGGCCTGTATTATAAACGGCTTAATTATCGGCTTAATTCCGAACACATGATCAGTAAACTTTTCTCTTTTGGTGAAAATTTCTATGTTAGTCAATCCAAGCAGCGTTTTGATGTGCCTGCGGGCAATCGCACGCCCATTGTGAATATGATTCGCATGCAACCTTACCTTCCTGTATACAATCCAAATAATCTCGGTGGTTTCATGGGGCCACAAAACAGCTTCGATGCATCAGATCCGGTCAATCCTGTAGAGATAGCCAATCTCGTTGAAAACATTAACAATACCACTCGCATCCTAGGAACGGCTTATATAAGATTGACGCTTACACCCTGGTTGAAATTTACGTCAACTTATGGTGTAGATCATTCAAATATTGCTATACAAAATTACACCCCTATACATAGCGACGGTGGCACCTCCATTGTTAATATCGCTACAATTGAAAACCAACGACAATTATATACTACGCATCTTTTCACCCAACAGTTGAGTTTCGACAAATCTTTCGATAGCCATAACCTAGGTGCAACACTTGTTTACGAAAGTCAAGGACAACGTTATCGCAACGAAACAGCAAGCGGTAACCAAAGCACCAACCTCGTCAAAACACTTAATGGTGCTACCAATGTTACCGCAAATAGTTTATACGAAACGAACCTGATCCGCTCCATGCTGGCTCGTGTAACCTACGACTATGATGGAAAATATCTATTTACCGCTTCCATCCGACGCGATGGGCTATCTGTTTTCGCCCCTGGCAATAAATATGAAAACTTCCCGGCCGTTTCAGCGGGATGGAAGATAGATCGCGAATCTTTTATGGAGAACACACCTTGGATTTCCGAATTTAAGGTGCGCGGGGGATATGGTATAACCGGTATCAATGGCGTCTTACTCGGCAATTATCCTTACTTACAACCTATTCAACGGAATCAGGCCACTTATCCATTCAACGGCACCATTGTAAATGGAAATGGATCGTTCTATAACGGTTTGAGTAATCCTGATTTAGCATGGGAAAAAACGAAACAAACCAATATTGGTTTAGATTTAGGTTTCCTAGACAATAAAGTCACTTTGGTAGCCGAGTATTTTAAACGGAAAACGGACAACCTGATTCTTACGGTGCCCACCCCCACCAGCTTTGGTTTTAACGGAACGGGTACCTTAGCAAATGTAGCGGCCATGCAGAATCAAGGATTTGAATTTCAATTGGGATATCACAAAACCAGCGGTGATTTCACCTGGAATGTAACCGGCTTGATGAGCATTATCCGTAATAAAGTTTTACGTCTAAATAGTGAAAATGCGTCGATCACAGCGGGCGGGGATGCTGACTTTGGAGGGGGCGGTCCGCTCACCAATACAGTTGTTGGCCAACCCGTCCAGTCATTTTATGGTTACATCGTGGAAGGTATATTTCAAAGCCAGGCGGAAATTGAAGCACATGCCAGACAGAACGGAGCGGCACCGGGCGACCTGAAGTTTAGGGATTTAGACGGCAATGGCGTAATCAATGATGGAGACCGGACCTTTATTGGCAGCTTTATGCCTAAATTCAGTTATTCATTGAACTTTTCAGCGAACTATAAACATTTTGATCTTGCCTTATTTTTTCAAGGCGTACAAGGCAATGACGTCTTTAATGCCGCCCGCATTATTCGTGAAGGTATGCCGCGACTTTTCAACGCAGATCAATCGGTCCTAAACGCTTGGACTCCTCAAAACACCAACACTTCCATTCCACGTGCCGTAAACGGAGATCCTAATCAAAATGTACGACCTTCTACCCGTTGGATCGAAGATGGATCTTATTTGCGATTAAAGAATATTATGCTTGGGTACACCGCACCGGAACAATGGATAAAGGGACTTGGCTGGACAAGTATCAGCCAACTTCGGTTTTACGTATCCGCCCAGAACCTGTTTACGATAACAGACTATACGGGTCTGGATCCGGAAATCGGTTCCAAAAACGGTACACTAACCAACGGCGTCGACTATGGGCAATATCCAAGTCCGCGCTCTTTTCAATTAGGCATTCAGGCATCATTTTAATTATAATCCGATGAAGACGAAAAAACTAATCATACGATTCCTTGCAATTTCAATAGGGATCAGTTTATATGCGTGTAAAAAAGACGCATTGAATACCAACAATGAAAATGTTGTATCAACCGATCAATACTTTAAAACAGCTGGCGAGCTGCAAGCAGGTACCAACGCCATCTATGTTACTGTAAGGGGTATCAATTTGGTTGCCCGTGAATGGTATTTTCTTCACGATCTACGTAGTGATGACGTTGCTGCCGGTGGAAGTCAACTTGAAGTACCTAGAGCGCAGATACTAAACGGAAACGTCGACCCAACCAATAGTGTCATGAATGCCGTTTGGAATGGGCTTTATACCGTTATCCATAGAGCCAATACGGTTATCGAAAACGGACCTAATGTAACCGATGATCCGGCATTGCGCGACCGCTGTTTAGCAGAAGCTAAATTTTTACGCGCCTGGGCCTATTTTGAATTGGTATCCAAGTGGGGTGCCGTACCAATGTACATCGAAACTGTTAAGTCGCCCTCCGATTATCAAGCACGGGCGGAGGTTGGCACCGTGTATCAATTCATCGTGCAAGACTTAAAGGAGGCTGCGAATATATTACCAGGTAGATCCGCTACAGAAAATGGTCGAATAACCCACGCAGCAGCCAATGCCTTACTCGGACGCGTACTGATGCAACAGGGTGACTATACCGGTGCCAAAGAAGCCCTTCTCAAAATTCCAACTGCCGGTGCAGACGGCTATCGTTTAACCGACCGTTATCTAGATAATTTTGAAGAAGAAACAGAATTTAATAGTGAATCAATTTTCGAAATTGTTTATGTCGATAAAGGCGATAATGATTTTAATTGGAGTACCGATGATTCGCCTAATGCGGCACAATCGACTATACGGAATCAAGAGTATAACCCGGTTGCTTGGCGTAACCTTATCCCTTCCAACAAGCTGCTGAACGAGTTCGAAAGCATGGAAACCGGAGCTGAAAAAACCGATCCTCGCTTCTCTTACAGCTTTTATCAAACGGGTGATCGTTACAATAATGGAGCAGATGTACTTACCGATGCCGATCAGAACAATAATGCATCCATTGTGAACGGTGTACGGAAGAAAGTTAGTTTTCGCAAGTTTATGATTATCTACAAGGAAAGTAAAAGTCGCGCAAGCTATCATCCAGGAGGTAATAATCAACGTATTATTCGCTACGCAGAAGTCCTCATCAACTTAGCTGAATGCGAAGCAGAGCTGGGTAACTTAACGGCGGCGGTAAGCTACTTAAACCAAGTGCGCACCAGAGCAAGTGTTGCGATGCCTCCTTACCCTACAGCTCAATTCCCTGTGGCAACTAAAGAGGACATAATCAAAGCCATTATACACGAAAAGTCTGTTGAATTATCGAACGAATCGTTGCGCAATACCGATATCTTACGTTGGCGACCAAAGGGATACTTTGGCGTTGAGCCCATCCCATATTTCCGCCCAGGTAGAGATGAGCTATTGCCCATCCCTCAAGCCGAGCTTGACAACAACCCACAAATCAGTGGAAATCAAAACCCAGGTTACTAATATTCGTTTAAACAAAAATAAGAATTTCAATAAATATGAGAAAAAAGATGTCCGTTTGGCTACTAGCCGTTCCATTTATCTATGCTTGTTCCGGAAATCAACAACAACAGCAGCAATCACAAAAAAATGACAAAGAAGAACAGAAGGAGCAAAGATTCTTATCCCCTCCTTTAATTCGATCCATCTACACAGCGGATCCTTCCGCCCACGTGTTTAATGGCCGTATCTACATCTATCCCTCCCATGACATTGATGCCGGCACTCCTGAAAATGATAATGGTGATCATTTTGCCATGCGCGATTTCCATGTACTATCAATGGAAGACATTAATGGTACCGTAACCGACCATGGCGTAGCCCTTGATATCAAAGACATACCTTGGGCAGGTCGACAATTATGGGCACCTGATGTAGCTTTTAAAAACGGTACTTACTTTTTGTATTTTCCTGTAAAAGATAAGGAAGACGTCTTCCGTATAGGTGTAGCTACTTCAAAAAATCCCGAAGGTCCATTCAAATCTTATCCGAAACCTATTAAGGGAAGTTATAGTATAGATCCAGCTGTATTTGTCGATTCCGATGGAACCGCCTATATGTACTTTGGTGGCATCTGGGGTGGTCAGCTACAGCGATGGAAGGACGGCATGTATGACCCGGAAGGATCAAAAACAGACCTGCAACAAGACGACGCGCCAGCCATCAATTGTAAAGTGGCCAAGCTGAAAGGGAATATGCTTGAATTCGATGGAGAGGTACAAGATGCATTGATCTTAGATAGTGCTGGAAAACCGATCCTCGGTGGTGACCATGATAGGCGATTTTTCGAAGGAGCATGGATGCATAAATATAACGATCAATATTATCTAAGTTATTCCACGGGAGACACGCACTACCTAGCTTATGCAATAGGAAAATCTCCGCTTGGCCCATTCACCTATGCAGGTCATTTCATGAAGCCAGTGAAAGGTTGGACTACTCATCATTCCATTGTGGAATTTAAGGGAAAATGGTATATCTTTTATCATGACACCGAACTTTCTGGTAAAACGCATTTACGAAACGTTAAAGTGACTGAACTGAAACATAATCCTGACGGAAAGCTAGAGATGATTCATCCCATTCTAACGCCGTAAAGAAACTCGCGAAAAGGCGGAGCCATGTTTCATTTCACAGTGCATCAGACCTATTAACATTCAGATCTGATGCACTTATTTCCTAACAAATTGAGACATCGTCCCGAAGATGCTCGTGCATGTTTCTTTCCGTATGAATGAATTCAGAGGGTGTCACGTGATATTTAGCCTTGAACACCTTTGTAAAATAATTAGGATTTGCGAAACCCGTTTGATAAGCGATTTCTGCAACATTCATATCGCTTCTTTTCAATAAGGTTACTGCTTTATCCAGCTTCACCGACCGGATAAACTCTACTGGGGTCATACCCGTATACTCCAGCATTCTATTGTAAAGTGAGGCCCTACTAACGATCAGATGTCGACTAAGTGCCTCAACTGATAATTGAGGATTCGTGAGGTTAACATCAATGTAGGATAATATTTTCTGCAAAAATTTATCTTTCTCAGAAGTTATTTCGGGAGTGGGCGTTACTACTTTCACCTGCTTGCTGTAGGTATCCTTAAAGGTGCGGTTTAACGTTAATAAATTTTTAATCTTAGCATGCAACACGGCAGAATTAAAGGGCTTAGTCATGTAATCATTAGCGCCAGATTCCAATCCATGTAGCTGTGCTTTTTCAGTGTTAGCCGCCGTTAGCAGGATAACCGGAATATGTTTCGTTCGTTTATCTAATTTTAATTTTTGCGCCAACTCCAGTCCATTCATATAAGGCATATGCACATCGCAAACAAGGATATCCGGATGATGAAATAAGGTTCGCTGCCACCCTTCCTTTCCATTGGAAGCTTCAAATATGCGGTATAAAGATTTCAAATTATCTTTAATGTAAAATCGGAAGTCGTCGTCATCCTCGACAATTAATACTGAAGGTCGGTCAGCTGCAGCCTTCTTCGCTAAAGCGCCTTCCGTATCTATCACTGTAAGCTCTTCATCGCTTATATCGCTTATTTGTTCCTTGTCTGGCTCCACCGGCAATAGGCAAGTTCGCTTAAGCGGTACGTCGAAGGTAAAACAACTTCCTTTGCCTACCTCGCTCTCCATATAGAGCATACCTCCATGCATCCTCACAAATTCTCTAGCGATCGAAAGGCCAATTCCGGTTCCCTGATTCAATATTGCCGAGCCGACGTCATGCTGTACAAAGCTCTCGAAGATCTTTCCTTTGGCTTCTTCAGGTATTCCGATACCCGAATCCCTTACGGAGACCTGCACCCAAATGATTTCCAAGTCCGATTGCTCTTTCAACTCCTCTAACTTCACTGTTACAGACCCGTTTTCTGGCGTAAACTTAAAGGCATTAGACAGTAAGTTAAACAAAATACGCTCCATTTTATCGTGATCGAACGTTGCTGCTACCGATTTGACATCAGTATAGAAGGCGTAATCTATCTGTTTACGAAGGGCCAAATCATTGAACGAATCACTTATTTCTTCAATAAAAGACACCAGCTCACCGCTGCTACATCGCAGCTTCAGTTCTTGTTCCTCCATCTTACGGAAGTCAAGCAATTGATTTACCAGATTTAACAATCGACGTCCATTTCGCTTGATCAAATTTAATTGACTGAAAAGCCCAGTGTCTTTGACTTGCGCCAGCAAATTGTCGACAGGCCCCATAATCAGGGATATCGGTGTCCTGAACTCGTGGCTTAGGTTCGTCAGAAACTTAATTTTCATCCGATCCAGCTCACGCAGGTGCTCTGCTTCCTTACGTTCCTGCTCAATCAACTGTTTAGTGCGTAGGCGTTCCTGTTCAATCGCAAACTTCATTTCTAATTTTTTAATTCCACGTTGGCGAATACCAAGCAATATGCTTGCTGCAAGGAGAAGATAAGCAATGTAAGCATAAATAGTGCGCCAGAATGGAGGAGCTACGGTTACCTTAATCGATTTCCCTTGCTTGTTCCAGACTCCGTCATTATTACTCGCGCGTACCCGAAAGGTATATTCGCCGGGATCCAAGTTAGTATAGTATGCACTGTGTTCCTTTCCTGCGCGAATCCACCCCTTATCAAAACCCTCTAACCGATATTCGTATTGGTTCTGTTCCGGAATTGTAAAATTAAGGGCCTCAAAGGCAATGGAAAAATTCTGCTTATACTTGAGCAGAATCTCGTTAGCGGATAAGATTGAGCGACGGATGGGTCCATTTTTGGATGGTAAAACCGATTGGTTGTCTATTTTCAGGTCGGTCAACACAACTTCCGGAATGTTTCGATTTGTCTTTAGTCGACCAGGGTAAAAATGGTTAAAGCCATTTTGCCCGCCAAAAAATAATTCTCCGTCCGCCAGGCGTAGCCCTGCACCGAGAACAAATGCACTCGATTGAAGACCAACTTGATGTGAAAAGTTTTTAAATTTCCTCGTGTTCATATCGTAGCTGCTTAACCCCTGATTGGAACTAAACCACAACTTCCCCGAGGTATCTTCCACTATCTTTACAATGAATCCATTTGCCAGTCCGTCATTCTCTGATAAGGAAATAAAACGCTTTGCGCCATTCTTCAGCAAACCAATACCATTTCCACTAGTGCCAACCCAGATATTTCCCCTACGATCTTCTAGCACCGATAGTACGTAATCGCTGGGTAGGCCGCTGTTTTTCTTATTGTAAAAAGTGAAACGCCCGCTCAATGGATCATACACCGATAAACCAGCCCCAAAAGTTCCAATCCACATCTTTCCCGCATGGTCCTCTTCTATCGCACGGATAACATTACTGGAAGGCCTGCCTACATCGTCCTTATTTTTCAGGTCATGCATAAACTTATCGATCTGGCCGCCGTTTAATCTCAACACGTTTACGCCACCACCATTGGTACCAATCCAAATGTCTCCATGTCGATCCTCCTTCAAACAGAATATATCGCTATGGTTCAGATCAGAACGCCCCCTTCCCTCCTCAAAGTGCCTATAGCTGCCCTGTGCGGGATCGTAACAAAAAAGACCGTCCATGTAAGTTCCAATCCATAATTTTTTATCCCGGCCCATTTCCATAGTCAAAATGGATAAATCATGCGTTCTGTCCTTCCTCTTGCCCTTTAGTTCGATATGATTTAACAACCCAGAACCGCGATCGTATAGGTGTAAGCCACCACCATCTGTTCCTACAAACACCCCCTTTTTGCCTTCGGCAAAAGAGGTGACAATCGGTGCATGCAATCCATGCATATCAAAAGGGTTAAATTCACGCAAGTTGAAACAACTCATATTTGTATCGTATTTATTTAAACCACCTTGATAAGTACCCACCCAATAAATACCCTCCTTATCTATTAATATTGAACGGATTGACCGGCTGCTCAGACTATGTAAATTCCGTTTCTCCGGACGGCAATTCTGTACACTTTGCGTATTTAAGTCCAATATATCCAAGCCTTCATCCGTACCGATCCAAAGTCTTTGCTTTCCATCGATTGCCAGTGCATATACCGTATTACTACTGATGCTATGCTGATCGGTCGCAGTATGTCTGAAATTCTTAAAACGCTGGCCATCTGGCATCAGCATGCTTACTCCTTCCCTCGTCCCAATCCATATATTATTTTTCTCGTCTTCTGTAATAGCATAAATCATATTGTGAGCGATACTGTATTCCTTTTGATCATCGTGCATATATTGCTTTACGCTATTCCTTTTTAAATCGTACAAATAAAGTCCGTTATCTGTGCCCACCCACATACGTCCTTTGCTGTCTTTAAATAGGCAAAGCGACACGGGGGTTTTCAGTTTGTCATGTTGTTTAGTACCCGAATCATAATAAATAACCTTTTTACTTATTCGATGTATGACATAGAGTCCTTCATAAGAAGCCACCCAAATATTACCCTCCTCATCCGTACAAACCGAGGTTATGGCAGCACTCATTCCTCCCAACCGTCCGCTTGGCAGATAATTTACGATGGCATCTTTCGTTCGGTCATAAGTGCTTAATGATCCCCCATTTGTTCCTATCCAAAGTGATCCATCTGGGCTTTCATGCAATGCCGTAACATGGTTCGCCCTTAAACTATAGGGATTGTTTTTATCGTGTCTGTACACTTTAAAATTCGTACCATCAAAACGATTAAGACCGTCTTCGGTTGCCACCCATAAAAAGCCATAACTATCCTTTAACAAACTAAAAATCGTATTGGAAGAAAGTCCATCTTTCGATGAGTATTTTCTAAAGTTCAATGCCAATCCATCTGCCTTTGCAATCGTTAAACAAACCGCGCTTAATAGGCAGAACAATAAAGTTTTGAAAAATATCTTTAGCCACATAAAATAGGTTTTAAAGAATCGTTGGTAACGAGATCTAGAATTTTTATTGAGTACAAGATAGCAATTTTTGTTTCTACAACAAATTCTTTCACGAAGATAATCAGGCCGTTAACGTTACCCATAAGCCAATATCATGAAATATAGCACTTTAAAGGTTAACATTTGCAACCGATTTCACATTTACACTTTCTTTAAATCACAAAAAAGAAAACTAACTGCCCCGGTTTATAAGCGACTCATAGAGATCGGTAACGAGAATATAAAAAGAAGGCATAAAAAAGTATGGAAAGAAACAAACGTCAAATAAACATTTTTAAATGAAATCGGTTGCAAAACAGTGTCCCGTCTTTTATATTTGTTTTAACCAATTAAACAGCAAAATAAACCCGTTAGCTAGCATTCGTATGATACATATAAAATATCTTATTCTCCTACTCCTGTTTTATGGCACTACCATATGGAGAACATTTGCGCACATTACACTTCCAAAACTTATCAGTGATGGCATGGTTTTACAGCGGGAACAAGCTATTCGCATTTGGGGTTGGGCTGCTCCTCAAGAAAAAGTGTCCGTAAAGTTTAGAGGACATGAGGCCACCACCATCACGAATGCCCAAGGAAAATGGCAAATAAATTTACCAGCCCTGCCAGCTGGAGGTCCCTACGATATGGAAATTCATGGAGAAAATAGTATTATAATCAATGATATTCTTTTAGGAGATGTTTGGTTTTGTTCAGGGCAATCCAATATGGAGCTGCCAATTTCCCGTGTGGAGCCAAAATATAGCGCAGAAATTGCCGTTGCTAATGATCCATTTATCCGACAATTTAACGTACCGTTGAGTTATTCTTTCTCATCACCAGCTGATGACGTAAAAATAGGAACCTGGAAAGCTGTAACACCAAAACAGGTATTAGCATTCTCTGCTGTAGGCTATTTCTTTGCAAAAGAATTAAACAAGAAGCTCAACATCCCAATTGGCATCATAAAATGCGCCGTCGGCGGTTCACCCATTGAAGCGTGGCTAAGTGAAGATGTGCTACAGAAATATCCCGACCAGCTGGCCAAAACTCACTTATATAAAGATAGCAGCTTAGTGAATAGCATTAAGAAGACCGATGAAGAAAAGATAAAAAATTGGAGGGACGATTTGGATAGTCGCGACCAAGGGGTGCTTAATAAGCCCAAATGGTATGACACCACCTACTCTTTTACAGCCAAACGGGTCGCGGATATTCCTGGAAATTGGGATGAACAAAATCTTTTCGCCGACATAGGCGTCACAAAGGGAAAATTTAATGGTAGCGTATGGTTTAAGAAAGAGATAGAGATAACAGATTCAAGAGCCATTCAACACGCCCTGCTCGTTCTAGGCCGGATTGTAGACAGCGATGAAGTATACGTAAATGGTACCTTTGTTGGATCCACAGGATATCAATATCCACCCAGACGTTACACCATCCCAAACGGTGTCTTGAAACGTGGTAAAAACACCATTGTGATACGAGTAATAAGTCAAAACGGACAAGGAGCCTTTATAGCAGATAAAGATTACAAATTAAAAACACCTGTTGGCACAATTGATTTAAAAGGTGAATGGTCGTATCAGGTTGGTTGCAGCGCGCCTCCCTTTCCGAATGATCTGGTTACTTTTCAGTACCAACCAGCCGGATTATTTAATGGCATGGCCTCCCCAATCTTTCAGTATAACATAAAAGGTATTTTATGGTATCAGGGCGAATCGAATATTGAGCGCTATCAAAGCTACCAAGCTCTTCTTGGTGATTTAATTAGTGAATGGCGTTCCAAATGGAACAACCCTCATTTGCCCTTCTTGTATGTTCAGTTACCCAATTACAACCCGAAGCAGCAGGAACCGGAAGAAAGCCAATGGGCGAGCCTGCGGGAAGTTCAACGGCAAAGTCTTGCCATTCCAAATACAGGCATGGCGGTAGCGATTGATCTAGGAGAGTGGAATGATATACATCCTTTAGATAAAAAGAATATTGCCCAACGCTTAGCTCTATTAGCCTTCAAAACAGCCTATCATCAAAGGCATGTCATCGCCCATGGTCCTACTGTTAGCTCCTGGCAAGTGAAGCATCATGAGGTAATCCTTCACTTCGACACTCATGGATCGGCTCTCAAAGCAAAGGCAACAAACAAAAGTCTTGGATTCTGTTTAGCGGGATCGGACGGAAAATTCGTTTGGGCTAAAAGCACTATTAAGGGTAATAGCATCATTCTGTCCAATCCATCCATTCAACGCCCCGTTTGGGTACGATATGCTTGGGCAGATAACCCTGTTGCAGATATCTACAATATACAAGGTTTACCGGCAACACCTTTTGAAATAAAAGTGGTGGGCAATCAATCTTTTTGAACACTTTTCATCGAAATCGTTCCCCTGAATAGGCAAATGCCCTATACTACTACCTATCTCGGTATTCCAGCCTTTGTAAAAGGGGCCTTCTATCGCCCAATCATAGGGTAGATTTACACTATCTGCATCCAATTCTCTTATCTGCAATTTTTATTTTACTATACCAACCGTTGTTTGCACTGACGATATATAAAGCTCTTGAAAGAAGATAATCTGGATTTCCATCGATAAGAAATTAACTACTTAGAAGCTAATCAGAAAAAAGGCTGCAAAGATTTTTTTTTTAAAAAAGCCAATATTATTATTAACTTTAAATCAGTTATTTAGCTAATAAACATGCGGCTTACATTTGCTAAACAAGCAACCGATGAAGATCTTATAACCGGTATTAAACAAGACTATCCGCAGCGGCAGGTTTGGGAAAATAAGCTTTATTTGAAATTTCGTTATTTGATAAAAGAGGCTGTCTGGAAGCACAAATTGCAGGAAGATGAAGCAGCAATGGCTTATTCAGATGCAATATTGGCAACTATAAAACATATATATGCGGGCACCTTTGAACAACGGAGTTCTTTAAAAACATATGTTTATAACATCTATCGAAATAAATGCATTGATAGCTTAAGGACCATACAAGCAAGTAAAAAAAGAACGGAGAACCATGAGGAACTAGATCATTACCTAGAATTGTTACCTGATGGGCAACAAGATACGATGCGCCAATTGTGCGAGAAATATGAAGTAGCTATTCTAAAAAGGCGAATTCAATTGATGGATGACCGTTGTCGACAGATCATCTCGGCATGGGGAGATGGTTATCACGATAAGGAAATCGCTGAAGAATTAGGCTATCAATCGGCCGCCGTAGCGAAAACCTCCAGGCTTCGCTGTTTAGAAAAACTAAAGAAGTCGTATCAAACGGTTAAGGGCTTAATAACAACGACAAATGGAAGAACGGATTGAACACTATTTCGATGCCAAACTAACGGAGGTAGAAAAGCTACAGTTTGAGGCCGATTTGGCCGCTAATACAGAATTAGCAGACGACAGTGCTTTTTACCTACAAACACGTTTGGCCGCACAACAAGCAGCCCATGAGGACTTATTAAAGGAGAAACATCGACAATGGAGCGATCTTAATAAGGAGTCACCTAAATCTTTGTCGCGAAACAATTGGATAGGTTTCGCTGCAGCGGTATTGCTAATCATCCTCTCCATATTCTATTTCAACAACTTCTATCAGAAAGATTTATCCCTACGCGCTAAAAAGTACCTAGCCCTAAATCTAAAAGAATTACCCTTACATTTAAGCGATGATGAACAATCCATACAAGAGGCAACACTAGCTTATAACCAACAAAAATACAAGGAGTCGATTACTTCGGCTGCCACCTATCTTATCAAGCATCCTACGGATGCTGAAGCGTTGAAAGTGATAGGTTTAGCACAGTTGCAGCTACAAAAACATGATGAAGCCTTAGCTTACTTTCGGCAATTAACTGCGCAAACACAGCTTTACAGTAATCCGGGGAAATACTATGAAGCGCTCACCTATTTATTGCGCAATCAGCCAGGCGACCAAGAAACAGCCAGAAAGATTTTAAATGAGGTAATTGAAAAAAATCTGGAAGGAAAACAAGATGCGTTAAAATTATTGAAATAAAAATATAACCTTAAAATCCTAGTATTATGAAAAGCCTAACAACTACTTTACCAAATGCTTTAATCCGTAAAAACAGCGAATTTGTAATTAAAGATCAAATCATCTTTCAGTATTCGGACGCTATTACCGCACAGCAAGTAAAGCAACAAGTAAATTACCTGCTTGGTAAAAGGGCCCTGAAAGCAGCAGTGGAGGTGAAAGAACTGGATAAAAATAAACGTATTTTTTTAATTGCAGCGCCGGGTGTGCACACTTGGGGAGATGAGGTGGCACATAAGCTCACCCATCCTATCCCAATTCCTCCTCCTCCCCCACCAATTATACCATCTCTTATAGTTAAAAATACAATCATTGTTCATCAAACTGGATTAAAAAACTTGACCATATTTAAATCAGATAGCATTCGAGGCAAATAAAATGTCAAAAGCGATTATCGTTTTGATTCTCCTTTTATTAGCTTATCAAAGTAAATCTCAAACTTCCTTTACACAGGAGGTATGGGATTCCTTTCATAAACTAATATCACTGCCAAACAAAGAACAAGTAGAAGGCTTTAGAGCATTAAAAAATAAATGCATTCAACAAAATTTAATTCAAGATAGCACCTTCACCAACTTGTTATTCTTATATGCTGGAGCACAATTTGCGGCACATAAAAGCAAGGAAGCTATTTCTACGCTAGAAGAAGCCATTGAAATAAGCACCAAACATCCAAAGGATACCCCCACTCCCTACGTATCAAAATATCATTTTTATTTGGGCTATTATCAAACGCAAGTTGGCATGTTCGATTTAGCCATTAAACACTATAATAAAGCCTATAATTTAGGAATAACCCAATACAATAAATGGCAAATACCTTCTTTAGCCTGTCAAGCCTTATCAAATTTATACTACGATATACAAGATTATGAGCGTGGCTATCATTATGCATCTCTTGGCTATAAAATCGCTCTTCAGGCGAACGATTATGTCAATCTTACGAAAAGCATTTATACGCAGTGTATTAATCTGAATGAATTAGATGACATGGACTTGCCTAAAGGAAAAACCGATTCCCTTCTAATTTTAGCAGATCAATATGCTAGTGAATACGAAAAGGTCATTTACTATAAATTCCTTTGTAATGTTAGCTTTAAAAAAAAGAAATACCAAGACGCAAAATTATGGTTACTTAAAGCACTAGCAATCTCAAAAAAAACAGGTCTGCGTCAAGAGTTAGGATTAATTTATGTAGATCTTCACGATTTAGCTTACTTAAATGGTGAGTTTCCCAATAGC